>NZ_RBZR01000028.1:0-39015 GCF_003628495.1 Ruminococcus sp. B05 | reverse complement strand
TCGACACATCCATATTTTTCAGTTGCCTCTTTAAAAGCCTTTCTGACAGACTCCATGCTTGCCAGATTTGGACTAATTCCAGCAACTATTGCATTTGGATATTTTTCTTTTAATTTATCTACAGCAACGTCTGCCGATTCCTGTGAACTTGCTGCCAACACAACTGAAGCACCTTCCTTCAAGAATTTATCAGCTGTAGCAAATCCTATACCACGGCTTCCACCCGTAATGATTGCAACTTTATCTTTTAATCTCATTTAGACTACCTCCTTACTTTGTTTGTAGTTACATTATAAGCAAAAGGTAAATCATTTTCTGTGATATCATCACAAACTATCGCAATAAAAAACCCTGTTGCTCACACGCACCAGGGTTTTTGTTTATCTATCCGTATTTAAATAATCAGAATTTTATTCAACTTCTGAAAACTGATCTTTTCCAACATTACATAATGGGCATTCAAAATCTTCTGGAACGTCCTCCCACTTTGTTCCTGGTGCAATACCACCTTCTGGATAACCTTCCTCTTCATCATATTCCCATCCGCAAACGTCACATACATATTTCATTAGTTTGTTCCTCCTTATAAATATATTAATACACAGCATATATTACTGTTGTATCTGAATTATTTTGTAATCTCAGCACGAATGTCAAGTGTTTTTAGCATTTCCAGAACCCATGAAGATTGCAGTATGCGTATACTTCTTCTACATATTCTCCATCGCAAAGACAAAAATCTGCTACCGGCTCCTGCCCTGGATTTAACTGTTTTCTGTATATTCCCTGGTTTGTATTTAATGTAATCCACTCAATGAAATGCTCTTCAAGCATTGGATGTTTTGTCTCTCCGACCACGACATGAACATGACTGCCTTCTACCGTATATACAGGTACATGCTTCTCAACAGCAGCATCTGTCACTCCGGCTTTTAATTCCTGCATAGGTTCTCCGCAACAAATTACAGGTACCCCCTTATCCTTTACCTTTTCAACAATGTTTCCACAATGCTTACATATATAATACTTTACTTCCATGCTTTTATCTCCTTCCATGTGTAAAATTTATAATCCAATTGTCTCTATAATCTTTTTCAAAGAATCTGCGGATTCCTTAAGCTTTAACGCTTTCTCTCCACTTAAATTAATAGGTATATCAGACTCAATGCCATCTGCACCTACAATAGCCGGCATACTTAACGATACTCCGTCAATGTCATATACTCCATGAATCATATGAGATACTGGGAGTATTGATTTTTCATCTCTCATAATCACTTCGCAGATTCTTTTTACAGACATTGCGATTCCATAATATATAGCGTGCCTTTTGTTTATAATCTCATAAGCACTGTTCTTGACTGCTATAGCTATTTCTGCCGTGTTTTCCTTGTGCTTGTAATGTCCACGCATTTCACACATTTCACTCTCGTAATAATCTCATCCCCTTAATAATTCTCTTCATGTACTTCAAAATAGCTCTGTGGATGATTACATACCGGACATACTTCAGGTGCCTTAGTTCCTACCACAATATGCCCGCAGTTACGGCATTCCCATACTTTAACTTCACTCTTTTCAAAAACTTTAGCAGTTTCAATATTCTTAAGAAGTGCACGATATCTTTCCTCATGGTGCTTCTCAATCTCGCCTACTGCCCTGAATTTTGCTGCAAGCTCAGGGAATCCTTCTTTCTCAGCTGTTTTAGCAAAGCCTTCATACATATCTGTCCACTCATAATTTTCGCCTTCTGCCGCTGCCGCCAGGTTTTCCTTTGTATCACCAATTCCTGCTAATTCCTTGAACCACATCTTTGCATGTTCTTTCTCATTATCTGCGGTTTTTAAAAACAATGCTGACATCTGCTCGTAGCCTTCCTTTTTCGCTACAGAAGCAAAATAGGTATACTTATTTCTTGCCTGCGATTCCCCTGCGAATGCCTCCTGTAAATTTTTCTCAGTCTGTGTTCCTACGTATTTGTTTGCTGCCATTTCTTTTTTCTCCGTTTTCTTTACTATTTTTTCAAAATCTGATGCTGGGTGCTTACATAAAGGACATATAAAATCATCCGGTAATTCTTCTCCTACATATTCATATCCACAAATTCTGCAACGCCATATTGTCTGCCCATCCTCGGTTTTTCCGACTGCCTGTGGCTTAGGTTTAATATTATTCTGGTAATAATCATATGTGACAGAAGGAACATTACTTAAAACTTCCATATCTGTTATCTCACCGATAAACATTGTATGTGATCCTAAGTCCTCCGTTTTATTAACTGTTACAGAAATGTATGCATTTGTATCTTCTGTAATATAATAAATACCATTTGTACCCCTAGCACACTTTTCAAATGCTTCAAATTTATTGGTATCCCTTCCTGATTGGAAGCCAAAATGTTTAAACAATTCAAACCGTGCCTTCTGACTTAAGACTGATACTGTGAATTTTCCAGTTCTCTGAATCATGTCATGCGTGTAATTTGCTTTGTTGACGCAGATACTTAACTGGTTCGGTTCTGAAGCTGCCTGAATGGCTGTATTAATAATACATCCATTGTCTTTTTCATCTTCCCTGGCAGTCAGTACAAACAATCCATAACTCAACTTATACATTGCTTTCCTATCCATTTTTTCCTGCATTTTGGGCAAATACCTTTAAATGAAATATCATAATCCAAAAATTCGATTCCATGAGTGTTATGAATTCTTTCCAGCAAATCCGGTATTTCATCCATATCCACATCTGAAACTTCGCCGCATTTTATACACCTGACATGGTAATGATTTTTCAATGAAAAATCGAACCTATTCGCTCCATCCGGAACTTCAACCTTCCTTAACGAACCCTCATCTACCAATATATCAAGATTTCTATATACAGTTCCTTTTCCGATTGTAGGATATGCTGCTTTTATATCTTGCGTTCGATTATTTCCAACTCCCGCCGTTTTTTTCTATCAGTTTTTTCTGATTTAACAACTTATCTTCTATCACGTCGATGTCTCTGTTTCCCAAAAACTCTCCAATCTGACCCAATGGCATATCCAAAACGCGCAAGTAACGAATCGTATTTAAAACCTCAAACTGACGTGCACTATAATAGCGATAGCCTGTTTCCGGATCTGTGTATTCTGGTTTCAACAGACCTGCCTGTTCATAATGCTGCAAGCTGCCAACACTGATATGAAACATTTTTGCCACATCACCAATCTGGAATAATTTTTTATTCTCCAAGCTGTTTCTCCTCATGAATTATGTCTGTCATTTTCTGATCAAAACAAGCATCAACCTGTGAAGCGATTTCTCCATCAAGCCATCCTTTTTCTACCATATCATTTAAAATACCGTAAGCTTTTTCATGTGGCATTCCCTGTTTATACGGGCGGCTTTCTGTCAGTGCCTGATAAATATCGACACACGCCATGATGCGTTCCTGTGTGTTTAATTCAGCAGCTGTTTTTCCAAATGGATAGCCTGTCCCGTCCAGTCTTTCATGGTGAAAGGCAGCCCAGTCACGTATCTCTTCAAAATCATCGATTTCTGACAGAATAGAATAAGTATATGCTGCATGGTGTTTCATAACTGCAAACTCATCATCCGTCAGTCTTCCCGGCTTCTCCAGAATTTTGTTACCTATGGCAACCTTTCCAATGTCATGCAGCGCTCCTGCAAGATACATTTTCTGCATTGTCTCCTCATCAAATCCCATAAATCTGGATAATTTCTCAGCATCTGCCGCCACACCTATGGAGTGTGTACTCGTAAATGGTGATTTATAGTCTACGATGCGTGCGAAAAATTTCGCCAGTACTTTAATCTGTTCAAAGCTAAGATCTTGTTTTGTACGCGGCACTCTGTTCCATAAACGAGTCTCCACATCTTTTTCTCCAAGTGACAGAAAATGTTGTTCAGAAAAAGCATGTCTAAATGCTTCTATACATTCTTCATCCGCTATAGAACCTGTGATTTCCTGAAGAAATGCTTCTACATTCTGCCAGGTGCCTGAATCAAAAGAATCACTGCAGCAGACCTGGTCAAGCAGATCACATAGATGGATAATTCGTGCAAAAACCGGTACTTCTGTCCATTTTTTTCCAAAAGGTCCACTTCCATCTGCATTCTCATGATGATACAAAATGACATTCTTTATATCCGTATGGGATGGAATGTCTTTCATGTTCTTCTCACCTGCCGCACAGTGAATTCCCAGCTCCAGTGGAATCGCCGAACCTATTGCACTTGCAATATCATTGTGTAATTCTTCCTGAATATATTGAGTCAGTGCATTATCATGTAACAACGCACCGGCTGTCAGATCCTGCAGACTCTCCCCCTGAATTCCCATCTGTTCTGCCATGCAGACACTCATATATGCAACACGCTTCGCATGCTTATATGTTACATGCACTAACTCTGCTTCCACACAGTCCAATGCATAGGAACACGCTCCCAACAATCCCAAAACATCTAATTTCATACCCTTTTGTCTCCTGTCTGTATCATATATCTGACTGTTATTTTATCACAAAAAATTTATATAAAAAAGGTTTCATTATTATTTATACAAAAATAACAGGCAAATCTTTATCTGCATAATTATCAAATAAAAGACGGGATTATATATCATCATTATTATATTGTCAATAATATAGTAATAATTCTCATTATTACTAAAAGATGCCCATACTGAGCATCTTTAATCTAAATCATTGTTCTATTTTTCGTTCAAAAACATATTCAGTATCTGATGATAAATCAGAACGGAATGAATAACCTAGTCTATCAAATTTCTTAATATCCTCAGGATTTTCAATACTGTTTTCTGCCATAAATCTGACCATTTCACCACGAGCCATCTTAGCATATGTACCTTTTGTCACCAGTTTATCTCCTGATAACTCACAAAATGTAATCGTAATGTATCTATCCTGTTGTGTCAGATATTTTTCTATACATTTAGAGTATTCTTTCGATGCCAGATTGATTATAACCCTGCTGTTATCAATCACTGAGCGGTACAATAAATCTCCCCAGTACTCATACAGATTTTTTGTTTCTCCTATTCCAACCTTCGCCTGCATTTCCAAACGATAAGGCGTCACACCATCTCTTGGTTTTAACACACCATAAAATGCAGATATTATTCTCAAATGATTTTGTACATACTCGAACTGACTGTCTTCAAACACTGATGGAGCCATATATTGAAAAGCAATTCCTTCATATGATAACACAGCTGGAGTAAGTAAATGATAAAGATCCATGTTTTCAAATCTATTGAAGTTCTGTTCTGTAATTTTGTCATTACATTTCCAGATAGTCTTCAGTTCTTCTTTTGACTTACTTTTCAACCAACTTTGTATCTCAGTCGTCTTTTCAATAAATTCAGGCAATGCATCCGGTGCTATGCTGTCAGTATCTGTAATCATTTTTTTAGCAGGGGATAATATTATCTTCATTAATCTAATTCCTTAAGCATATTTTCAGGATCATCTGCAGCCTTGACTTTATCATTTGCCTTTATAATAATCCCCTGTTCATCAATAAGATATGTGGTTCTTACTACTCCCATAGAGACTTTGCCATAATTTTTCTTTTCTTTCCATACATCATAAGCTTCAATAACTTTCCGCTCTGGATCTGCTAAAAGTGTAAATGCCAATCCATATTTTTCCTCAAATCTCTTATGAGAGGATACAGAATCCTTACTGACTCCAAGAATAACTGCACCTTTTTCGGTAAACTGAGGGTATCTCTCAGAAAAACCACATGCCTGTTTCGTGCATCCCGCTGTATTATCCTTGGGATAGAAATATAAAATCACTTTTTTTCCTGTATAATCCGATAATCTATGTATTTTCCCATTTTGATCGGGCAACTCAAAATCAGGTGCCTTAATTCCTACTTCCAACATTATTTATTTCTCCTCATCTGTAACTTTCTCTTTTTTTGCCTTTTCTTTTCTATTCCCAGTAATCATTTTATGACCTGTATATATCGCCATTACCATACATAACATAGAACTTAAAGCAAAGTATTTATGACTTGATTTTAGCTTTTTATATCCAGTGTAATAAGTCCCAAACATTGTAATTAATGCTCCAACTGACCAATATTTATGTGCTTTCATGTAATTCCTCCATTTTTTCAGTGTATTCAATTGTAATTATACTCTACCACATTCCTATGTCAATTTAATAATAGTGCATTCCTATAAATTTTTCAGAATATCATGGTTAAAACTATGTATTGTTATCCTATAATTTTTCTTTGAAAAATCTAACCAAAAGCTTACCTTCAGGAAATTACTATTACCACTGAACCGCACTTGATAAATCCCATTCCCGCTGCAGTGTTTGTTACGAACCGAAGCTGTGCTTCTGATACTCCGATAACCTCTGCCATCTTAGAACTATCCGTATTTGCCTGCTTTCTTACTTTTTTCCTGAGTGCTGCAAGTATTTTGCAGAGTAATGCAGCTTTCATAGTATCCGTCTCCGGTAGTTCTCGGACCACTGACAACCTGATATCCATCACCTTTTAACCTTTCCGTTAATGTATCCACAGAAGCCCTACTTCCTACACTAAATGCAATATGAACATAACCGGTTCTCAGCAATACCTTTCACTACATCCAGATAAAACAGTCCACTCCAATTGCAGTATAAATAGATTTTCTCCACACCATTCATTTTAAATCTCGCCTCTGCATTGCCCTGTGGATACAGTTTCACCATTTGTATCCTGTCTGCAGAAACAGCCGCAATAAACGATATATAATGCTGCTTTGTCATATCGTGCTCAATCTGCACATAATATTCATTTTCCTCACGCAGTCTCTTTATGACTGCACCTGTTACATACTGATTCATGTTCGTTACCTCCATGACACCATTCTATTTCAGAGTATGAATATCCCCAACCTACAGAGAGTAGAGTTCGAATTTGCTCACTTATTTTTCCATCCCATCCAGAAGCTTTATAAATCTTTTATCATTCATCTGCTCATTCGTGACATATTCTCCGTTATAAAATAATGCATAGGTTGTAACCGGTGTCGGAGCATTTTGCGCTTCTTCTTTTGTTTCCAGTCTGGTTGCCTGAAACGGAACCTCTCTTTCCTTGGCAACTTCAAGAAGCACCGGAACATATTTTGCATTAAACGGACATTGATTGGTATAGTACAATACATAGCCTGTCTGCTCAATATGTGGATGCTTCGCACACTCCTTAAATTCAGGCTTAGCCGCATCCAAAGAAAAAGGCAGATACCAGAGCTGAATACCATTATCTGCTTTATCGCAGACTGTAAAGTCCTTATATTTCAGGAACTTCGGGTCTGCCAGAAAAGGCTTTTTCTTAGCGGCTGACAGGATACAGATTCCCTTTTTCCCCTTCGCTTTGCTGTCTTCTACACAGGCATTCAGTAAATCAGTCGAATAACCATTGCCTTTGAAAGAACCAGCCACCCACAGACAATCAATATACATATAACCCTCTGCTATGATTGGATTCCATGCATTTTCTGCCGGAATATACTCGATAAAGCATTTTCCACGCTCTACACTCTTGAGAAATACCAATCCATCATCAAATCGCTCTTTCAGCCAGTTTTTCTTTGATATTACCTGTATATCCTTGTTGCTTGAAATCGCACAGCAGATATGCTCTTTTTCAATATTTTCTTTCGTCACTCTTATATATTCCATGTTTTTTCTCCTTATACTTGAAACTATCTCTATGTATGCATTCTAACCATTTCTTTTACGATTTCTGATTAACCGGTTAATATCAGCTGCTGTTTTCACACTAACTCCAAAATCCACCATATGCCACACTATTTTCCCAAGCAGAATAAATGCCGCATAAATCACCGCATCTATCGGACTATACCAAAAATGCCAGCAATGAGCAATCGGAAGCAAAACAGCTTCCAGTATAACCAAATGAATAATGGTACGTATCCACCACTGCCTTTGTGTCAGCTCCTCCTTGGAGTAATATACCAATACAGATAACTCTGCAACTAATGCAAATAACATACATTGCCCCATATATACTGCAATATTCATTACGGTTTCCTGTCCGAACAGACTACACATGCAAAAGGATACAATCATAATAATTCCACATACCATAATATATCTTCTTATTACAGGAATCACTTTTCTCATGAATTATCACCTCCACATTCCGAGTTTGTGTTTTAAATTATTTACATATTTACGCGATACGAGCACAGTTTCACCGTTTGATAATACAGCCTCGAATCTCCCTGAAATCGATGGATGCACATAATCAATTTTATCTGCATTCAGAATCATTGATTTGCTACATCTAAAAAACAGATCTGTATCGCCAATATGCCTCCTGCAATTCCAATACACGTAAGCGTTTCCAGTATTTTTCCACTTTCCAGAAACCTTCTTCTGCTTGCAACAATATATAAAATTGCTCCATAATAAAGCACCAGGGTTCCATAACAGATATACACAGAAAATCCCATGGAATACCAGGTCGTAGCACCTTTTATATAATGAAGTTCGCCTATTCCTGCTGTGGTCAGCAGTACCGAAATCATTCCCTGTAAATTCAAAAACACTTTTTTCCATTTGGCAGTTTTGTCATATCCAATCAATAATTCCCACAACAGACTTTAATGTGGTTGTTTTACCGGCTCCATTATGACCGATAAACCCATAGATTTCACCCTTCTGTATATGCAAATTCAAATCGTCTACTGCTGTTTTATCACCGTATCTTTTTGTCAGATGTTCAATTTTTAACATATTATTTTCCTCATTTTCAAAATTCTTTTCTATGCTTCTTTACCTGTTTTCTTTTTCTGGCAGACGTGTCATAAGCAGGAAAATCACTCCCAACACCACGATACTGCCAACCATAATTAATATCATCTGTGTAGTATTTACTACATTTCCATGAAACTGCGGATTGCAGTCCAATGTTTCCCTAATAGCTGTAATCAGCTCCTCTGGCAGCTTCTCACTCTCCATCTCCTCAAATATGCCACGTAGCATATGATTCTTAATAAGTGAAGTTCCATAAGTCACCGGAAGATATGACAATGCTTTCTGCAATCCAGAGCCAAAATTAGAGATTGGCATATATGCTCCACAGATAAAGCCATAGCCTGCGCTGACAATTGTTCCTACTGCTGACATCTGCCCCTGCGTAGTAAGCGGATAGCTTATAATACTTGAAAGTGTACTACCAAATAGCACCAGAAGAATCTCATCAAAAATAATCCAAAGTACATCCACAAAGCTTAAATACCAGCCCATTTTTCCTATGTAGATAAGTCCAATCACAAGTGCCAGCCCATTTACCATAAGTGAATTAAGCACTGTTGCCAGAAAATATCCAAGATTTATCTTTGAACGGCTTACCGGAGATACATTAAAATCTTTTCTTGCACCACTTGCTTTATCCTGCACCATCGTAAGATTCACGCAGAATGTTACTGTCACACAGCTTACTGCTAAGAGAGCTGCAACAAGCTGAGATGCACCTGTCCCGTCTATCAATTTATCTGCAATCGTAAATCCTTCTGGAAATGCTGATGTAAAAGAGTCTTTATAAACTTTTGCTAAAAATGTCGCATACAATACAATCAAAATAAATGATGTGATAAGTGCAGAGAAAAACATTCCTTTATCTCTGAAAAATAATTTCCTATTCCTATTTATAAGAGAAATAACTGCCTTCATTCGTTTTCACCTCCAAGTACCTTACCAGTTACTGCAAGAAATACATCATCCATTCCACCTTTTACAACCTCGTAATCTCTGAATATCTGCTGATGCGTAACGATAAGCTTTGTTGCTTCTATCGTATTTCTTATTTTTATCTGATATCCGTCCCTGATTGCCTTATAATTCATACCAATAGACTTGATTTCATCTTCTGTCACACCATAGATTGATACTGTATCCTGCACATAGGTACTCTTTAATTCAAATGGTGTTCCTTCAGCTACTATGCTTCCTTTATCAAGGATTACGACATATCCCGCATTAGCAGCTTCCTCCATATAGTGCGTCGTGAGAAATACCGTAAGATTCTCATCTGCTCTAAGTTTTTCAATAACTTCCCATATCCGCCTTCTTGTCTGCGGATCAAGACCGGTGGTCGGTTCATCCAGAATTAATATTTCAGGTTTATGTAACAACGCTCTGGCTATATCAATCCTTCTCCGCTGTCCTCCTGACAATTTACCGACAGGTCTGTTTATATAATCTTCAAATCCAAGAAGTTCTGTAAGCTCTTGAAGCCTCACATCAAATTCCATTCCAGTGATTCCATAGAGCGCAGCCCTGCTTTTCAAGTTTTCTCTTACAGTAAGTGGTTTATCTAGCACGCTATCCTGAAATACAATTCCCAGTTTTTTACCCAGCTCATTTCCCAGCTTTTCAGAGGCTACTCCGTCAACCTCCACGCTCCCACTATCCTTGTGAAGTTGACCACATATAATAGAAATTGTTGTACTCTTTCCAGCACCATTAACGCCAAGGAAAGCAAACAGTTCTCCCCTTTTAACCTTGAAATTCAGGTCATTAACAGCTTTCACATCGCCAAAGCTCTTAGTTAGATGACTTATTTTTATGATATCTGATTCCATTTTGTTCTCCTTTTTTCTGCAATCTGCTGTTCTCTCCGCTCCTGTACACCTTTTTCTTCTAGACTACAAAAGCTCTGCAAATACGGCAATACATGATTCTGCATATCTGTCAGATCTTCCATTGCCTCTGCTAGCTGTTCTGTGGTCATCTTCTCTGGATACATTGCTTCCCGAACATCCCACATCGGTACATACTTATTAACTGTATATCACATCGCATTTTTATCCAAATACTTGCTTCAATAATCAAAACCATATCCAGATCTCTTGTTGCCCTGAAATTTACTTCATTGCTTTCAAACAGAATATCACAGGCTGTGCCACCTATTAAAACATACTGTTCTTCATAATCTTTAAAGTACTTCTGAAATGTATCTAATCCCTTGACCATACATATTCCTCCAACATCTCATTAATAGAAATATCTACCCGTTCCTCTTCTTGCTCTTCTTCTGTCAGTGACAGTACTACGCTCAAAGGGTCCTGCAAGCCTTTTCCCAAAAAATCAGTGAAATATCCAACTTCCAAAACAACACATCCAATTTCTTCCAATTCACTTGCTTGCTTTTCTTCTTTCACTCCACTAGCTTTCAGCTCTTTCTTCGTTACCGCATAGGTAGGATAAGCGTTATCGGACAAAAGAGAATACTCACATAAAGCAGAAATACCTGCTTTCTTTTCAAGTTTCATATCTTTTCTCAATATAAATCTTCGGATCACTGGATTTCTTAACACACTCTCAATCTGCTGCCATAATTGTTCTCGGTCATCCGGAATATTGATAACTCTTGATTTACCTTTCATGCCCAACACATTAACATTTAAATATTCCAACTCATCAAAGCACCTGCTTGCAGATTTTGTTGACACTTCCAAACGTTTTGCCGCACCAGATACTCTCACTTCATTCCATCGTTCATAAATAGCAATCAGAAGCATTTTTTGCGTCAAAAATGAAATTAAATGAACTGGTGGCAATTCTCTTTCATTTTCCTTACTCAGCAAATAACCAATAAATGGAAGAAATACTTGCTTTCCGTCTATAACAAAAGGAATTCCTTCTTCCATCAATTTTTCTTTTATATAAAATGTAGTTCGATCAAGGAATATTGCACAGTTTAATCCTGTCATTTTTTCTACGCCAGCTCTATCTCTACGTAACATAACAAGTCCGACATTCTCTTTGGGATGAATAGCCATCCATAATACACCATTCATCTCTACCGTAAAAATATTATATCTTCCACGATATGCTAACGGAAGCTTTTTATATACCTCTTTATTCTCCGTCATTATTACATTTTGCTGTAATGATTTTTCCAAAAATTCTTTCATATTAATCACCTTTTTATAAAATGTGACTCTTTTTACATCACATTTATAATTTATCATATGTTATTTAATTTTTCAAGTAATATGTAATCACATAATCTAAGAAAAAAGACGCAAGATTCAACCTGCGCCTTTACTATTCTAACTAAGCCGATCCGGTCTTCCAAAGGTATAAATAAGGTGTAAAAATGGGTTACAAATTAACTGTATAACACATCACATTTTTATCCGAATACTTGCTTCAACAATTCCACAATATCCTCATTTTTCAAGCATAAGTTCCGAAGCAATACGCAAAACATCTTTTTTATATTTCTTACATCTTTCCGCCATAAACAGGGAAGATTCCACTATCACCATAGCTCTTAATTTTCTTAAAATTTTTTAACAGTTCCATGTCTTCAGCACTAATTTCAAAATCTAGTTCTGCATTACTCTTCATATGTTCAGGATTACCTGTTTTTGGCAGAGAAATGGCACCAAGCTGAAGCGTATATCTAATGCAGAGCTGTGGAACAGTCACACCATATTTCTTTGCAATCGTAATTATCTCCGGTTGATTTAATATTTCACCATGAGCAATTGGTGAGTATGCTTCTACAACAATATTATTCTTCTGGCAATATTCTACTAACTCCATTGGTGTATTACTGATATGAAGAAGAAT
Organism: Ruminococcus sp. B05; assembly: GCF_003628495.1. Taxonomy (NCBI): domain Bacteria; kingdom Bacillati; phylum Bacillota; class Clostridia; order Eubacteriales; family Oscillospiraceae; genus Ruminococcus; species Ruminococcus sp. B05. The sequence continues at coordinate 26,375 of NZ_RBZR01000028.1, read as the reverse complement.
CTGATTTACCATTGACTTAATCTTTGCTGTTTCAAGAAGACTTGCAGTATCTTCAATCAGAAAATTGGAAATTCCAATTGCCTTAAGTTTTCCTGCCTTATAAGCATCCTCAAGAGCTTTCCGAGCTGTGGAATTTTCACTCCATTATTCAATACAATACTATTATCAAACATTTCATTCACCTTCCTATTGTAATTTCCCATATTCTTCATCACTTACCGGTTCAAGCCATTCATTAGAACCATTTTCGCCCGGAACTTCTATTGCTAGATGTGAAAACCATTCATCCGCTGCGGCGCCATGCCAGTGTTTCACTTCTGCCGGAATATTGATGCAGTCGCCTGGCTTTATTTCTACAGCATCTTTCCCTTCTTCCTGATAATATCCTCTTCCGGCAACACATACCAGGATCTGTCCTCCCCCACTTTTTGCATGATGAATATGCCAGTTATTTCTACATCCTGGTTCAAATGTTACATTGAAAATTCCAACCTGGGAAGTAGAAATCGGTGCAATAAAACTTCTTCCAGAAAAATACTGTGCAAACCCATCATTTGGTGCACCAATCGGAAACATCATTTCTTTTGCATGCGCACGCATCGCTTCCTCTTCGTATGGCAAATCTCCTTCGCCTGTTTCCCACACTTCCTTTGCAAGATTGAAAACAGCCCATGCTTTTGGCCAACCTACATAGAATGCGACATGTGTGATCACTGCAGCAATCTCTTTTTGTGTTACACCATGATTTTTTGCATTTTGAAGATGATATTTTAAAGAAGAATCTGTAATTCCAGAAGCCATCAGCGCAACCACTGTGATGATAGTTCTTGTTTTTACATCAATATCCTGGTTATTCCAGTTTTCGCCAAAAAGCACATCATCATTAAAATGTGCAAACTCCGGTGCGAATTCGCCAAGTGCATTTCTTCCTGCTGTCTGTATTATTTTTCCCATATTATGTATCCCTCCATAGCACTGTTATTTATAAAGATTTTACCCAATCACTGATTTCCTGTTTTGTTCCACGATTTAACAGGCTGCCTTCTATGATAACTGCATCTGGCGCGGACAGCTGTAATTCCTTTATAGTATTACCGAATCCACTTCCACCGGATGTTGCAAAAAGCACGATCTTTTTACCGCTAAAATCATAAGTTTCCAAAAATGTATTGATGATTGTCGGGGCCACATACCACCAGATTGGAAATTAAAATGTAGCCAGTTCCCCTCATGCGTTGATTTTACTGGGTTTAACTGTATACAAAACTGTGTTTACTGTTACTATCTTTCATTCTTTTCCAAAATAGCTTTGAAGCATAGGCCACATTATTTTCATATATGACACAAAGCTCAGCTCTACTTGTGCTTCATTAAACCATCCAACCATAAAGCTATTTATCTCTTCAAATAATACTTTTGAAAGTTTCTGAATAATAATTGTGTTATCCACTTCTTCAGTATAATCTTTCGCATACATTTTACATATAGAACGCACTCCAAAATAATTATATAGCACACCTACCGTTGTTTTTAATGCTTCAATATCTCTTGGAAAATCTGTTCTATTCATCATATTCACTACTAATTGATGTCTTGAGTTTAGGTAATTCCTAACTGTACTATTACCTATTTCAACATCAACTGTAAATGAAAAATCTTGAGTTTGTATACTATCTGCTCCTAACATTATCATCAATTCAACTTGTGCTGCATGATATTCTGTATAACCAGACAAAGCCATATATTTCCAAGAATCTTGCTTTGCATACATTTCCGTATCTAAAATATGCGTAAATTCATGAAACACAATATACCTTGGTATTTCCGAACTTTTGCATATCCTTAATATATGTTCATCTGTTTTCGTATTATAGTAAGCTTGGGCGGCTGAAGCGAATCCTGCTGCATCGCTTTCCTCAACATTAATTTCAAAAAAATCTATCTTATACTGTGGTAATTTCTCAATTTCCATAAACTCAATATATTCTTTTTCATATTCTTTAATTAAATTTTTAATTTGTATTTCTGTCATATTGTTTTATACCTCATATCAAAGTTAGCATTTCACTTTTAGTATACCATAAAACAATCCCATTCTCATTCTATATATTTTATCCTCAACGATGAAAAGATGTGTCTGCACACATCTCTTCCATCTTATTATTTTCAATGTTATAAGTTCTTAATAAAATTCAAATCCTGTTTCCGTAATGCCTTCTGTAACTTTTCGTTCTTTCTCTTCAGTTCCTTATTTTCTCTGCTCAGAGCTGCCACCTTCTGGTTCAACAGTTCAATCTGTTTTTCCATCGCCATGTTCAGAATTTCTCTTCTTGGATCTATCATTCCGGCCTGTTGCTCTACTGCTTGGTTCAATGTATCCCGGACGGTTGGATTTTTATAAAAGAATCCTCTCGACAATCCAGTTTTCTTCATCAGCTTTGGAACGCTGATACGTTCTTTATTTGCCAGCATATCTTGTATTGCTTGCAATGCCAGTTCAATTTTCTCTTTACTTTTTCTCTGATTTTCCTCAATCATCTTGTCGTATTTGCTCATATTCTTCACCCCATCTTGCCAGACTCATATATATGATGTCACTCATCCTCTGTCTTACTTCTCTGGTTTCGTCTGCCATTCTTTGATTGCTCATTTTCCGGTAATGCTGTACATTATTCAGTCTTTTATGCCCCAATAGTCTCGCTATCGTCCAGTCATCCAGATGCATTTCTGTAAGTTTGACGCCATAGTAGTGCCGGAACATGTGCGTTCCAAACCCGAATAATTCGCCATGATCATCTTTCAACTGCTTTTCCTGTATCATGGACATGACTTTTGTTTTTATAGCCATATACTGCATCGGGCGGTCAGGTTCTTTTTCATTAACAAATATGTATTCTGTATCACCGAACTTTTCCTGTGTATATTCAATAGAACTCTGTAACAGTTTTGCAAGTTCTTTACTGATCGGTTTTTTATATCTTTTAGTTTTAACTTGATATATTTCAATCATATCTTGGCCATTTTCTCTCGTCAGACAATCTGGTCTCAGTGTAAGGGTATCTGATATCCTAGTTCCAAGCATCTGATGTATCAGAAGACATCTTGCAATCTGTACATCCATCTGTGTAATTTCCGCATTCAGTCGTTTCATTTCATCATCAGAATACACTCTAAATTCTGCATTTACTTCCGGTGGAATATCCGTATTAATAAATAAATGCTCCAATCTTTCATAGCTGTAAATTTTTCCGATTGTCTCTAACTGTCGTCTTAATGAAATTACATAAGAACTATTCGCACTATGGGAAGTATCTTTTGTTGACAGATGTATCAAAAATTCTTCCAACACTTCTCTGTCTATTTCACTGCAGCTTTTTATTTTGGAATACTCTTTTTGGAGATATTCTGAGAATATCCTCATTATTGTCAATTCTCCCTGTACAGTTCCTATTGCTTCATACTGCAGATTCATATAAACAGCTTTCTTACATTCTTCCCTGATATCTGGCTGATATATTTTTCTGAAATCCAGTGTTTTTACATTATAAATTGGATTGGATCTGATTTTAATATCCAGATTTTTTAGTTCCCAAACATCTTTTTCTATCTCATCCCGTAAATCTTCTGGCCCTAAAAATTTCAGTACGTTTCTGAAATATAATATCGTCACTGCTTCGCCATAGCTTACTGTACCATACACACTCTTCTTTTCTTTTACAATAGTTATTCCCTGTTCTAACATCCAGCCTTTTAAAAGTGATATCCATTTTTCTGGATTTCTATCTCCAAGGCTTTTGATTCTCCGATTTATTCTGCTGTTCAAAAACTTTGCAATATGATTATAAGCTGTTCGATCCTGAATCAATGCTCTAAACGTTCCGTTTTTGCAGCGATACATAATATAACCTCGAAACTCTTCCTTTAATTCTTGCGTTGGAAGCAACGTTAAATCAAATTTTCCATTATCCTTACGTGTCCCTGTTTCTTGTAAATTGGGGAAATCGCTGAAGTATATAATATCATTTTCCATCTTTTTCCTCTTTCTTTAGCCATGATGCTAAACTACTTCCTTGCATTTCAAAGAACTCATCATTTGCTTTTGCAATCCTTTGCGGCATATAATCAATATACTGTCTTGTCATCTCTTCATAAGTATGTCCAAGATAATCCCTGATACTTTGCAGTGATACATGACTGTCATAAAACATAGTTGCTACTGTATGTCGATAATCGTGTGATTGAAATAAATATTCTCCATTTGCAATCTTATTTTCCCGGCACGCTTCTATCATCTGAGTTCGGAATGTACCATATAGACAAGCACCACCTCTGCTGTTTTTAAAAATGAATTCTTCAGGCTGAATTTCATGTTTTTTCAAGTATACTTTCATAATCTGATAAAGTGCCTGTGGGATTGGAATCCTTTTATAATTCTTCATTTTGACCTGATACACCTGAATCCAATAATCCTCGCCCTGCTGATAATAAGCATTTCCTTTCAATGTACACACTTCACTCGCCCGTAATCCTAGACACCACAGATGTAGGAACATACATCGTAATCGCTCTGGAAAAAGATATAATTTTTTCAAAATTTCCATATATACTGTTTCCTCAACGCTACGATCATGATGTACTATTACTTCTTTTTGTTGGAAATATTCAATTCGGAATGGCATTCTTGTAATATACTGTTTAACTTCCATGAATTTATAAAAATGACCGATACCGAAAATTCTTTCATTAAATCCCTTTGCCTGTATTCCCCGTTCTCGCAAGCCGTCTGCATACTTTTTTACTTCTGCGACAGTTGCATGAATCGCCAGTATCTTTTCTTGTTCCAGCAGTTCAATAAAATTTCTAATACATACAAATCTTCGTACAATCGTGCTGACTGCCTGTCCAGTAATTCCCAGTTCATATTTCATGTATGCCTGTAAAATTTCTCGATTCTGTATTTCCTTGACTTCCATAAAAGAAATGCTAATTAAGGATTTACTTTCGTCTATCCGATGTTTTCCAAGATGTAATCGTTCCAGATACCATACATTTGCTTCCCATTGGATCTGTTCCTGCTGCATAAACGCATCTCTTCTGCATTCACCTAAAATACTTCGTTGACTCGTTTCGGGAAAATTCTTTAAAATAGTTTCCACTTGTTCCATTTCCAGCAATCCAATATCCGTAATATTTAACTGAACACAAGAATCATAAAGAAGTTTTAAGGATTTTAACCTGACATTTCTATAAGCCTTAGACATTGAAGTATTGGCAATGATACGACTCAACGTATAAAAAATTTGTTTCTTTAAAACTTCTGAACAATTTTGTGTAAAATCCCACACCAATAGGTTTGTTTTATAAGAAGTTTCAAAGGTCTCAGCTATTTCCTTTTCCGGATAATACTTCAGAAAATAAATTTTATTTTGATATTTCCATTCATATATCCGCTTTCCATTTAGCGTCTGCATTTGTTGATAGATATGTTGTTGTTTTACCGTATCATATATTTTCAAATAGAAAGATACAATTTGTGATCGTATCTGTCCTCTTAAATATTGTTCATACGAATTTCGCAAAGGATAATCCATTTCTTCCAGATGCCAGATTTTTCTATCTGCCAAGAACTTTTTCAATTTGTTAATTCTTGAATCGCTTTTTATTCCAAGTGCATCAATTTCTGAATATAGTTCCTGCTTTTTCTTCTCAATATCTACTTCAGATTCTGTTATGTGTTCTGCCTGTTGCAATAAATATATAGGTATTTCTCACACCTCCCTACTCCAGCAGACGTTCCGCCCCATAAATAGCAGTGTGTTGTGCATAAAACTCATTACTTGCTTCTATCAGTTCATCATCCAGCCAGTCCAGATACTTTATAGTCGTATCCAAATGTTTATGCCCCAATGCCTGACTGATCATTTCCAGTTCCCATCCTGCCTGCTTTCGCATATTTGCAAAATAGTGACGTAACATGTGGGGTGTGATTTTAACTCCGGTTTTCTTTTCCATTCGGTCCAACATATCATATACACTGTCCACTCTTAATGGCTTTCCAATGTTCTCACCCATGATATTCACAAACAGGTAATCCTGATGTTGCAGGATTTTCCGATATTTTGCCAGATAATCCATGAGAAATTCAAACGTATCATTACTTATCTTGGCACTTCTGTATTCCGCATTTTTGGCTCTCGCTTCATTTTCATTATCTTCCCGGAAGCATACCCTTATCATGTGATTCCTATAATCAATATCTTTGACATATTTTACTCCCAGTAGTTCCCCAATTCTGTATCCGGTTTCTGCTAACATAAGTAACAGAAGCTGATCTCTTCGGTTCGTACAGGCCTGTAAAATTGTAATAATCTGATTTTCTTTTGCTGTTCTCCCACGATGTTCCTCTTCCTTCAGATAGGCTTTAAAAGAATGATTCCGCAGTACCTTTTTTACTCCCACCTGATTAACCGCTATAATCTGGTTATACGATAAGGTTTTGAGACTTCCGTACTGTTCATATTCTGCCTCTATAAATAAATAGAACCTGAACACATCTTTTAAGTATGCGTTGCAGGTTCCTTCATTCGGACACTTCTTTTCTCCAGCCGTTTGCTCTGTATGGTTTCCGGCTTTAAGCCAGTATAAAAATTCCACAAAGTGTTCTGTCTGTTTTTCATAATCTAACTGATAGACTTCTGTGAGTTCCATTTCTTTCTCTGCCATATATTTCATATAATAGCAGATTGAAAATGCTGTGCGTTTCACTGTATTTGGTGAACGTTTACATTTAATCTTATGCATTAGATATTTACTTGGCAGTTCTTCAATACTCATTGTTTCCAGATTTCTGATGAAAAAATATTTTTCTGTTCCATCTTTTATCGTTTCCACCTTGTATATCATAAGCTGCCTCCTTTCCTCTAACGCTATACACAGTATACCCACTTCATGCCGAAATAGCTATTCATCAATACCAACAATCCCACCGAAAACGCCCTTGAAATACCACCAAACTTTTCGTGCAAAATCTGCTTTTTCTGTAGCAGAACCACGAACGGTTACAGGTAGTATTCCACGCCTTTCCGGTTTCGAATAAAGTGCTGGACATCCTTGATATCTTTTGCCATCTTGCAGCTCGGAAGCGCACACATTACTTCCTCATGATACCTGCCACCTTCTCCTGCACGCTCGTCTAAAATGGACACGACACAAGTATCTGTCTCGGTGCGGAGAGCACGTCCGAATCCCTGTCTTAGTTTTTTCTGCATGTCTGGAACAATCACTGCCTGAATATAATCTTTCAGGCTGGCATATTCCTTCTTCTGTGCTTCACTGATGGGATCAGGAACAGCAAAGGGCAGTTTTACTATAATCAGCGAAGATACCATATCTCCAGGGAAGTCTACTCCTTCCCAACAGGAGCCGGCTGCAAAAAGGACAGCATTGTCCATCTGTTTAAATCTTGTGATCTCTTCCGGTGAATGTCTCCACACCTCTATCATCGGGAACGGAATTTCATCCCTTAACATCTGGTAAACGTTTCCCATCAAATGATAAGATGTAAACAGCACTAGCGTATGCCCGTAAGTCGAACAGATCAGTGAATGGATATGGCCTGCTATCATCTCTGCCTCTTCCTGACTTTCTCTTCTGCATGTCTTCAAATTCTTTGGCAGATATAACAGACAGTTCTTCTGATATTCAAACGGGGAGTCTGCCACATATTCCCGGACTCTCCGCACTCTCTGTAATCCTGTCATTTTCCGAATGTGGGAAAATCCCTGTCCGGTTTTTAAAGTTCCGCTTGTCAGAATCGCTCCCATTCCTCTGCTCCATAACATCTGGTCCAGATACTGTGGAATCCGTCTGCTGGATGCACACAATATAATCCGGTGGTCATGGTCCTGCTTCAGATGCAGCACATACTTCTTATCCTGATGGAAAAAGCATTCCAGCACACTTTTGGTTTCTTCCAGCTTGTTTCTGATCCACTTTGGAATCTTCTTTTCTAATTTTTCTATGATCTTATTCATGGTCTGTATCCCCTCATATAAATACATTGCACACTCTTCTGTCATGTGGAATTCTTCTTTTATCCCATATCTGGTTCTGTGGTTTTCTCCTATGATGTCCAGCACCATCCGGATCGTCCCGGACAGTTTTCTTATCTCCGGGCCTTGGTACTCATTCCCAAGATAAAAGCAGATTTCTCGGATATCGTCATAACAGAGGCTCTTCCCAAACATCTGCTTTGCCGCATCCGGCAGCTTATGTGCTTCATCGACAATCAATGCTCGGTAGTCTTTTAATAACGGGCGGTAATCCTGCAGCCTGTGATAACCATCAGCCAGCAGATAATTGTGATTACAGATCTGAATGAACATTTCATGATCTCTGGAACGCTCCAGATACTGCTGATACCTGCATGAGCCTCTTTTCGGGCAGTCTCCCGAACAGAACTTCGGTACACTCACCATCCTTCTGTCAAACCCACTTAAGTTGGACACTTCGTCCATATCATAATGTTCTTTCAACGACAGCAGAGCTTCTTTCTGCAACGCATTTTTGTTTTTTTCTTCGATTGCAACGATTCGGTGCTCCAACCTCTCATCGCAGACAAAATGCTCTTTCCCTTTTCGTATCACAGCTTTAATAGGGGCCTGAATCGTCCCGTTCTCCTGAAGAATCCGGGAGAGAAAAGGGATATATTCTGTAAGAATTGCTTTCTGGAGTGCAATGCTGGAAGTGGATATCACGACCGGACGCTGCTCATAAGGGGAACATCCTTCTGCAAGGAGGGAATATTTTCTCATCAGAACACAGGCCACCAGATAGGCATACGTCTTGCCGATACCGACACCCGCGTCACACAGTGCTATGTTTCTTCCCAGCAGGTTATCCAGCATTTTGTGGCATAACATAATCTGTTCTTCCCTTACTGCCATTCCATGTTCCGGGAACAGCACTCGGAAAATAGTATCAATTTCTCGATGCGCTCTATTGAGATATTCTCTTGTGTAATACATAATTTGTTACCTGATATGCGTGCTGATATCACATCAATACGGCTGTAAAGGATTTCTCCCTACAGCCGTATGTATCTGATATCAACGACACATTCTTCCTTGATTTCTTATACTTTTGATTTTTGGCGTTGTATTTGTCCTCGACTCCCCCATTGCCTTACGGGAACATTACAGGCGGATGCTTGGCATTGCACCGCTCACGGATTTTCTAAAAGTCTTGCTGATTACAACCCAAAGTCCATCCTCTGCTCACTGGCAGTTCCTATGTATCATTATCCCCTCGTAAGTGATCCTCGCAAAAGACCGCCACGGTCCTGTTTCAGTTAAAGATGATTCGCTCGAAACGAAAACGCCACAAAAGAACTCTGCCTCTCACTTTCTGGTCTAATTTCTTCCATGCCCTTTTCATCTGTCCTCGCGTCTTCCTGCCACGCTTCTACTTACGGGAACGTACCTGTAATGCTGGTATGAGGTTGTCAAAGTACACTGGCAAAATTTACCTGCCTATTAAATAGCCGACGAAAAACGCCATAATTATTCAATTTTTGATAAATTTTTTAATTTTTTTCTCAAACGGTTTCTTTTGGTATAAATCGTCTGTTCTGCCATTCCCATAATCTTAGCAACTTCTCTTCCAGAATATCCCCATGTACTGAGTAAGAGGATTTCCAGTGTCTGATGCTCCGTTTCTTTCAATAGTTCATAGATTCGCTTATCACCTATGTGATCCAGAAGCTCCTTTACATCCCTTGCAAACAGCTCGCTGTCCTTTTCTTTTATGGAATCCATATCCTGCATCGTTTCATCCAGATGTTCCCGGTATCTGCGCTCTTCCAGAAAGTCTTCCCTGTCCATCTGGCGCAGCTTTTGGATCTTCTCTTCTTCCATTCCCAGTTCACGCAATTTCTTTTCTTCCTGTTCTTTCCAATAATTCCACTTTCGTTCTTCACTTGTCTTGTTATAAGCCATTTATCTTTCCTCCGATCTGATTTTTGATATAGAAATCAAATCGGAGCATGGCGGTGACCGGATAGGTACGTTATAATGTTCGAAAAATGTCGAAGAAAAAAATGCTGCAACCTCTTCGATTACAGCACTTTTTTCCATCTTACGTGAATATTTCTTGTTGGTTCATAGGAGATTCCTTCTTTTTCTCATAATGAATAAAAGACTCTTGTCATCCATTATTTATTATAATTTTTCTACTATTACAATAGCTTTTTTAACAAGTTTTCTTGTCTTGGAGTTTAAAAGAAAGCTACCAGTTTTTTTCCTCTGATAGCTTTCCATTCATTCTTATTCTGTTGGGAACATCGCTGCTTCCAACTTATTCATCTCTGTATCCAAAAGACCATATTTTCCTGAGTTATCTTTTTCCACGGATACGTTTACAGTAACAGCTTTTCCATATCTGTTCTTTTCAAGACTCTTCTGGACACTTTCTGTTAATACAGCTGCAAAGACTTCCGGATCATTTCCATCCAATCCCTGCTTTATTTTTTCATTGCTTACCTCTGTAGAGCTTTGTTGCAATGTCTGAAATACATTGGATGGTTCAACTTGTACACTTACTGTATAGACTCCATCCTCTTCTTTCACATCTTGTACTTTGTATTTTGCCAGTTTCTTTACTTCTGTCAGTTTTTCCGCATAATCAGCAATTCCTTTATCCGTAATGTTATCGGAATCATCAAATTGCTGTTGGATACTCTCATTAAAATCCTCTTCGATTTCTTTCTTGGCATCTTTTTCCGAGATTTCTAACAGATTCGCATAGTCCTTATATTCTCCATGATAGTGTGCATCAAGAGAACTTTGGACGTAGGATTTGGCATCAAAGTCTGGTTGTCTGGAGCAAGCTGATAACAATATACATACTATAATTCCTATACTTATGCACAAAACACAATTCTTCTTTTGCATATTCTCTCCTTCACGCTTTATTTATCTTCAATTTTTATCGAAAATAACATTTTTAAATACTGTTCTATTGACTCCTTTTGAACTTTTCTTTCAATATTATATGGAATGCACATAAAAAACTCCACATAACCATTATCAATAAAACTCAGCAATACTTCTCCATTTTCTGTTAAAAAATGTACATATTTTTTATTACATTTACTTTCAAATTTAATATTCGACATTTGCTTGTATATTTTTTTGTAATGATTTTTTATGCTTACTTCATCTGTACAATCAGTTCCATCACCTATCAAAAAAGAAATATACAACTTATCATAATCTTCATTTCTATATGTCATATAAGAATCTGTATGACCATCACCAATATTTTTATAATGCTCATTTGGAATCGAATAACTAATTATTTTCCCCTCTAATGTTTCAAATCTTTCTGTTTCATCAATTCTAATTTCACATGGTTCAAACATTTTTTTTATAAACAAGCCCAATTCATAATCCGACATTTCTATAAAATTAATATAATCTTTTTCTTCCGTTTTTCGCGAATATCCCCCTCTATTATTCCGTTCCCATCTTCTAATTTCTAATTCATCTCCATTTTGTTTCAAATCAATTCTTTGATAATTCTTGGAAAATGTTGGAAAACTTTTATATTTTGTTTGTTTCCAAAAATTGTTTAATTGAGATTCGTCTACTTTTGGGGAACTTTCTGCAATTTTTATTCCTTTTCTAATTGCACAGCCTATCTTATCTATTGTTTCTTCAGCCATAATTTCAATTGTAGGTTCGATAGAAATATAACATCCCATAAACCTTTCAATGGCATTAGGCACAATTAAGAAACCATATTTTTGATTATAATATACAGAAATCATATCCGTTTTCTCCTCTCTATTACTTAAGGGGAATAAAATATTCCCCTTAAGCTATTTACTTTGCTATTATTTTCCTACTGTAATAATGAGTTTAACACCTTTATCAATACCATGTTTTGTAGCATTATTAACTGCATTTATCTGAGCTTCGCTTAATGTTACATTTGGAACAACTACTTGTAATTGTCTACCCACTATTTCTTCCGCATTAACAAATTTACCATTAAATGTTTCTCCTATAAATCCTGAAACTTTATTAATGTCCTTGACAATTACCTTTTCCAATTTATTACCATTTTGATAAGTCTTTGCACCTAAGTCTCGGCTTTTAACACTAGTCACAACACCATTTTCTACTTTATCTATGGTCGGGAAATTGTGTCCCAAGTTATTTCCCATAGCTTTGTCAATAATATCTCCTCGCTCTAATGGTGGTTTTTCCCAAGTGCCTTCTGGCAATTTTGTTTCGGTTACTTCTGCAACTAATTTTTTAAACGATTTATCAATCCCATCATTATGGGTACTTCCTGCACTCCTTACTACATTCAAAAGTTTCCCAGCCCCATAACTAAGGCCACCCATAACGCCACCTGTCACTGCTCCTGCAATACCACCGACTAACGTATCTTTTGCTACTTGTTTCAGACTATTTCCAGACAAACCTGAATTCACTGCACTATATGAAGCTCCACCAATAGCTCCAATAACTGCTCCTGAAACCATCGCCGTTCCTAAGCCACCCATTGCTGGCAATGCTGCCAGAACTGCTCCTGCAGCCAAACCGCCTGTTGCAGCAACTACAAGACCAGAAACTGTAACCGCAGTTATACCAATGGCTACTTTTTTCACCGCATTCCAGTCTACTTTTCCAAGCTTATCTGTAATACGATTTGTTGTCGTACACATATGTCGTACCACTTCTGAGCGGATTTCTGCCGTTCTTTCTGAAACATAGGATTTGAAAGATGTATAAGTTTTTCCAATTTTCTGTACCCCATTGCTTACAGAACGAATAAACTGACTTCCTCTGGATGTGATCTTTTGATATGTACTGCTACTGGTTACACGATTTTTCACAGATTGATATGTCTGTTTTGCATGTTTAGCTGCATTTTTGGCAGTTTTTGCTACCCCCTTCACTGTGTTAACAATAGTTTTTGCTGCTTTCTTAGCTGTATTTACTACTGTTTTGACTACCTTTTTCGCAGTATTAACGATTTTCTTGCCGACACTCTTGACTGCTTTCGCTGCTTTTTTAGCTGTACTCTTAATCCTGCTCCACAATGAATGTCCTGTCGGATCACTGTAATTCAGCGGATTATTGGTCGTATAATCGTAGCGGTTTCTGGTCAATGGATTTTCTGTCGTTCCAAGGTCACTATCTTCAGTTGTAAAGGTTCCGTTCTCTGCGTTATAGTATCTTGCCCGCAGATACTGAAGTCCTGTTTTTACATTTGTGGACTCCCCATTGTAACCGTAGTAATTGACACCGTCTGCTGTTCCTGATGTAAGGTTACCGTATGAATCATACTGATAACTGTTCGTCAGATTAGCTGTTTCGGTCAGGATTCCGGTCACGCTGTTTCTTCCGTCATATAAATAATAACTGCTTTCTTCCGATTTATCAACGCTTACCCGTTCTCCGATTCCACTTTCTCCATAAGTATAAGCCTGACGTACTTTCTCGTCTGCTCCATACTCTGCAAGGACTTCTGTATTCTCGCGATTGATATCGTTGATATACTCTGTCAGTGTGCATCCTTTGGCATTGGAACCGCCTTTTACCAGAGAGGCAAGCTGCTCTTTCGGGCTGTTTCCATCTTCGGTACGCTGGTTCGCCGGGATCAGGACTTCATCGCCATAGCAGTCTTCCCATTTATAGGTGTTATCAAGTTCGAATACCCGGTTGTTATCTCCATCGTACATGGCTGCCATCAGGACTGTTCCACCCTGTTTTACTACTGCCAAACGATTCTCTGCTGTGTATTCATAAGTAACCGGATCTGCACTGTTTGTCTTATCACATTCCTGGATCAGATTGCCATCTTTATCATAGCTGTAGGTTGTTCCCGGATCGCCCCAGATCTTTGCATTGGTGCGTTTGATGAGCTGGTTGGAATCGTTGTACTTATAGTTATATTTTGCTTTGCTGACACCATCCTCGATCTTCTCGTAAGAGGTCCGGTTTCCAATCTTGTCATAAGTATAATTATGGACTGTCTTTTTACCGCCCTCTGCTTTTTCTGTACAGCGTGTCAGTTCCCAGTTGTCATCGTATTCATAGGTACGTGTCGTCTGGATCTCTTTTTCCTGATGCTCACAGTCTGCTTTGTCTGTCTCTTTCTGTGTATCGCCCCAGTTGTACCAGTCTTCCCAGCTTGGCGTCTTTCTTGTTCCAGCTTCCAGTTCCGTAGCTGTTTCTCCAACTACATATCCCTGATCATTGTACTTGTACTCATAAGTACTGATTACTTTGCCGCAGGAACCACAGGTATTCACAATCTTTGTGATATGATCTTCTGCATCGTAAGATACTTCCGTCTTTGTTCCATTACTTCTAGTAACTTCTGTCACACGGTTCAGTGCATCATGCTTGTAAGTGGTTACTTTTCTATTACGGTCTGTCAGTTTTACCAGATTATCATTTAAGTCGTATTCATAGCTGATCTTTGTCCCATCCGGGTATACGATTGCCTGCAGATTATCTGCGTCATCATAAACGTAGCTGACATCCTTTTTCGAACCGCTTGTCACTTTGGTGATTCTTCCAAGTGCATCGTATTCGTAGCTGCTCTTGCCTGTCTGATCCTTCATGGATACCCGTTCCCCGGCACTGTTATATGCGTAGGTCACGTCCTTTTCGGATGTCTCGCCTTTTGCGTCCTGATAAGATTTCTCCAACAGGTCATTCAGTTTGTCGTAATCATACGTGGTTTTCTTGCCGCTTGCCTGTGTATGTCCGGTCAGTCTGCCTTTTTCATCATAGTCGAATTTCTCCGTTCTTCCTGCCGGATCTTTGATGGATGTCAGGTTGCCTTCTAAGTCATAAGTATAATTCGTTGTCTTATTTGCTGCATTGGTGAAGGTCACCAGGTTATCCATGTTGTCGTAACCATAAGTTGTTACACCGCCAAGGGCATCAGTTACTTTGGTCAGGTTGTCATTCTTGTCATATTCCAGATGGCTCTTTAATCCGGTCTTATCTGTAACAACCTGAATATTCCCATGTGCATCGTAATCAAATCCCGTTGTGAATCCACGCTTGTCTGTAATAGAAGTTACCCTGCTGTCCTTATCATAGGTATAGGATTCCTTCTGCCCCAGTGCATCGGTCTCTTCTGTTACACGGTTGTCTTTATCGTAGACTGTCTTTGCAACATAGCCCATCGGATCTGTTACAGATGTAACATTATAATTCTTATCATATCCATAGCTGGTCTTTCTTCCACCCGGTTTGGTGATCTCAGTAATATTTCCTGCCGGGTCGTAAGTGTAAGCAGTTATCTTACCAAGCGGATCAGCTGCAGAAGTCATCTGACCTGCCAGGTCATAACTGTAGGTATTGCTCCGTCCAAGCGGATCTGTCTCCTTCACCAGATTGCCATACTTATCATAAGAAAAGCTGGTTGTTCCATCCAGTGCATTGGTAGAAGACTTCATGTTATGGAGCTTATCGTAAGTATAAGTAGTGGTACTCTTTAAGCTGTCGCTTTCTTTTACCACGTTGTCCACTTTATCATAAGAGAAATTTTTAGTATAACCCAGTGGACTGGTCATACTCTTCAGACGTCCGGCTTTATCATAACTATAGGTATACTCTCCACCATTCGCCTGTGTCATCTTTGTGACATTGTCATTCAGGTCAACACTGTACTGTGTCTCATTTCCCTTTGCATCCGTTACAGAAATGACATTGCCATGCTTGTCGTAATCATATTTGGTAACTGCTCCCTTTGGAGAAATCTGTTCCGTCATGTTACTCAGGCTGTCATATTTGTATTCGGTAATGAGTCCCATCGGATCTTTTGATTTGGTAAGATTTCCAATGGCATCATAACGGTATTCATTTGTTTCTTTTAACGGAGAAGTCTCACCGATCTTGCGGTCCAGTTCATCATACTGGTAGGTTGTCGTATTTCCATTTCCGTCTGTCTGGGATACGAGATTGTCATTTTTATCGTAAGCATACTTGGTAACCGTACCGTTTTCATCGACAGATTCCGTCACATTATCATTTCCGTCATACTTAAAGGTGCTGGATGCTCCCAGTGGATTTGTCTGAGAAATAACCCGGTCTTTCTTATCGTAAGCGTATTTATATGTGGCTTCCTCTTCTTCTGTCATGGATAACTGGTTGCCGACTTTATCGTAGGTAAAGGTTGTTTTATGACCTTCCGCATCCGTTACCGCTGTAATGCGGTCCATAACATCATATTCATAAGATGTGATACTTCCGTCTGCTTCAGTAAGTTTCAGGAGTCTGCCGTACTGATCGTACTTGTATGTTGCTGTCCTGCCAAGTTCATCGGTCTGTGTCAGTACATTTCCGGCACCATCATAAGTATAATCCATACTGTTTCCACCATTGTCGGAGGAATGGATCAGGTTGCCTGCTCCGTCATATTGATAGGTAATTACGAGTCCCTGTGCATCCGTACATTTTACAAGCTGTCCGATGGCATCGTACTCCATCAGCACCTTGTCCCCTGTCGGCAGTATTATGGATGTGTTATTTCCCTCTTTATCATACACATAACTATACGCATTGCCGAGGGCATCTGTCATCTTTGTGCTGTTGCCCTGTGAATCGTATTCGTAAGTGGTCTTTCCTTTCAGGGCATCCACCGTCTGTTCCAGATTGTCGGTGGAATCATATTTCATTGCTGTAATGTTGCCCTTTGCATCGCTTACCGATGTCATGTTTCCATTACCATCGTAAGTCATGGTACTGGTATTTCCATTTTCATCGGTAGAGGATACCAGATTTCCATTTAAGTCATACTTCATGGATACGGTATATCCAAGGGCATCTTTGGATGTAGTCAGATTTCCTGCCTTGTCGTAAGCATAAGTATCTGTTCTTCCCTCTTCATCGGTAGAAGATACCAGATTTCCTGCTTTATCATAAGTATATGTGGTAGTTCCACCTTCTGGGTTGGTTTCACTTAAGCGGTTTCCTGTATTATCGTAGGTATAAGTCCAGGTTCTTCCACTGTCATCTGATTTTGATACCAGATTGTCTGCCGCATCATAAGTATAAGTGGTAACTGCACCTAATTCATCTGTCTCTTTAGCGAGTCTTCCGCAGTTATCATATTCCTTGGAATGGCTGCTTCCATCTCCATAAGTAATCTTGGTTTCATTTCCTAATGCGTCATATTCATATTTGGTTATATTACCAACTGCATCTTTGGACTGAAGCACCTGTCCAAGAGAATCAAACTTGGATACGGTTGCATTTCCATTTCCATCGGTATATTTTTTCAGATTTCCTGCTTTGTCATATTCATAGAGCTTTGTTCCAAAATCTTTATTACTCTCTTCTATGACACGTCCCATGCTGTCATATTTTTTATGTTTTATTTATATTTTATCCAAATATTACAGCGATAACTAATAATGTCACCCCCTGCATTATTCTTTTTATTTTTAGCGTCATTTGATAAAACATCAACGTTTTTGATGGCAAAAAGGGAACCTGCAAAACCAGATTCCCTTTAAAATACATGCTCTTCTCTAAAAGGATGATAAATCCACCATCCTCTGCTTATTTTTAAAAACTTTTTCCTTTTTTACAATACTTATAAATATTAAATGGTTTTTCTTTTTTTTCAAATAAAATCCCTGTTGTTTTAATAATTTTTATAAGTTCATCCGACTCCATATCTGTCGTTTTAAATATAAATATTTTCTTTTCATTTGTTATGAAAAAAAAGAAGTTTTTATATAAGAACATTCTATCAATATTTTTAAATTCATAAATTTGATCTTCATCTATTTTAATTGCGTTTTCATCGATATCCACCGTTTCATATCCTGATCTACCCCAGACAAATTCATGAACATTTTTTTCAAAATTTTTACCAATCATTTGATACCAAATAATCCAAGCCACACAAGCCACACAAGTTCCAATCCCTATTCCAAACATCAAATAACTTTCCGACAGATAACAATTAATCGACAGTAAAAATTCTACAGGTGTAAAAATATAGATAATCATTCTACTTTTCTGTCTTGTTTTAAATAATTGATTAGGAATTATAAACCCAAGCGAAAGCATTCTTTCTAATTCTTCCCTATCCTCATCTGACACAATTGATTTAATATGCATTCTTCTTAATCCCCCTTTTGCCAGAGGTCCTCTTTATAAAATCGAACCTCTGGCCATTGTCTCTTTTATTCTTTTACAATTTACAGCGCTTGAATCAACAAACCAAAAACAGTACCTGCTCCAGCTGAAAATAAAGCAATAATTGACGGAATTGCATTTACAACTAATGCACCCGCAAGAACTAATATTACGGCTCCTGCCAGTATATTACTATGCTCTTTTGTGAATTCTACAACATTAAATTCAAGACCACTATTAGAATTTAATGTCATTGTAAAAATCAAAGCAACCGATATTGTCCACTCTTTTTCCTCTTCTGGCAGCAAATCTGATGTACTAAATACAATGGAAAACTCTACACTATTGGCAAAAACATTATTTATTTCAAAAGCAATATTACCAGATTTAACCGATAAAGCAATTTTTTCTATCGTATTTCCAAAGTTATCTGCTCCCTCTATACCTGTATCTGATAAATTTGATGAAATCTCCATAATTTGATTTTTGCAAGTTTGTGTCAATTCTCCATCATTTCCTATATCCACTTTTATATTATAAATTTTACCAGTTGAACTTTCAAGCGATGTGGATATTTTAGTAGAAATATCAATTGCTCCTTGAGGACTCATCATTGTTCCCAGTGAAATTTCCTTATCATACTCCACACCCACATCCATAATTTTATTCAGATAACCAAGCGGCTCCATTACATTATAGACATATTGATTTCGTGCTATTTTTACCTTTGCCCGAAGATTTTCTTGCGCTATTTCCTCATCTGTTTTTGTCGATACGGCATCGAACTTTTTAAATCCAGTATCTCTCCCTGAATATGCATCTTTATCCAGTGGGAACGAAGGTGATGAAGAAAATGAGTTCAACTCACAAAATTGATCAAATGCCCAGTTCTTCGGCATCGAATATCCCAAATTACAGCTAAATCCAGTTGACATATCTGCCACAAATGATTTACTTGCCAATCCTGCTTCATAAACTTTAGTACATACATATCTTGGTGCATAAATGCCGACTTTATAATTTTTATCATTTGTCGAACTGAAAAAGATCATGTGAATCTGTTCAAAATAAGGTATAATAAATGTATCAATCTGATATGAATAACAATCAAAATCCACTGCAAAGTATATAGTCGTTCCACTTGGTATACCGATTCTCTCGGCTGCTAAAATTGCTGTCTGTGCATCAACACTTCCCTGGGACGGATCCTTAAAATAGTTTAATTCATATCCTCCATCCTGATATATCGGGAATACCGATAATCCTGCATTTTCAATGTTTTTCACTTCTGTTGATGTCAAATATTTCGGTGTATGTTCTTTTCCAACAGAACCTGTCAGATAACGTCCTACATGAGTATACCCTGCATTTTTTATATCTAATGCCTGTTGTTTATTTAATACTGTTGCACAGTCACACGCTTTTGCTGCCCTGTTTGTATCGCCTTTACTCGTAAGCAATGATTTCATAGTAGAAACATTTACTTTTCCTTTTGTTACAAGTCCAATTCCTGTCAGACCATAAAACTCCTGAAATTCTGACACCTTTGACTCTGTAGTCGAATCAAACACGCCATCGAATCTTCCCGGATTATATCCGTTAAAATATAGTCCGTATTGAGCAATCTTATTAAATGGAACATATTTCGTCGAGTTCTGTCCGTTCTGTAATGTACCCGGAAACGCATTTGTTGTTGCATCGCCAAAATTAACTGAATTCAAATCTGTAATTAATTCAGTTGTAACTCCTTCAGCCGCCTGCAATGCACCAACTAAAGACAAAATTGTCTGTCTTGAGGCAATTCCATCACAAGGTCCAACACCAATAACATCTGACCAGTCACTATTTAATTGCTGTTGAATAAGAACAATATTGGAATCCCCACCAGAAACCTTTGTAAACCAGTTTAGGGATAACAATCCAGACCAAACTTTCCAATCAATTTTGCCCGTAACTTCCAGTCCTGCATTTTCCTGCATCTTTTTAACTGCATTTACTCCTGATGTATAATAAATTCCAGTAATTCCTCCAGCAGCATATCCTTTGCAAAACAGAGCACACTGAATCAAGCATACATTAACCTGCGGAGTATCATTCGGATCCATTTTTGTAATAATGGCTAACTTCTTCATGGTATTAATAGTAAGTGGTCCAACCGTTCCTGTAATCGTTGAGATTCCATTCTGAATCTGAAATGCACGAATGATTCCCTGCATCACGGCTGTTCCGGTCTTCCCATCTTCATCCAGTTTTACCCAATCCTTATGTCCACCAAACATCGCATTTAAATATTATTGTGCTGCTTTTACATTCTGATCACTCATATTCACTACCTCCTAATTCAAGTCAATTATAAAGATTTCTAACTCTTTATATGTCTATCACTAAAAGTTACAATAACAATTTATCAATCAACTGTGTCTATTTTGTGACTATTTTCCAAAGGATTCATTAACTCCCTTATAAAATCCTTAACAAATTATGAAAGAAACCATCAATTTATCACCCCATATCCCATTATAGAACTGTAATCTACTGCATAATTTCTCTGCCGTACCTGATCACTGGAATTTCCCTCAATCGTGTAAACTCTTCCACCTTCACACTTTTCTACTATTCCTACATGATCCGATGTTCCATCATGATCCCAGTCAAAAAAGATGATCATTCCAGCTGTCGGAGTTGTTCCGCCACTCTGCCACTTATTCTTTCCCTGAAACCAGGACACTCCATCACTGCACAATGAGAATTTAGGAACATTCCCACTTGCAATCAGACCGCTCTGATCCGCACACCAGCTTACAAAACAGGCACACCATTCTACCCGACTGTCAAATCCGTACCAGCTCCAGAACTTCTGACCGCCACTGTTTCCAAGCTGCCCCATTGCAACCGACACAATCTGCTGATTACCAAACAAACCAGCAAACAGGCTGCCACCGGAATAATACCGCATCACATGGGGAACGTATTCGGGATCTCCATAGCTGCTCCATCCATGCGAAGCTGCCTGCTCCTGTGAAAATTGTAAAGCATTGGCTTCTGTGTATCCGCCTCTTTGCAACGCCCATACTATGTATCCGTTTCCATAGTTATATCCCTGCCATGCAAGTTTTAACTTGTCCATATCCTGTGGGCTGCTGCATCCTGCCTGACTGATACAGTCTGCAAAGGTCTGTACTCCCACCTCTATCGAATAATTCGGATCGGTAATAGAACCGGGGCTGTGTGAAAACCTTATATTGTACGGACTTTCCGAACACTGCATCGGGTCTGTTCCTCTTCCCCCGGATTCCTGCATCATAATCGCCTGTATCGCAGACACATATTCTGGAATGCCATATTGGGATGCATACTGCTGTATCACCGAAGTATAAGCCAGCACCTCATCACTTAGAGATTCGGAGTTTTCCGAACTACTGCTGAAGGCTGCTCCTGCAATGATTCCTGCAATCAGAATAAATACCAGAAGAAATGCACCGCCTCCGGCAGCAATCCATTTTCCCATTTTTTCAAGAGCTACTACCCCTTTTTGAATCACTGCTGTAATTCCCTTTACGGATAACTTTGAGCCTTTTCCTGTTACCTGAAGGACTGCTTTTCCACTTTCTGTCGATGCCTGTGCTGATTTTCTTGCCATCTGGACTGCTCTTGCTTTCTGCATCGCCTGAAGGCTCTTTTCCACCTGCTGTGTCTGTACGGATGCCTGTGTCTTGATTTTTTCTTGAGACAGACCAGATACTTTTACCACTCTCGGTGCTGCTTTTACCTGCCGTTTACCGTTTTCTTTGGCAAGTGCTGCCTGCTCCGGTTTCAGCTTGATCAATTTCTTTCCGCTTTCTGCCCCCTGCTCCATTGCTTCTTCGGCAGCTTTCGCTTCTTCCTGTCTGCGTTTTCTTTCCTTTATCTTCCTGTAGGTCACTCCGGCAAGTTTTTTCCCACCTCGATATGTGGTTTTCCCTATGGTTTTTCCTGCCACACTCGCCGCCCTGTACTGTACGGATTCTATTTTTTCAATGCCATACTGTGTTGGAGAGTCTGACTGACCACTGCTTTTCTCATGTAGTTCCCTTGGCTTTTCTTTTGCTTCCAGTACAGCCGAGCGTACCAGTTCTTTCGGAAGCCGGGCAGCCGGATTTCGAATCTTCGGATTCTTATCCCTTACCCGTTCCTTGATATCTCTCATCCGGTCACCCTCTTTCCGTATCTCTTATCTCATCGGGCAACATCCCGATGTTTCTTTTTTTCCTGCTGTTTCTGCAACTGCTCCAACTGTCTGATTGCTTCATTTACCAGTGGATGCTCGTTGTAATATGGCACAAGCTCCAAATCACCCCTGTCTTTTGATGACAACGGCAATGGATATTCCATATCCGAATAAATAGAGTACGGATCATGGATAGAAAACTCAATAGCCGGACACATATTGGCAGATGTTCTACAATACTTCTGGTACTTTTTATATGCCTCTTCCAGCGTTCTGCATTTTGTATATTCTCCTAAATCATGGAACTCACCGCACTCTGCAGCATAAAAAGTTATCGTTACTTCTTCTTTTTTCTTCATTATGATTCTCCCGGTTTTGTTGTCATTAGTTTATAAAGGTCTGTATTCTTTGGGAACGTATTCTCAAATGGTACGATATTTCCAGAGCAACGGATCAGGCCACTACCAACCGATACATTTGTAATATAGGACAGTTGGTTTTCGGAAATATTCAAAAGAGCTGCCAGTTCTTCCCTGTCTGTACTTGCCTGATTCAAAAGAATCAAAAACTCACTGTTTGCCAACATCAGTCTTGCAGTGTCCGATTTCAGAAGTTCCTCAACATTTTGGGTTAAACCTGTCACGAATCCATTGTATTTTCTGATTCTCTTGTACAGTCGGTAAAAGAAATTTGCACTGTATTCATAGCGGAATAACAGATAGAACTCATCGGCAAATATCCATGTCGTTTTTCCTTCTTTCCAGTTCTGAATTACCCTGTTGAAAATACTGTCTAAGGTAACCAGCATTCCCAGTGGCATAAGCTGTTCCCCCAGTTCCCGGATATCGTAATCCATGATCCTGTTCTTCTTATTCACATTAGTCGGCTGTGCAAAGGTGTTCAGGCTTCCATTAATAAAAAGTTCGGATGATAATGCCAGTCCTCTTGCCTCTTCTTCCGGCTGTAACATCAACTGTCGGTACATATCTTTCAGAGTCGGAACTTCCCCTGTATAACCACTTCGGATATAATCCCGGTACACATCTGCAGCACAGCGGTCCAGGATTGATTTCTCTTTTGCCGACAGATTTCCTGCTCCAACCAACTGCTCGAACACAGACAGGATAAACTCCGATTTTTCAATCAGTGGATTCTTTTCATTGCCGTAGGCCGCATCCATATCCATTGCATTCAGGTGATTGTCTGATGTTGCAGATACCTTTACAACCTGTCCACCCAGAGCCTCTACTAATTTCGTGAATTCGGACTCCGGATCAAGAATCAGGATATCGTCATCGGTACTCAATGCCAGATGCACAATCTCTTCTTTTGCCGAAAAGCTCTTTCCTGATCCACTGACGCCCAACCGGAAACTGTTTCCATTCATCAGTTTCTTCCGGTCGGCTACCAGAAGGTTCTTGCTGACTGCATTCTGCCCATAATAGATACCGCCCGGCTGCAGGATTTCCTGTGTATGGAACGGAATTAAAACAGCCGTAGACTCCGTTGTCAGTGTACGCAGCGCATTGATCTTTCGCAGTCCGTAAGGAAGCACTGTATTGAGTCCGTCCACTTGCTGCCACTTTAATGTTGCCATCTGGCACAGATGCTTTCTTGCGATTGACAGAATCAGTTCCGTATCGGAATCCAGTTGCTTTTTGCTGTCTGCCAGATGTACCATTGTCAAAATCCCGAACATCATACGCTGGTCTCTGGTTGTCAGATCATCGAGCATTTCCTTGGTTTCTTTTCTCTGAAGTTCCATATCGTATGGTACGATTGCCGAGAAGTTATTATTAGCGTTCTGCCTTCTCTGCCAGTTGGTCACGTTAGTTTCCACACCAAGCAGTCGGTTCTGGATTTCCCTTACCGCTTCATCCGTAGGGACTGGCAGGATATCAATCGACAACATCAGATTCCGGCTGAAGTCACACAGTTCTGAAATCATGTCATCTTTAACATAACTTGCATAATCCTGCATATACAGGACTCTTCCGTACCTGTCACCGATTTTAAAATGGTCACGTTCAAATTCCATAGAATCCGGACACATCCAGTCCTTGAAACTTGTTCCCTTCTTGGCAAATTGTTTCAGATCAAACGGAAATGCCTGTGGGACATCTCCCTTGAAGAAGTCCCTGAAAATCTGGAGCCGGCTCTCTGCGTCCAGTCCTTCTGCTGTGGACGATAACTTTGCCAGATGTGTTACGATGTCTGTTCCGATACGTGCAAAATAGGTTCTTGCATCGTCAATAGATCTTTTATGTACACTGACAGTCAGATACCGTTCCTGATAGATGCTGTTGTTTGTTCCTGTAATCTTAGACAGGAGCATTTCGTTGTATTCTTCCCGATAGTGGTCCAGTCCATCTTCCTTCATTGGAAGCAGGATTGATTTTTCAAATTCTTCTTTATTGATTCTCCGGTTATTGATGGTAATTTTGGCAGAAATGCCGGAATCCAGTGAATTTAAGAGTTCGGAATAATCCAGAAACATTTCTGTCTTATTGTCCTTACTCGCAATATAATAGTTGATATCTGTAAAACGATATGTTTTTGAGAATTTCGTTCCCTGTTGAAAAATTCCATCCGGCCAGATTCGCTGGATGGGAATTGCCTGTTGGACGGATTTCGGAACTTTGAAGCGTTCCTTATCCATCCGAAGTGCCTGACTTAAGGTTTTAATCAAAGGCATCACTCCTTCCCTTGCGTTTCTTTCTCTGTTTTGCTTCTGCTTTTTGCTCCCGCTCTTTTATGATTTCCGCTCCATCCTTTTGATTCTTTTCTCCCAGCGAGATGGTCTCCTGCATGCAGGAATAGTAGATATCTTCCGACTGAAACACCAGTTTCTTCGGATACAGCAATTCGGATTTGATCACTGCCCATAAAAACTGTTCGGCTGTCATACCATGATATTTGAAAAAGCCACAGGCAGCAAATGGAGCAGCACCAAGCACACACAGCCATCCGGTTATTTCCTGTCCGGTAATATCACGCATTCCAAAGTAAATTCCGATTGCTGTAAGAATCGCAAGAACAGAACACACACATTGTCTCAGGTCCAGTCCCATAAACATGGATTCCTGATAGTCCCTGATTTCTTTGTTCATCTTTACTTCCATAAATTATCGTTCCTCTCCCCTGTTTTGTTTCTTCGTTTTCTGTGGTTTTTCTTTCGGTACTTCTATCCCGGCAAATCTACAGTGTTCCGCAACGCCTTCCGGATCAAATTCTGCAAGCCTTGCAAGGTCAAATGCCACTTTCTGATAGGTTCCATATCCAGACTTTGCTGTTTCATCCAATACTTTGCCAAGCTTATGCGCCTTGATAAAACGAATCATATCTTTGGTAAAATCTCCTGTTATAAAAGCCTCATTTGGCTCTAAGAACTGATAGGGCAGATTAATGGTTACATCTCCAAAATCTTCCCATTCTCTCCCTTCCTTATGGCAGAGTCCTACATATAAATTCCCATTGTTCCGATAAGAGCTCACTCGTATCGCTACTGTCTCACGTCCGAATTCCCAGTTATATCTTAATGTTTTCTTTGTATCCATATTTTTAACCTCCAAGTCCCATCATTTCTCTTACGATTCGGTCCGATGCCTTGATCGCTCCGACCAAAACCAGTAAATTAAATACCAGTTCCCCTACATAGTTCCACACGATTGTAACTGCACTCAGCTCTGTATCTCCGACAGCCGGAGGGCTTGCCGCATAAGCCGAAAAGATAATACACGCCAGTGCAATAATTGCCCCTTCCAGACATACGCCTATATATGAACGGATAAAATTCTTTCCGATGGACTGCGTGGGTTCTCCTGCAAACGAGGAAATCGGAATCGGGGCAATTGCCGTATACAGTAGGGTAAGAACCCAGCGCCTTACCATATCACTATGGCAGGTTTCCGAGAACTCCCCTCCGAACCGGACTTACACCTCTCGATGTATCCGGCTCTCCAGATGTCAGTCTAATTTCCCAGCGTGTA
>NZ_RBZR01000027.1:0-40461 GCF_003628495.1 Ruminococcus sp. B05 | reverse complement strand
CCATAACGTCAAGTTAGTAAGACCCCTTGAAGACGACGAGGTAGATAGGGCAGAGGTGGAAGTGTGGTAACACATGGAGCTGACTGTTACTAATAGGTCGAGGGCATAACCAGAACAGGTGATAGGAGAACAAGATGGATGAAAAACTTTGTATGCAGTTTTGAAGGTATACTTCAATAAAGGTAATCCTCGATAGCTCAGCGGTAGAGCATTCGGCTGTTAACCGAAGGGTCGTTGGTTCGAACCCAACTCGGGGAGGTTAGAAGAACATCTCATAGATTTATGAGGTGTTTTTTTACTAGGGGGTCGTCGTGAACTAAAGGCATCTGCACAAGCAAATAACCCATGATATAGATACATCAGACAGCAGAAAAGTAAATACATTATCGCTCCACCTATTTCAATCACGGTACACCTCAAAGCAAGAAAAGACTATGCAATCCAGCGAATTGGAGTCGGGTTTGCCCGACGAAGCTGAGCAGGAGTGCATAGTCTTTTTCTTGTACGTATTTTTTTGTTAGCCTTGAAAAGTATATTAACCTTGTGATATAATAGGTATATAGGATTGGAGGAATATTATGAAGATATCAACAAGAGGACGTTATGCAATTCGTGTAATGTTAGATTTGGCAGAACATAACACAGGAGAATATATTCCATTGATGGATATAGCAAAAAGACAGGAAATTTCAGAAAAATATCTGGAATCAATTGTGGCATCACTAAGTAAAAATGGATTTGTTCGCTCACTACGAGGAAAGGGTGGCGGATATCAGCTTGCAAAAGCCCCGGAAGAATATACGATCAGGAGTATTTTACAACTTACAGAGGGATCATTGGCACCGATTTCATGCCTGGAGGACAATCCAAATTTATGTGAACGTGTTACCGTGTGTAAAACAATTAAAATGTGGGAAGGTCTGTATAAGTTAATTCTTGATTATTTTGATGGAATTACATTAGCAGATTTATTAGTGGATTCTACAGATGTAGGAAATTATATTATCTAATATAGGACAAATGGATATAATTGCGTTATAATAGAAATATAAATAACGCGGAGGTGGCAGATGAAGAAGAAAATAGCACTGCTGCAAGGGGGATTTAATGGAGAAGTAATGAAGTATGCTATTCGAGGAATTCGAAAACGTATACAAGAAGAAGGCGCTGAGCTTTATATATTCAGTTGTTATGGCGGAGAAAAAGAAGATTTGTTGTACAATCAGGGAGAGTATCAGATTTTTTCATTATTAGATTGTAATGAATATGACGGATTTCTTATGGCATCGAATAATATTACTTCAGGAGAAGAGAGGGAGAAATTACGTAAGAAACTGGTTGCAAGTGGAAAACCGGCAGTTAGTATGGAACATGAGTTGGAAGGTCTATATTATGTCGGATGTGAGAATTATCGAACTGTGAAAGAGATAACATTACACATGATTGAAAAACATGGGTGTAGAAAAATATATTTCATAGGCGGACCAGAAGATAATTACGAATCACAAAAGCGAAAAAAAGGTGTTCAGGATGCAATGGATTTAAAAGGATTGCAATATGAAGAAGCCTGGTTTCGAAATTACAACTACACATATCATGATGGATATCAGGCATTTTATGATTTTCAAAAAATGGGTTTGGAAGTTCCGGATTGTGTTATTGCTGCAAATGATGAGATGGCAATAGGATATTGTGCTGCAGCTGGTGAACAGGAATTACATGCACCAGAGGATTTTAGAATCTCTGGATTTGATAATTTGAGAATTGCAAGTACATATCGTCCAAGCCTGACAACAGTAGAGCGTAAAAAAACAGAGGCAGGCTATCAAAGTTGCGATGTATTGTTTCGTTTGATAAATGGGGAGGATGTTCCACAAAAAACAACTTTGGAGAGTGAGGTAGTCTATCGTTCAAGTTGTGGATGTACAAATCATGAAGAAAAACCCAAAAATGGAAAAAGACATATAATCGAGACGATGTTAAATCGAAATTATGTACAGAATAATTTTCAGATTTTACAAAAGAGACTGGTTCAAAGTGAAAATTGGAATGAGTATGCGAATACATTGGCAGAACATGTAATAAATAATATTCCGTGTAGTGCAATGTATATATTGCTTAATAGAACTGAGCAATTGGAGCAGCATACAGGACAAATCCTCAACAATCAAGAATACGATTCAAAATTAATTGTGATTTTTGCATTGGAAAAAGGAAAGCTGGTAGAGTATAAGGAGTTATTTGATATTTCAAAACTAATTCCGGGAGAAGAAGAGGATGATGAAAAAGCGCATGCCTATATGATTATGCCGGTTCATTTTCAAGAAAAAACAATTGGCTATTGTGTAATCAAGGACAGTTTTCAAATGATTGATGATGAAAGTTTATTTAGCGGGTCACATTGTATCAATATGTCAATGCAGGTTATGATTGAGAGACTGGCATTGAAGCAGATGAACCGTATGTTAGATGAGTTGAGTGCGGAAGATGCTATGACAGGAGTTTACAATCGCTTTGCCTTGTCGAGGCATGCGGAAAAGATTTTGCAATATGACCGGCTTGAACAGAGAGAAACCTTAATACTGTTTAGTGATATTAATCGTTTAAAAATGATCAATGATACATACGGACATAAAAATGGTGATATTGCAATTACAACTGTAGCGAATGTTCTGAAGAAAGTTTGCCCGAAACATTCTGTTGTTGTTCGTTATGGTGGAGATGAGTTTGTTATTGTAGTCTCAGGTGGTGACTATAACAAAGGTCTTAGGATCAAAGAGGCGATTTATGATGAATTAAAACAGGCAAATGAAATCCTGGATATTCCATTTCAGATATCCACTAGTATAGGATGGGTGTGTGCAAAACCTGATGAAAAATTATTGCTGGAAGAGTATGTAAAACAGGCTGATAAAGTAATGTATAAGGAAAAGAAAAAAACAAGATGACAAGACAGATGTAAAACATTTGCTTGCAAAAAGTTTACATTTGTTATACCCTAGAAGAGATATATGTGATTAGTAGTGGAAACGAAAGGTATAGAATAATGAGTGAAACAGTAATAGAGCAGATTAATCGTTTGAAAAAAGAGAAAAATGCAGTAATTCTTGCACATTATTATGTAGATGGAGAAGTTCAGGCTATTGCAGATTATGTGGGTGATTCTTATTTCCTTGCAAAAAAAGCAACGACAGTCGATGCAGATGTAATACTTTTCTGTGGAGTATCATTTATGGGCGAGAGTGCAAAGATTCTTAATCCGCAGAAGAAAGTAGTAATGGCAGATAAAAACGCTGACTGTCCTATGGCACATATGGTGGATGAATTAAAAATTAAAGAAGTAAGAGAACAATATCCAGATGTATCGGTTGTATGTTATGTAAATTCAACAGCAGAGATCAAGGCATTATCTGATGTGTGTGTGACATCTTCCAATGCACTTAAGATTGTTAAAAATCTTCCAAATAAAGATATTTTCTTTATTCCGGATAACAATCTTGGAAGATACACAGCAGAGCAGATTCCGGAGAAACATTTTATATTTAATGATGGATTCTGTCATGTACATAAAAGTATTCATAAAGAAGAGCTTTTAAAAGCAAAAGAGGCAAAACCGGAAGCAGTTGTAGTTGCACATCCGGAATGTACACCAGATGTATTAGAAGAAGCAGATTACATCGGAAGCACATCTCAGATTATTGATTATGTGACAGAATCGGATAAGAAAGAATTTATCGTCTGTACAGAAATCGGAGTATTCTATGAATTAGAGCAGAAGAATCCGGAGAAAAAATTCTATTCCGTAGGACATCGTCAGTTCTGTCCAAATATGAAGAGAATTAGTCTGAAAGGAGTAGCTCAGGCACTTGAAACAGTGGAGCCAGAAGTAGAATTGCCAGAAGATTTGAGAGTGAAGGCAGAACTCCCATTGAAGAGAATGCTGGAATATGCACAGAAATAAGATAATAAAATTTAATAATGAATAAAAAAAGTGAGACGGGGAAAAAAATCTGTCTCACTTTTTTATTCGAAAGTACATAGGAATTAAACCTTTATTGTAATCTACGCTGTATATTGTCCTTTATTTTATCAGAGAGCTGTGCGTATTGAATTAGCTCTTCTTCTGTAAATTCAGAAAAACGAGTCTGGTCAAAATCATTTTGAACAACAGAGAGATCGGCAAGAATTGTATCAGCTGCTGAAAGAAGAGTAATCAAAAGCTGTCTTGGTGAACGCGAATCTTCTATCATGATTAGATTTTTTAAAGTAAGTTTTTTTAATGCTCTCGAGAGGGAACTTTTGGAAATATCAATAAAATCGGCCAGTTCTTTGCGTGTTGTAACACTGTGTGGGTGGCAAAGATAAAAAAGAACCCAGATTTCAGTCATAGATAAATCATGCTTTAAAGCAACAGGTTCCAGATAACGTTCCAATAATTTTCGAGTACGGTAATTATCCATCAAAACACCTTCTCCGGCAATAGCTGCCTGGCAAACTTTGGCACGTTCCTCTCCCAGGCGGGTAGCACCGGGCAGGATTGCTGGCGGAACAGCCCCATCTTTCGCAGCATCTATGAAAAAGCGATATACCTGCAGTCGGTTCTTTTCATATTCTTCTTCATCTAGAATATTCTTATAGAAATTATTATAGTATTCAAATACGTTCAATTTCATTTTTATGGTATTGGAAATGCTAGCACCTTGTGTTACAAGAGAACCTTTTGTTTTCACATAATAATAAATAGGTGTCTTTAAAGCGTAAAATCGTGTCGCGTATCGAATATATTCCAGATTAAACATAAAGTCCTCACACCAGCTAATATCTGGGTTCATTCGTAAATGATGCTGCTCAATCAATTCTCTTTTATATAATTTGTTCCAGATTACACCATAATAATAATCGGCAGGATTTTCCATCATATGCTCAGCGAATTCTTCACGGGAAATGACCTCATCTTCATCAATATCGCCTTTGTGAGAAACGCGTTCACCTATAACACGATAAAAATCGGCAATTACAAGATCTGCCTGAAAATCTTCTGCCGAACGTAAAAGAAGTTTGGTGGCATCAGGGGTAATCCAGTCGTCGCTGTCAAGGAATTGAAGATATGTTCCACGGGCCTGATCTATAGCATGATTTCGTGCAATCGATACCCCACTGTTTGATTGATGAATGACACGGATGCGGGAATCATTTCTTGCATAGGTATCGCAGATTTCACCGGAAGAATCAGGACTTCCATCGTCGACCAGTAATAGTTCAAAGTCGCGATATTCTTGATTTAAAATACTGTCAATACAGCGCGAGAGAAAAGTCTCTGCTTTATAGACAGGAACAATAATACTAACTGTTGGATTCATAAAGCTTACCTCTTTGAAAAATGATGTTAATGTCACTATAGCAAAGAGCAGATAAATTTTCAAGGTAGGTATGAGTTTACACGAAGGAGCTACTTTACAAAATAAAGAGAATATGATATTGTTATCATAAATTAGCACTCAGAGAAAAAGAGTGCTAACAAATGTGAACTAAGATTTTCCGATATAGAAAGCAGGGTGAATGATATGATCGTAGTACCTATTTATGATATGATCATTTTGCCGGGAGTAACATTTTACTTTAAGCAAGATGTGTTTCAGGAATTAGAGATAGAAGATGTGAAAGAGGGAGAAGAACTGATCTTTTTATATCAAAAAGAAGATAAGGCGAGACAGAGCCTGACGGAGGAGGATTTTTATCCAATTGGTGTAGAAGGAAAAGTAGAAGGGATTGATCGGGATGGTAATATCAATGTCCGAACATTTCACAGAGTAGATATTCATAATATAGAAGTAACAGAGGGAAATATTTCGCTGGAAGCAGTGAATCGGGATGAGATAGAAGATATCGATGCACAGGAGTGTCAGATGCGTTTTGAAAAAATGCGTACCTCACTGCTCCGTTTCGCACAGGGATTTCAATGGGGGGTATGGGCCAGAAGTTACATATTGCATTGGAAATCAATAAGCGAAGTTGTATCTGCATTGTCCAGCTATCTGAATCTGACAAATGAAGAAAGATACCAGATTGTAGAGACGGATGTGTTGTCACAGCGTATAGAGAAGATGGAACACGCTGTGTATGAGTTTATAGAAGTGACAAGAGTTGGAGAAGAAGCAGAGAATGCGCAACAAGAACGTCATGAGAAAGTATATCGTGAAGATGCAATTAAGAAACAGATTGATTTTCTGCAACGTCAATTAGATGAGATGCATCCGGAAAATATATCAGATGTGCGTAGATTTGAGCAGAAAATAGAAGAATCCGGCATGAATGAGACTGCGAGAAAAGAAGCAGAAAAGATTCTAAACCGCATGAAGCAGGAAGGAAAAGATAGTCATGAATACGGCATGCTCTACGATTATCTGGATTTTGTAACGACACTGTCCTGGAAGAAAGAAGAAGTAGAAGCTATTGATTTGGATAAAGCAGAAGATATTTTGGACGAAGAACATTATGGCTTGAAAAAAGTAAAAGCAAGAATTATTCAACAAATTGCAGTTATGCAATTGAATAAAAAACAATCGGGTTCGATTTTGTTGTTTGTCGGGGCACCGGGAACCGGTAAGACGAGTATCGGTCAGAGTATTGCAAAGGCATTACACCGAGAGTATGTGAGAGTCAGTCTTGGTGGCGTAAGAGATGAGGCAGAGATCCGTGGTCATAGAAGAACTTATGTAGGGGCTATGCCGGGGCGCATCATGGAAGGAATGAAAAGATGTGGAGCATCGAATCCGGTTATGGTATTGGATGAAGTTGATAAGCTGTCAAAAGATTTTAGCGGAGATCCGGCAAGTGCACTGCTCGAAGTATTAGACCCCGAGCAGAATAACAATTTTACAGATCACTATTTGAATGTACCATATGATTTATCAGATGTATTATTTGTCTGTACAGCAAATTCGTTGGATACAATTCCGGAGCCTTTACTAAATCGAATGGAAGTAATACAGTTTCCGGGATATACAGCAGTGGAAAAATTTCAGATTGCAAGAAAGCATTTGCTTCCAAAAGCAATGGCAGGAATGGGAATTAAGGCTAAGAATCTGAAAGTGACGGATGATGCAATTAGAACAATTATCCAAGATTATACGGCAGAATCAGGCGTTCGAGGACTGAAAAAACAAATGAATACATTGTGCCGTTATGCCGCTGTAAAATTGGTAAAAGGGGAACAAAAGAGCATTACAGTAAATCCAAAACGGCTTCGTGAATTTTTGGATCAAAAGCCAATCCATCATGAGAGTATTTTAGAAGAAAAGCAGCCGGGAGTCGTTACCGGACTGGCATGGACGTCAGCCGGCGGTGAGATTTTATTTATAGAGGCGATGTTTACAAAAGGAAGTGGTAAGATTCAGGTGACAGGTCAGCTTGGTGATGTGATGAAGGAGTCTGTTCAGATTGCGGTTAGTCTGGTTAAATCAATGTATCCGGAATCAGCAGCAATGTGGAAAGAAAATGATTTGCATATCCACGTTCCGGCCGGTGCAGTACCAAAGGACGGCCCATCTGCCGGCATAACACTGACAACGGCGTTGGCGTCATTGGTGACAGGCAAAGCGGTCAGTCCTCAATATGCGATGACAGGAGAAGTTTCGTTACGTGGAGGGGTAATGCCAATAGGCGGTCTTCCAGAGAAACTTATGGCAGCGCAGAGAGCAGGCGTGTCGAAGGTATTTATACCATATGAAAATGTGGAAGACCTTGAAGACGTTGCAGATGAAGTAAAAGAAAAGCTGGAGATTATACCGGTTAAAAAAGTAAAAGATGTATTAAAACGGTTGGGACTATAACATAGTCCCAACCGTTCGACTTGAATAAGAAAAAGTATTCATTAAGATTAAGGTAATAGTGCATACATAACTACGAAGTGACACATACTTCCACCCATTACGAATAAATGAAAAATTTCGTGACTTCCAAAATTTTTATGTTTACTATTAAAAATCGGAAGCTTTAATGCGTAGATAATACCGCCAACAGTATAAATAATTCCGCCTGTCAGAAGCCATAAAAAAGAAGTATGGCTCATGGAGTTTAATATTTGAGTGAAAGCAAGAACACATGTCCAGCCCATTCCGATATAGAGAATGGATGAAATCCACTTCGGACAGTAAACCCAGAAGGCTTTAATAAGAATACCTACGATAGCGAAGCTCCACACAATGGCCAGGAGAATAAGTCCGGTTTTTCCTTTTAATACTAATAAACAAATTGGCGTGTAGCTTCCTGCAATCAATACAGAAATCATCATATGATCCCATTTTTTTAAAATCGTATTGATTTTAGCAGAAATATCAAATGTATGATAAGTAGTACTGGCTGCATACAATAATATCATACTTGCAGAGTAGATTGCGAGTGAGATAACGTAAATACGGCTAGGTTCATGAGCAGCTTTGATCAGTAATGGGACAGCTGCAAAGATTGCCATTAACATTCCTATAAAATGGGTGATCGCACTGCCGGGTTCTTTAATATGATGTTGTGATTTCATGATTCATTCCTCCTCTTTTATATCAATTGAAATATATTCATGTTTGTTTGATTATATGAATAGTTAACATACAAAATAGAATTAAATAACGCTATATATAGTATTCAAAACTACATCTAACATATGCCTATATTATATCAATAAAAGAAAAAATGCAAGAGGAAAATAAAATAGGATGCGAAAAATGTTATAACATTTTTCACATCCTATTTTAGAATTATCCATGAATTCTTGTTCCGGCTTTTCCATGTAAACCGGCTTTTAATTGCTCAAGAGAAGTGATCAGAGCCTCGCGACCTTCTTTTTGTTCGATGAATTCAACAGCAGCCTTAAATTTAGGAAACATATTGTAAGTACCGAAATGTCCGGCATCCATATATTCTTTTGCCTGAGCAACGGAGATAGAACCGAGTTTTTCTTCAGCTGGAGTGCCCATGTTAATACAAACCTGATCTACACTTGTAAGGATAATAAGGAGATCGGCGTTGACACCTTCTGCAAGTTTACCTGCGACAAGATCCTTTTCAATAACAGCACTGGCACCGCGTAAGTGATTATCCTGTTCCAGAACAGGAATACCGCCACCGCCACATGCAACAACTAACTGATCAGCATTAAGCAGAGCATTGATAGCATCTAATTCTACGATTTTAACCGGGTTTGGAGCGGATACAACTCGACGGAATCCTTTACCAGGTTCTTCTACTACATAATTTCCTTTTTTACGTTCTTCGTTGGCATCTTCAGCATTCATGTAACGTCCGAGTACTTTTGTTGGGGTATAGAAAGCTTCATCATACGGATCTACAATAACCTGCGTCAGGACTGTGCTGACTGTACGATAAATACCACGGTTCAATAATTCCTCGCGAATTCCATTCTGCAGGTCATATCCGATATAACCCTGACTCATGGCTGAGCAGACCGACATTGGTGCAGATGTATAATTATCATGAGTTTTGCCAAACTCATTCATAGCAGTATGAATCATACCGACCTGAGGTGCATTACTGTGAGTGATCGCAACCTGATATCCTTCTTCAATTAAATCAGCAATAGATTTGGCTGTTTTAGCTACAGCAACTTTCTGTTCTGGTAATGTTGTGCCAAGCGCTCTATGACCCAGTGCAATAACCGCTCTTTTTTTCATAATTTCGTTCCTCCGTTTCGTCTAAGCAATGTATGAAAATTCCTTCTTACATAATAAATTGTCAGAAAGAAAAAAGCAAGATGTAAGTATTCATTCGGGAAGAAAAATGTTATAATAAAAAAACGTGGGTTAGAATGGAGGTAAATTTGTGAGAAAACTGCTTATTTATTTAAAAGATTATAAAAAAGAGAGTATTATAGGTCCATTGTTTAAATTATTGGAAGCAACGTTTGAATTGATCGTGCCGGTTATTATGGCACACATCATAGATATTGGTATCAAGAATCACGACACGCTTTATATTTGGAAAATGGGTGCCGTGCTTGTAATATTTGGAATTTTAGGGCTTACATGTTCATTGCTGGCACAATATTTTGCGGCGAAGGCAGCAGTTGGATTTGGAACTGCACTCAGGCATGATTTATTCTGGCATATTGAAAATTTGTCACATGCAGAAGTTGATAAGGCCGGAAGTTCAACATTGGTTGTTCGAATGACAAGTGATGTCAATCAGGTACAATCAGGGGTGAATCTTGTATTACGACTATTTTTAAGATCACCGTTTATAGTTGTCGGCGCACTGGTTATGGCATTTACAATTAACTGGAAGGCAGCAATGGTATTTGTTGTGACCGTTCCGCTGTTGGCATTCGTTATCTATGGAATTATGGTTATTACGATTCCTTTATACAAGAAGGTTCAAAGAGAATTAGATGAAGTATTATTGACAACCCGTGAGAATTTGACAGGAGTTCGTGTGATTCGTGCATTTCGTACTCAGAAGCTGGAGAGAGAGACCTTTGAACATAAGAGTGATATGTTGATGGATATTCAGATGCATGTCGGTAAAATTTCGGCATCATTGAATCCTTTGACATATATTATTGTAAATGCCGGGATTATTGCAGTTATCTGGTTTGGTGGAATTCAGGTAAATGTAGGCGATATGACACAAGGAGAAGTAATTGCACTGGTAAACTATATGACACAGACATTGTTGGCACTTGTGGCCTTGGCAAATCTGATCATAACATTTACAAAAGCATTGGCATCGGCAGGAAGAATCAATGAAGTGTTTGCAATGAAGCCGGGCATTGTAGATGGTAATGAAAAAGAGTCAGCAGTGCAACAGACAGAAGAACCAAAAACAGCTGTAAGCATGGAAGACGTAACATTTTATTATCAGGAGAGTAAAGAACCTGCTCTGGAGCACATTTCATTTACAGCAAAAAAAGGTGAGACAATCGGAATTATCGGTGGTACCGGTTCAGGAAAGTCAACCTTGGTAAGTTTAATCCCAAGATTTTACGATGTGACAGAAGGCCGGGTGTTTGTCAATGAGAAAGATGTCCGGGAATATAAAGTAGAGAATCTGAGAAGTAAAGTCGGCACGGTTCCGCAGAAAGCAGTTTTGTTCCATGGAACAATTCGAGATAATATGAAGATGGGACGAGAAGATGCCAGCGATGAAGAAATTTTTGAGGCACTTAAGACAGCACAGGCATTAGAAATTGTAGAAAATAAACCTGGTAAATTAGACACAGTGTTAAGTGAGGGCGGAAAGAATCTGTCAGGAGGACAGAGACAGAGACTCACAATCGCAAGAGCATTGGTCCGCAATCCGGAAGTATTGATTTTGGATGACAGTGCATCTGCGTTGGATTTTGCAACAGATGCTAATTTAAGAAAAGCAATCGCGGAAGATACAAATAATATGACTGTATTTATTGTGTCTCAAAGAGCTGCATCGATTATGCATGCAGATAAGATCATTGTATTAGATGACGGACAGATGGTTGGCTATGGAACACATCAGGAATTGTTGAAACAATGTGAGGTATATCAGGAAATCTGCTATTCTCAATTTTCAAAAGAGGAGGTGCAGGACCATGAGTAATCAGTTAGAAAAAAAGAATCAGGATACAATAAAAAAAGTTTTTAAGCTGATACGTCCATATATGCATTATCTGATTTTATCGTTGATTTTTGCAGCAATTTCTGTAGCACTGACTTTGTATGCACCAATCTTATCAGGAAATGCAATTGACTTGATATTGTCAAAAGGACATGTAGATTTTGCCGGTGCATTTCAGATTTTAAAAAAATATGCGGTTGTGATCATTCTGACAGGTGTGGCACAATGGCTTATGAATTTATGTAATAATAAAATTACTTACCGGGTAGTAAAAGATGTTCGAATCCGGGCATTTGCAAAATTACAGGAACTTCCACTAAAATATATTGACTCACATCAGTATGGTGAGACAATCAGCAGAATCATAACAGATGTAGAGCAATTTTCAGATGGACTGCTGATAGGATTTTCACAGTTATTCACAGGAATTGTTACAATTGTGGGGACATTACTCTTTATGTTGACAATTAATGTGAAAATCTCTCTGGTTGTTATCTTAATCACGCCAGTGTCATTGTTTGTTGCGAGCTTTATTGCAAAGAGAACATATACGATGTTCAAAGCACAATCAGAGAAGCGCGCAGAGATGACATCGCTTATTAATGAGATGGTGGGGAACCAAAAAGTAGTACAGGCATTTGGATATGGTTCAAGGGCTTTGGAAAGATTTGATGAGATAAATGCAGATTTGCAAAAAGTTAGTCTGCGTGCGATTTTCTTTTCATCAATTACGAATCCAAGCACTCGTTTTGTAAATGGACTTGTATATGCAGGTGTTGGAATTACAGGTGCGTTAAGTGCAATCCGGGGATATATTTCCGTAGGACAATTATCTTGCTTTTTAAGCTATGCAAATCAGTATACAAAACCGTTTAATGAGATTTCCAGTGTCATTACGGAACTTCAGAATGCTGCGGCATGTGCGAGAAGAGTGTTTGATTTTATAGAAGAAACACCAGAAATCCCTGATTATGAGCAGGCGGTTGATTTACAACAGGCAGACGGAAGTCTGGAATTAAAAGAAGTATCATTTTCTTATAGAAAAGATGTTCCGTTACTTCAACATTTGAATCTGCAGGTAAAGCCGGGACAGAAGATTGCTATCGTAGGCCCGACAGGATGTGGAAAGACAACACTGATTAATTTGTTGATGCGTTTTTATGATATTGATGCAGGGCAGATTATTGTCAGTGGTCATGACATTCAGGAAATTAAAAGAGACAGTCTGAGAGAAAATTTTGGTATGGTTTTGCAGGAAACCTGGCTTAAATCAGGGACTGTTGCTGAGAATATTGCATATGGAAGAGAGGGGACTTCAAGAGAAGAGATCATAGCGGCAGCAAAAGCAGCCCATGCCCACAGCTTTATTAAGAAAATGCCGGAAGGGTATGATACGATGATCCAGGAAGAAGGAGGAAATCTTTCGCAAGGACAGAAACAATTGCTTTGTATTGCAAGGGTAATGTTAAATTTACCACCAATGTTGATTTTGGATGAAGCAACATCATCTATTGATACACGTACAGAAATCCGAATTCAGAAAGCTTTTCATCAGATGATGGAAGGAAGAACGAGTTTTATTGTAGCCCATAGATTGTCTACAATCAGGGAAGCAGATGTGATTCTTGTGATGAAGGATGGAAATATTATCGAGCAGGGAACGCATGACGAATTATTGCAGGTCGGTGGATTTTATAAGCATTTGTATGAAAGTCAGTTTGCGAAGTAACATTTGTGAGATGAATAAAAATAAGAGTCACATTTTTACATTAGTGACAATTACATGTATTGCAGGGGGTGTAGGGCTTTGCCCAATTTCGGCAATAGCAAAGTCTGAGAATAAAATAGTTGCAATAAAAAAAGAAAATACGAGTAATTTGAAGCGCGTGGATCTAACAGCGATACTAGAAAGTATAAAACCAATCAGTATGGTTAATTCCAACGAAGATTCAAAAAGTAAAAGCACACAAGAAAAAAGTGAAAAAAAAGAGTTACCAAAGTCGTATATAATTGAGGAATTCCCGATTATAAACCAGATGCCGGAGTTACCGACAGGATGCGAGATTACAGCAATGACAATGGTATTGAATTATTACGGATATCAGGCAGATAAAATAGAGATGGCAACACAATATCTACCTGTATTATATGAAGCAGAAATGTATGTGGGTGAAGACGGGAAGATTTATGGGAGTGATATAAATAAATATTTTATAGGGGATCCTACTACTGTAAATGGAATCATTTGCGGAACAGAGGCAATTGTTACAGCGGTAAATCAATATTTGGATGAGAATGGAAGCACTATGCGCTCAATCGCCAAAAAAGGAGTATCACTGGAAAAATTATATCAATGGGTAAGTGAAGATACACCTGTGGTGGTGTGGTGTACCATAGATATGGCAGATCGTTATGAAACAAGTGGGTGGTATACAGAAAATGGTGATTATGTTGAGTGGAGCCAGAATGACCACGGAGCGGTGCTGATTGGATACGATGAGAATCATGTCACAATTGCAGACCCGATAACCGGTGTGGTTGAATATGAAAAAGAACAATTCGAGTCTGTTTTTGAATCAAGGGGCAACCAGTGTGTAATATTGGTGCAATAGAGTTATTTGGCACTGTGAACAATAACGTAATAGAAGGTGGCATTTATCGATGGTTGTTCCGTGAAATCAATTGTGCTATACTATTCAAGTATTAAATTCCTTGTTAGGTCTGTCATTTCACGGAAGGCTTATTGAGGAATCAAAGGAGATTAAAAAATATGCTTACAGTAATGAAATTTGGCGGAAGTTCAGTCGCTGATCTGGAACACATCCGCAATGTAGCAAAACGCTGTATCGAAAAACAGCAGGCCGGCAGTCAGGTTGTTGTTGTTCTTTCCGCAATGGGAAAAACAACAGATAATTTAATTGCAACAGCTAAGCAGATTACTGAACAGCCGTCCAGAAGGGAACTGGACATGCTGCTTTCAACAGGAGAGCAAGTATCTGTATCGTTGATGGCCATGACGCTGATCCAGATGGGAGTCAGCGCAGTATCGTTAAATGCATGGCAGGTACCGATGCAGACAACGTCAACTTATCAGAATGCACGATTTAAACGAATCGACTCAGAGCGTATCCGAAAAGAGCTGGATGCCAATAAGATTGTAGTTGTAACAGGATTTCAGGGGATTAACAAATATGAAGATATTACAACTCTTGGCCGTGGCGGATCGGATACAACAGCAGTTGCTTTAGCAGCAGAACTCCATGCAGATGTCTGTGAGATTTATACAGATGTAGATGGTGTTTATACTGCAGACCCACGTATCGTACCGGATGCACAAAAGATGGAAGAGATTACTTACGACGAGATGCTGGAAATGGCTTCTCTTGGGGCAAAAGTCCTCCATAGCAGATGTGTGGAAATCGCAAAAAAATATGGTGTGGAACTCTTAGTATGCTCCAGCCTGAACCGAAATTCCGGAACAATTGTAAGGGAGAATACAAAAATGGAAAAAATGTTAATCAGCGGTGTAGCAGCCGATAAAAATGTAGCTAAAATTCGTGTTGCCGGACTCGGAAATGACCCAGACAGCACATTCCGTTTATTGAATTTATTAGACAAGAATAACCTCAATATCGATGTTATGATCCAGTCACTTGGCAAAGACGGAACAAAATCTGTTTCATTTACAGTAGCTAAACCAGACCTTCTTCGTGCGTTAGATTTATTGAACGACAACAAAGATTATCTTGGAATTAAAAAATTAGATTCCGATGAAAAAGTTGCTAAGGTATCTGTCATTGGTGCGGGTATTCGTTCACATTCCGGTGTCGCTGCTAAAATGTTCGGGGCACTGGCTAGTATCGGTGTAAATACAGAGATGGTCACTACTTCAGAAATCCGTATTACAGTTCTGATCGATGAAGAATACACAGATCTTGCAATGCGTAAATTGCATGAAACATTTATTAACTAATTAGGTATAAGAAACATGGGAATTGAATTTCAAATTCTGGATGCTTTACAGAAAATCCATACACCAATATTGGACAAGTGCATGGCAGCAATTACAAGTTTGGGAAATGCAGGCATTATCTGGATTATACTGGCAGCGGTGTTATTGATTTATCCGAAGACTAGAAAGACAGGAATTATTGTAGCGGCTGCTTTAATCGTAGATTTAATATTGTGCAATGTAATCTTAAAGAATCTGATTGCAAGGACAAGACCATATGATATAAATACTGCGGTGCAGATTATTATAGCAAAACCACATGATTATTCATTTCCATCAGGGCATACGGCAGCATCCTTTGCTTCCGTAGCGGCTCTGTATTTGGCAGGTGCAAAAAAAGGATGGAAAATTGCAGGAGTTTTGGCAGTATTGATTGCATTTTCAAGATTATATTTTTATGTACATTTTCCAACAGATGTGTTGGGTGGAATTGTGTTTGGAATCCTGTCAGGTGTGATTGGGTATAAGATAGTGAAGAAGAAAATTAGGTGAACCAACAGGGGACGTGAGCCAAATGGGGACGGAGTTAGTGGCTTTTTTGCGTAGCAAAAAGCCACTAACCCCGTCCCCGTTGGCTCACCCGTTGGTACTCTTCCTATATTCAGAAGGTGTCATTCCGAATTGTTTTTTGAATGCGGTATGAAAATGACTCTGGCTGGAAAAGCACAGGAATTCGCTGATCGTACTGATAGACTTATCCGTGTATTGCAGAAGTTCTCTTCCTTCTTCCAGTTTACAGCGAAGGATAAATGCACTGACGGAAAAACCAAGCGTTTTCTTAAAATAAGCAGAGAAGTAAGATTTACTAAATCCAACATAATCAGCAACATTTCCGACTGTAAGATGCTGGTTTGTATTCTGCTGAATATATCGAATTGCTTTTTGCATACGCTCGTCTGTAGAGACGGGCGTTTTTGCTTGCGCTACTTTTTCGGCAAAAGTATAACTGATTTTCCCAAGAAGATCAGTTAAACGATCTGCACTTGTCAGACGCTCTGAAGATTGAATGAAATAGTCGGAGAGCTGATAAGCAGTATCGTAATCCAGTCCGCCTTCAATCGCGGCACGGGTACATAAGGTCGTTGTGATGATAATATTATTCTTTAACTGACGAAGAGCAGTAGATCCTGTGACACCGGTATGAAAATTGCTTTCACTATAAGCAAATCTTTTGAAGCCTTCGTAGTCACCGGTGCGGACAAGTCTTAGAAGCTGTTCCTCAAGAATATAAGTCTGGTTGTGCTGTTCATTTTCCTTTTTCTGATAAGTTTCTTCCAAAAGAAGAGAGGTATCTGACATAACGTCACCATCAGACAATGCCTGTCCGACAGAAGGAAGCTCTTCAAATGAAAGCAGTTCTTCGTGCAGACAATAGTTGAGGAAGATACATTTCTTTAACAGAGAACTCAGAGACAGACACGGAATCTGACGGAGAAAAGAATTAAAA
The DNA here is from genome assembly GCF_003628495.1 of Ruminococcus sp. B05. Lineage (NCBI taxonomy): Bacteria > Bacillati > Bacillota > Clostridia > Eubacteriales > Oscillospiraceae > Ruminococcus > Ruminococcus sp. B05. The sequence continues at coordinate 23,401 of NZ_RBZR01000027.1, read as the reverse complement.
TCAGAGTGAATGTCATTTGATACCATGTAGTCTTTGTATAAACGCTGCAGATCGGACTCAGAATAAGGCACAGTTGTGACTGGACCAAAAACAATGTAACCGTTTTTCAAGTGATTTAATCTAAGAGAGCAAAAAATAATGCCATATTCAGTTATACAGTAAGTGATACGCTCGGAACCTGAAAAAAGTTCTTGAAGATATTGGAATGGAGGATAAGTCAGTTCGTCCTGTTCCGGCATGCAGAAAATACATTTTTCAGCCGAAAAAAGATACATGGGGATATTCGAATCTGGGTAATAAGCTTTTATAAAATTAATCAGAGAATAATTCTTTTTCATAAGTTTTCACTTTCTTTTCTTTATATAAAATAGACGTTCGATTTGAATTCTTTCTGTCATCAGCGTAATCGAAAATATTTCCCAAGTCAATAGAAAAAAGCATAATAAAAGTATAAATATATAAATAAAAATTTAAAAATGAAATAAAATAACGCGTAATCCCGTTATGATATAGCCATGATGAAAACCCGATAACAATGTAACTAGCAATACATCATAATAAGGAGGAAACGACAGTATGGAGAAAGAAAAGATTCAGAACTTGATCTCTCAGATGACACTGGAAGAGAAAGCCGGAATGTGTTCCGGTGCAGATTTCTGGAAACTTAAGTGCGTTGAGCGACTTGGAATTCCACAAATCATGGTGACAGACGGACCGCATGGAATCAGAAAGCAGGCAGAATCAGCAGATCATCTTGGAATCAATGAGAGCGAAAAAGCAATTTGCTTTCCGGCCGGATGTGCAACAGCATCTAGTTTCGACCGTGACTTGATTCGCAGACAGGGAGAGCTGCTTGGACAGGAATGTCAGGCAATGAACGTAAGTACACTTCTAGGACCTGCCCTGAATATTAAGCGTTCACCACTTTGTGGAAGAAACTTTGAATACTATTCAGAGGATCCGTATGTATCTACAGAGATAGCAGCAGCACTGATCGAAGGAATTCAGAGCAAAAATGTAGGAACCAGTGCAAAGCATTTCGTGGCGAACAATCAGGAAAAGCGTCGTATGACAAACTCTTCTGATGCAGATGAAAGAACATTAAGAGAAATTTATCTGGCATCTTTCGAGGGTGCAGTTAAGAAAGCAAAACCATGGACGGTAATGAGTTCGTACAATCGTATCAACGGAAAATTTGTTGGAGACAGTAAAGAATATCTGACAGATATTTTAAGAAAAGAATGGGGATTTGACGGATATGTTGTTTCTGACTGGGGTGCAGTCAATGACAGAATTTCATCTCTTGCAGCGGGGCTTGACCTGGAGATGCCGCCTGGAGATTATGAAAATGACCGACTGATCGTAAAAGCTGTTCAGGAAGGAAAACTTGATGAGAGCGTAGTTGATCAGGCTTGTGAAAGAATTCTTAATATTATTTTCCGTTACACAGAGAATCGTGATGAGAAAGCTGTATTTGATTATGAAAAAGATCATAAAGCAGCGGCTGAAATCGAAGCGGAGTGTATGGTATTATTAAAGAATGAAAATGAAATTCTTCCACTGACTTCTGATAAGAAAATTGCATTTATCGGAAAATATGCAAAGACACCTAGATATCAGGGGGGAGGAAGTTCTCACATCAATAGCTGGAAAGTAGAGTCAGCACTGGATGCGGCAAAAGAAATTCCGGAACTTGCGAACGTGACTTTCGCAGAAGGATATCAGGATGAGAAAGACGAAGTTGTAGAAACACTTCAGAGCGAAGCGGTGAAGATTGCAGAGGAGGCTGATGTAGCGGTTCTTTTCCTTGGACTTCCGGACAACTTTGAATCGGAAGGATATGACAGAAAGCATATGAATCTTCCAAATTGCCAGAATGAGCTTGTGAAAAAAGTGCTCGAAGTACAGAAACATGTAGTTGTTGTTCTTCACAATGGTTCTGCAGTACTTATGCCTTGGAAGGATCAGGTGGAAGGAATTCTGGAAGCTTATCTTGGAGGAGAGGCTGTAGGAAAAGCGGTTGCGGAAGTGCTTGCAGGAATCAAGAATCCTTGTGGACGTCTGGCAGAGACATTTCCACTTCGTCTGGAAGAGACACCATGTTATCTGATTTATGGAAAAGGATTTGATAATGCAGTTTATCAGGAAGGTGTGTTTGTCGGATATCGCTATTACACATCCAGAAAGATGGAAACAGCATTCCCGTTTGGCTACGGATTATCTTATACAACATTTGCATACAGTGATCTTCAGTTGGATAAGAAAGAAATGTCCGACAAAGAACATGTAGAAGTAAGTGTAAAGGTTAAAAATACAGGAAAACGTGCCGGTAAAACGGTTGTTCAGCTTTATGTTGGGGCGCCGGAGACAGAAGTGGTACGTCCGGTCAGAGAACTGAGAGGATTTGAAAAGATTTTCTTAGAAGCCGGAGAAGAAAAGACCGTTACATTTATACTGGGCGAGAGAGCATTTGCTTACTGGAATACATTGATCCATGACTGGTATGCAGAGGAAGGCACTTATAAAGTCATGATCGGCAAAAATGCAGATCAGATGTGTGTAGGGGAAGAAATCACAGTACATCCTACAAAAGAACTTCCAAAAACATATTCCTTAAATACTTGCCTTGGTGAACTGATGCGTGATCCAAAAGCACAGACTGTAATGGCACCATTTATGCAAGGAATGGCACAGAATGATGCGGCAATGGATATGGCAGAAGCAAATGAAAATGATCAGTCAGGAGTTGTGAATCAGGAAATGATGGCAGCGATGATGGAAGGTATGCCGCTTCGTCAGCTTCTAAGCTTTGTTCCGGGAATTAAGAGAGAGATGCTTGAGCAGATGGTAAATGCGTTGAATCAATTATAGGATGAGATTGTAACAAAGAGTTGTTATTCACAGTAAGACAAGAATATTAGGATAAGGAAAAATTAGAGAGGGATAAAGATGGCTAAAACAAAAAAAGAACTTGGCCTGGACTCAATGGGAGTTCAGAAATCAATGAGAACTACAGACTATCTTGGTGATGGTCTCGGACAGTTACCGCTGAATATTATGGCTGGTCTGGTTGGACAGCTGACTTACTTTTACACAGAGAAAGTTGGACTGGCAGCAGGAATGGTTGCTACAATGCTTCTGATTGCAAAGATTTTTGATGCATTTTCAGATCTTATCATGGGTAAGATTATGGATGAAGGAAAGTCACCAAAGGGAAAATGTCGTCCATGGTTTCTTAGAATGGCAATACCAGCGGCTGTAATGATCGTTCTTCTGTTTACAGTACCGAAGAATGCAGCCAGCGGTCTTCAGTCAGCATATGTATTGATCACTAATATTTTGATCACAGCAGTAGTTTATACAGCAGTTGCAATTCCTTACGGTGCATTAATGGCTATGCGTACAGAGAGTTCAGAGGAACGTGGTAAGATGGGTGTCTTCCGTGCAGCATTTGGATATATTGCCGGAATGGTAATCGCAATCCTTTTGATTCCAATCACAAATATGCTTGGTGGTACTCAGAGCGCATGGATCAAAGTATCAGTAATTTTCGCATTGATTTCACTTCTTTCATTACTTGTACTTTATAAAGTAACAAAAGAAAATGCACATATTGTTGAGAAGAGTGAAGATGAAGATGTAACTTTTGGAGAAGGAATTAAAATGCTCTTCAAGAATAAATACTGGGTCATCATGCTTGTACTCCAGTTTATGATGAATATTTCATATGGACTGAGTTCTTCAGGTGGTACATATTATGCAAAATATATTCTTGGAAACGATAATATCGTTGCGCTTCTTGGTGCAGTCGGACTGATTCCTACATTCCTTGGATTTATTTTGACAGGACCACTGGCATCTAAATTAGGTATGACAAAAACTTGTATGGTTTCCTGTGCAATGGGAGCAGCAGCCTGCCTGGTGAGAGTATTTACACCGTACAGTCTTATGACATGTATTGTAGGTGGAGCAGTAACAACATTTGCTAACATTCCTCTGATGTGTCTGTTCGGAGCAATGGTAAATAACTGTGTTGAGTACAATGATTACAAGTTCGGAAAACGTATCGTAGGTATGACAAACAGTGCAAACTCTTTTGGAAGTAAGATTGGATCCGGTATTGGAGCATCTTTGATTGGATGGCTTCTGGCAGCGGCTGGATACAATGCAGCACTTGAAGTGCAACCTGCATCAGTAGATACAGCAATCTTCGCATTTGGTATCTACATTCCACTTGCACTTTTCGTAATCATGTTTATCCTTCTTTTGAAGAATGACCTTGAGAAGAGATATCCTGAGATTGTAGCTGAACTGCAGAAGAGAAAAGAAGCAAAATAGTAATGATAGAATAAAATGAAGGGACGGAACTGCTAATGAGGTTCTGTCCTTTTGTGGATTTATTGAAAATGGAGGAAATAGAATGAGATTATATGATTTTAGAACCGAATACAGAGAAAATCCAATCGGACTTACAGAGAAGGCACCACGATTTTCCTGGAAAATAGAGTCTGATGAGAAAGATACAGTACAGACATCCTATGAGATTAAAGTGACAGATGAGAGTGGAAAACTTGTATGGGATAGTGGAAAAAAGGTGTCTGACCAGTCTGTCTTGATTTCATATGAAGGCGAAGTACTGGCAGATGAGACTTTTTATACAGTAGAAGTAACTGTAGCTGATAATCATGGAAATGTAGAGTCAGTGGAAGGTTCCTTTGAAACAGGAATTTTTGATCAGACAGAATTCAAAGCACAGATGATCACAAGTGATTTTCCGGAAGAAGAGACAGCATGCCCGGTATTTGGAAAAACATTTACAATTGATAAAAAGGTAAAGAAAGCCCGTCTGTATGCAACTGCACATGGTGTATATGAGGTGACATTGAATGGACAGACAGTAGGTGATTACCGTATGGCACCTGGCTGGACAAGCTATCACAACAGACTGCAGTATCAGATCTATGATGTGACAGAGCAGCTTACAGCAGAAAATGAAATTGCAATCACAGTTGGAAACGGCTGGTACAAAGGAATCTTAGGTTTCTATTGTCTGCCAAATCAGTACGGTACACAGGCAGGAGCATTTGCAGAGCTTCATGTTGAATATGAAGATGGGAGCAAAGATGTAATTGCTACAGATGAAACATGGTCTGTAAAAACAGGAGAGATCCGTTACAGTGAAATCTACATGGGTGAGACAATCGACACAGATGCACCGGAGATCACAGAAGGAAATGTTGTCGTTAAAGAATTTGACAAAGCAGTATTAACAGCACAGGAAAATGAGCCTGTTCGTATCACAGAGAAAATTGTGGGTAAAGAGTTGATTGTGACACCAAAGGGTGAAAAACTTGTTGATTTCGGACAGATCGTTACAGGCGTTGTAGAAGTGCATGTGAAAGGTGAAAAGGGACAGAAGATTGTGCTCCGTCACGCAGAGGTTCTGGACAAAGATGGAAACTTCTATCCAGAGACACTTCGCCAGGCAAAATCAATCGACACATTTATCTGCAACGGAGAAGAACAGATTTTCCGACCGCATTTTACATTCCACGGATTCCGTTATATCTGTGTGGAAGGAATGGAAGAATTTGCAGCAGATCAGTTTATTGCCTGTGTGACACATTCTGATATGGAAAAGACAGGCGATTTCCATTGTTCTAACAAAAAAGTAAATCAGCTGCAAAGTAATATTACATGGAGCCAGAGAGATAATTTCCTTGATATCCCGACAGATTGTCCGCAGAGAGACGAGCGTCTTGGATGGACCGGAGATGCGCAGGTATTCTCCTGGACAGCCGCATTTAACAGAAATACAGCACTGTTCTACACGAAATGGATGCGTGATGTGGCAGCAGAATCTTCTCTGGAAAAAGGTGTGCCACATGTTGTGCCGGATATTCTGGAATCTTACAGTTCCTCTGCATGGAGTGATGCAGCAGTTATTGTTCCTTGGGTTGTTTATCAGATGTATGGCGATAAAGGTATCCTGAAAGAAAACTGGAAATGTATGCATGAGTGGGTAGACTACATTAAGAACAACTGTGAAGAGAATGGTCTCTGGCAGAGTGGATTCCAGTACGGAGACTGGCTTGCACTTGATAAAGAAGAGGGTGCGGACAGAACCGGAGCAACAGACAAATATATGATTGCAAATGCGTATTATCTGTATGTGACAGAGCTTGTGAAGAATACAGCAGAGGTACTGGGAAAAGACGAAGAAGCGAAAAAGTATGCGGATCTTTATAAAACAACTCTGGATGCATTCCAGCGAGAATATTATACAGAGACAGGTCGTATTGTAAGTGAAACACAGACAGGTGCTATCATTTCCCTATACTTTAATCTTGCAAGAGAAAAAGACAGAAAACGTATCTTGAATACGCTTCTTACAAATATTGGAAACCACAAAAATCACCTGGCTACAGGATTCGTCGGAACACCTTATATCTGTCATACACTTTCTGAAAATGGAGCACATGAGATGGCGGCAACACTCTTTATGAAAGAAGATTATCCGTCATGGCTCTATGCAGTAAACATGGGAGCAACAACAATCTGGGAGCGTTGGAATTCAATTAAGCCAGATGGAACATTTGATGAGTCAGGAATGAATTCTTTGAATCATTATGCGTATGGTTCTGTAGGTGACTGGATGTACCGTAAAGTTGCTGGATTGTTTCAGTTAGAGCCGGGATATAAGAGATTCCAGGTAAAACCGATGTTTGTAAAAGGCATTGAAGAGTGTGGTACAGAATTTGAATCTGTTTACGGAAAAATCGTGGCTAATACATCTTGTAAGGATGGAAAAATTCATGTCCATGTAGAAGTTCCGGCCAATACAACAGCTGTGATTGTTCTTCCGGAAAAAGAGAAAGTACACGAAGTTGGTTCCGGTGTATATGATTATGAATATGACACAGAGACAAGTCTTGCAGTAGAGAGATTCAGTATGGACAGCACACTTGGTGAAATCGTTGCGGAACCACTTGCTGTAGAAATGTTTAATCAGATGGCACCGGGAATGCTGGAAGGACCTATGATTCAGTTCGCATATGGAATGACACTGGCTGAGCTTCTTGGAGCTGCACCGGAGGCAAGACCGATGTATGAAGCAGTTGTTAATGCGTTGAATCAGAAGGAAAAAGAAAAAGAGAATGATTAAGTATGAAGAGTAATGAAATTAATATAAGAGATCCATATATTTTGCCATATGATGGAAAATACTACCTTTACGGGACCAGAAGTGAAACTGCATTTGTAGGGCAGGCGTATGGCTTTGATGTATATGTAAGTGATGATCTGGAAAACTGGGAAGGACCTTTCGAGGTCTTTCACAGACCGGAAGGATTCTGGAGTGAGAAGAGCTATTGGGCTCCGGAAGTGTATTTTTACCAGGAAAAATTTTATATGTTTGCGACATTTGCAAATAAGAAAAAAGGGCTTGGGACAGCTGTACTTGTGGCAGAAAATCCAAAAGGACCATTTACACTCTGGTCAGATGGTTATGTGACACCAAAGAACTGGAGATGTCTGGATGGAACGTTATATATTGCAAAAAATGGAACCCCATACATGATTTTCTGTCATGAATGGAGAGAAATTCATGATGGGACAATGTGTGCAATCGAGTTGAGTAAAGATTTAAAAGAAAGCGTAGGCAAGCCATTTGTTTTATTTTCAGCATCCGAAGCAAAGCCTTTTATAAAGAGATATTTCTTCCGAAATTATATTACAGATGGACCATTTTTGATTCGAACAGAGGATGAAAAATTGCATATGCTCTGGTCAACGAATGCAAAGACAGGATATGTAGAAGCTATGGCATATTCAGATAATAATGAAATTAACGGAAAATGGAAAATTGACAGTCAGCCATTATATGATCATGATGGAGGGCATGGAATGATTTTTAAAAGCTTTTCAGATCAATATTATTTGGTTTTACATTATCCGAATAAATTCGGAAAAGAACATCCATCTTTCATGCCACTGAAGTATGAAAATGGGAAGTTTCAGTTGGATAAGAATGCAATCTGACAGTAGTAGGGGAGGCAGCTAGTTATGAATAAAGTGCAATTATGGAATGAATTGGAATACAATTATGCAGCAGCATGTGGATTTATTCCGAATATGAGATTATATTTTCATAAAGACGAAAAAATACGACCATGTATGCTGATTGTTCCAGGTGGTGGATATACTGTGGTTTCTCCATCAGAGGGCGAGATTGTAGCAAAGAAATTTTATGAGATGGGATATCAGACAGCAGTTGTAACGTATACAACCAATCTGTTGCAGATGATTCCATTAAAAATGCAGCCAATGCAGGATCTGATGCGTGCAATCCGTTATATTAGAAAACATGCCGAAGAATTACATGTAGAGAAAGATAAAATCATGCTTTGTGGATTTTCGGCAGGCGCACATGCATGTGGAAGTGTTGCTGTACACTGGCAGGAATTTGAAGAATCTGAGACGGGTGAGTATGCATCTGTCTCAGCAAAACCAAATGCGGTAATTCTTTCTTATCCGGTAATTACTTCCGGTGACTGTGCACATAGAGGTTCTTTTACAGCACTTTTAGGAGCGGATGCTTCTGAGGAAGAACTTGAATATATGTCGTTGGAAAAACAAGTGACAGAAGATATGCCTCCATGCTTCTTATGGCAGACTGTAACGGATGAGCTGGTTCCGGTTCAGAATTCCTTTTTATTTGCACAGGCTCTGCAGGAAAAGAAGATTCCGTATGCAATCCATGCATTTTCAAAAGGAAAGCACGGATTGTCGCTTGCTGATGAAGCATGGGCAAATGAAGAGTTTGGAGAACCGTATACTTTGGAGCAGACTTTCGCATTAGGTCAGGCTGTGAACGATGGGACATTTCCAGTGCCGGATGAAGTGAAACAGGCTTTGAATGAGATGGCGAAAATGTTCACCGGACAGACGAAGCGTGAGAAAGAACAGGTGAATGAAGAAGTAAAGGATTGGCCGGAGCTGGCAGATGAGTGGATAAGGACGACACTTTAAGAAACTAATCAGGGGCGGAGATTGTCATTTCTTTCCGAGAGTCAAAAACTTGATGAGACAGATCAGGAACTATTAAATCAACTAAAGAAAAAAGAAATGTCAAATGATTCATTGGTATATAGTATCAGAGAGCTTACAGAATTATTGGAGAAGCATTATGAGAAGAAAGTCATTGTGCTTATTGATGAATATGATGTTCCATTAGCAAAAGCAAATGAAAATGGTTACTACGATGAGATGGTATTACTTATCCGTAACTTGTTTGAGAATGGCCTGAAGACGAATAAGAGCCTGAAATTTGCAATTTTAACAGGATGTCTCAGGGTTGCAAAAGAAAGTATTTTTACAGGTCTTAACAATTTCAAAATATATTCGATTACAGATAAAAGTTTTGATGAAACATTTGGATTTACAGATAATGAAGTAAGAGAACTCCTCAAGTATTATGGGCAGGAAGAATATTATGAGACAGTAAAAGCATGGTACGATGGATATCGGTTTGGTGATGTAGAAGTTTATTGCCCTTGGGACGTAATCAATTTCTGTAGTGATCATCGGACAGATCCTAAGCTTGCACCGAAGAATTATTGGGCGAATACCAGTGGGAATAGTGTGATCAGCCATTTTATTGAAAGCGTAAATGAGCCACATAAGCTGACAAAAATGGAATTGGAACAATTGGTGAACGGCGGAATTGTGCAGAAAGAAATCAATCCAGAACTGACCTATAAGGAATTGTATTCTTCTATTGAGAATCTGTGGAGTACGCTCTTCATGACAGGATATCTGACACAGAGAGGTGAACCGAATGGGGACAGATACAATCTGGTGATTCCAAACCGTGAGATACGAAATATCATTACGAATCATATCTTAAAGATGTTTAAAGAAAGCATTAAAGAGGACGGGAAAACCGTTGGTGAGTTTTGTGAGGCATTATTAAAACAAAATCCGGAAAAAGTCGAAAGTATTTTCACAGACTATATGAGGAAAACAGTCAGTATCAGAGATACTTTTGTGAAAAAACCAACGAAAGAGAACTTTTATCACGGATTACTTCTTGGAATTCTCGGATTCAAAGAAAACTGGTCTGTCATGTCAAACAGGGAATCAGGAGATGGATTCAGTGATATTTTGATTCGTATCGAAGATGAGGATGTTGGAATTGTCATAGAGGTGAAATATGCATCTGACGGAAATATGGAAAAAGAATGTGAAAATGCACTTCAGCAGATCACAGATGTCAGATATACAGAATCTTTGGAACAGGAAGGCATTCACAAGATTATAAAGTATGGAATCGCATGTTATAAAAAGAAATGTAAGGTTATGATGAAAATAGAAGAATAGAGGTTTAAAATGAATGATCAATTTATACACGGAGTAATATTCGATTGGGATAGAATTGATAATGACAGCTATTTAAAGAAAATTGAGGCTTTTAAAGGCATTGAGAAACTTGATTTTAACAAAGCGATAACTTTTTTTGTGGGAGAAAATGGCAGCGGTAAATCGACTTTGTTAGAAGCACTTGCTGTGGCACATGGTTTTAATCCAGAGGGTGGAACAAAGAATTATATTTTTTCTACTCATGATACACATTCAGAATTATGTGATGCAATAAGAATTTCAAAAGGCTATCGTAAGGAAAAGTGGGGATATTTTCTTAGAGCCGAAAGTTTTTATAATGTTGCAACGCAGGAAGAAGAATATGCAGATTTAACACACCCTTCCGCTAAATATCATGAAAAGTCACATGGAGAAAGTTTTCTTGAATTAGCACAGAATAATTTGCATTCAAATGGCCTGTATCTTTTTGATGAACCAGAAGCTGCATTATCACCCCAAAGACAGCTTACATTGTTAATGCAAATATACCGATTTGCAAAAGAAGGAGCACAGTTTTTTATAGTTACCCATTCACCTATTCTATTAGGTATACCAGATGCAGACATCTATTGTTTTGATAATGGGCGGATTCATTTATGTGAATATGAAGAAACAGAGAGTTATCAGATAACGGAAATGTTCATAAATAATAGGCAGATGTTGCTTGATAGACTACTCACAGATTAGAAAACGTTGAGATCAATATAGAGTATGATGAGAATCAAAGGATAAAATATGGAATTGAACGAAAAGAATCTGCCATTGGCAAAATGGCTGATCGATAAGACGAATACAAAGGACTATCGCATAGGAAATCTCTCAGGAATGAAGCACCCAAAGGTGGATGGGGATCTTTTGAAAACTGTGGGTGGCAGAGATGAACTGGTCAGACAGGCAAAAGTTTTGGAACGAATTCCAGCATTAGGTGGAGAAGAATATCTGCATTTTGACTGGAGAGAAATGAATACGGATATCACGAAGATTGATTATCGCGTAGAAGTGATTCCAAGATTATGTGAATTGATCGGAATCATGGATCCTGGAGAACGCCAGTTACAGGCAATTTCAAGAATATGCAAACTGCAGGTGGATGTATCTGAAAGCTGTCTGTGCGCTTATTGCGATCATGTGTTAGAAAAGCTGAATAAAGGAAATACAAAAGAGTTATCCAAAGCGGAGGATGAAGATTTTCTTAAATGCCTGAAAGCATTAGCTGATCTGAAAGAACCGGAATGGAAGCGTGTGTTCAGCTCCAAAGTATTTGAAAAGAAAAATGATATCACACCATCTAAAGTTTTCGAACGCATTTATCAAGGTGCAGTTATTGAAGCTTTGAAATACTCTCCGCAATATGAAGAGGGCATGTCAGATGATGAGATACTGGCAGTACATGGAATATTGAGTTATTCTCAGACATTAGAATGGAAAGGTGCTGTAGAGTATTGCCTGACAGATCGAAATGGCATAGCGAGCGAGGAGAAAATTGACACTTCTTTGAATTATTATGGTACAGTAATTAATGCACAGACATTAGAGCATGCTATTCCAACTTTACGAAATGGTGTTGAAAAAATCATAGTGATTGAGAACAAAGCGAATTATGAAAGTATGGAGTATGATTCAAAAGTTTTGTATCTCTTTTGTCATGGCTACTTTTCGCCAAAAGAAGTTCGCTTTTTGCAAATGTTAATGAAGACAGCACCGGAAGAAATCCGGTGTTATCATTGGGGAGATATGGATTATGGTGGAATACAGATCTTTTTATACAATGAGAATAATATTTTCCCAAATCTGATTCCATGGAAGATGGACGCTCCCTCTTATAAGGCAGCGTTGGAAAATGGAAAAGGAATTAAGCTAAGCAGCGAAAAGCAGAAAAAGTTAGAGGCATTAAATGCCGGTAAATTGGAAACGCTGAAACAGTGCATATTGGAAAATAAGATGGAGATCGAGCAGGAGATGTTAATATAAAAACGTCTCGATTTCATCTACAGTCATCATATTATACACACTCTTATGAAAAGCGGCAGCAACTTCGAGTTCCCCATAACTACTTTCTTCAAAATCATAACTATCTTGAAAAGCACAGGCGAGAAGAGTTTTAAACTCCTCGCCTTCTTTACTGTCCAGATAATCTTTAAGCATCATGCAGCACGCATGAATTTTCGAATAGTATTTTTGGTAATCCGGATGAAACTCAAGCAGCAAATGGCTGGTTGAGAATGCAAACAGAGTGGTAGGGCAGATCAGCGGACGATACAGTAACCGCCATTTTTTTATTTGCCTTTCATCAGTTGCAAAGAGTGTGAGAGATTTCTTCAATTCTTCCACAAAATCAGGATAGTATTCCGGTGTGAGTGCAATAATCTTCTGGTTGCGCAGGTATTCGTTCAATTGATTATCCGAAGTTCTCCACTTTCCAGCCAATCACGAAATTTGAAGATTATGGAAAGAAGGAGAAGAAATTCTCAGGATTCATTGCCTACAGAAATCAGATGGAGTTGTCGAAAGAGCAGAATAGAAGATATATTTTATTTATCACGGAAGCAGGAGAGGATGTGGAGCTCTTTGTAAATGGAGCAAGCCAGGGAATCCAGATTCTACCACCGTTTCTCTATGATATTACGGAGGCAGTACAGGATGGAGAGAATGACATCCGGATTGAAGTGGCTACAACTCTGGAACGGGAACGTGGAGCGAACAAAGGAAAACAGGCACCAATCGGAATTTATAGTACGGTGAAGGTATATAAGGTTAATATAGATGACAATCCTCTCCATTCCGATACTGCGTAGGTGTCAATCCAGTCATTTTTTTGAACACAGCAGAAAAATGACTCGGATTGGCAAAACACAGTTCATCACTGATTTCCTGCATGTCGATCGAAGGATTTTTAAGCATTAATTTTGCATAGGCAATCCGTTTCTCCGTGATATATTCGGAGATAGAAACACCGGTTTCCTTTTTAAAGCAGGTGGAGAGGTAGTATTTTGTATAGCCGAGTGTGCTGGCAAGTTCTTCCAGATCGCTCTTCTCTCTATAATGTGTGTCCAAATAAGTGATACATTCACAGATCATTGGATTTTTAATTGCAGAGAGTGTGGCTTCATGTACCTGATTCGTGATATCAAAATACATCGTCTCGATCAACTGTATGACTTCTGTAATGTTGCTTGCAGCTTCAATCGACTGGATATAGTAGTCACTGCAGGTGTAAGCTTTCTCGAATGAAATTCCCCCCTGAATGGCAGCACGTGTGAAGATCGTGACAAGACCGATTCCTTCATCTTTCTTCTGGCGCAGAGGATCTCCCGGACACATCGTACCGACCTGTGCGGAAGAAATCTGGTTTGAAAAATCAGAAAAAGGAATTCCATCCTGTACACTTTGGGAAAGGAGTGTTTCATAGTAGTAAGGGGAATGTTTGGAAGCGGTGAAATCCTCTTTCTTCTCCCTTCTCTGTGACATTGGATTTTCTTGTAATTTAATATCGTTCACTGTAATTGGTGTATCATTCAGTGTATAGTAGAGCTGACAGACGTAGTGACTTAGAAAAGCGGTTGGAAGAACCGGGATCTGGTCAATCAGGCTGAGCAGCTCTGTTTTTGATTTTACGGACATATTTTGGATGTCCATTTTTTCTTTTATATAACTGTCAGAAGTGTAGGAACTGAAGACTGGTCCAAGCAGATGAATGTTGACAAGTTGCTTCTGTTCCGTATAGGCAGGAATGGCCGCCCACAGAAAGAAAAAGTCATCGAATAAGAAGACCGGCGCCATGGAAGTCTGAAAGTGCTGTTTCATATATGCATTGCAGGAACTTAAAGAAAAAATATTCTTTAAAGGAGCGGAATCCGGATGGTTGCTGTAGGAAAAATCGTATTCCGGTGTCAGGTGCCAGGAATAGAGTGATGCAGTATTTAAAAATAAGTCTTCCATATAGTTCAGATATGCATAATTGCTCAAATGTAGTTCCTCCCAGTTCTTTCGCGCTATCAACTTTTAAACTTCTATTCACCATTATATATTAAAAAATAAGAATTTCTATCAAAAATTAATGAAAGATAAAAAAAGAACATGAAAATGTAATAGAAAACAAGAAATTATAACAGAAACAAGACTTGAAATTTGTTAGCATGGACTCATCAGAAAAAAGAGAATGGAGGAAAAGCAATGGAACGTGACTTGAAGAAGTTGGTAGTGTCCATGATACTGGAAGAAAAAGCCGGGATGTGTTCTGGGGCAGATTTCTGGAATACAAAGGCTGTGGAACGGATCGGAATCCCGAGCGTGATGATGTCTGATGGTCCTCATGGAATGCGCAAGCAAGAAGGGGAAGCAGATCATCTGGGGTTAAATGAGAGCATTGAAGCGGTTTGTTTTCCGGCAGCCTGTGCAACAGCGAGCAGCTTTGACGTGGATTTGATTCAGAGGATGGGAGAGATCCTCGGAGAAGAGTGTCAGGCGGAAGATTTGAGTATGTTGCTTGGACCAGCAGTGAATATAAAAAGAAGTCCATTATGCGGAAGAAACTTTGAATATTTTTCAGAAGACCCATATCTTGCAGGGAAGATGGCAGCTGCTTATATCAATGGTGTGCAGAGCTGGGATGTTGGAACAAGCATCAAGCATTTTGCTGTAAACAATCAGGAATATAAGAGAATGTGTGTGTCTTCGGAAGTGTCAGAACGCGCACTACATGAAATCTATCTTCCGGCGTTTGAGGAAGCAGTGAAAGAATCTCAACCGAAAACAGTAATGTGCAGTTATAATAAGATCAACGGAGTGTTTGCTTCCGAGAATGAAAATCTGCTGACAAAGATCCTGCGAGACGAATGGGGATTCGAAGGTTATGTTGTGACAGACTGGGGCGCAGTCAACGACAGAGTCAAAGGACTGAAAGCCGGAGTAGATTTGGAAATGCCATCAACCGGTGGTTATAATGATAAGAAGATTGTGGAAGCGGTCAAGAGTGGAGAACTGGACGAGAAAGTGCTCGACCGTGCGGTGGAGCGAATTCTGAAAGTGATCTTTTCTTATGTGGATCACAGACATCCGGAAGCAGTCTTTGACAGAGACAAAGATCATGAGAAATCCGTAGAGATTGAGACAGAATGTGCGGTTCTTCTGGAAAATAACGGTGTCCTTCCTCTGAAAGAGACTCAGAAGATTGTTTACATCGGTGAATTCGCAGAAAAGCCGCGTTATCAGGGCGGTGGATCGAGCCATATCAATTCAAGCAAAGTAGTGTCCGCATTAGAAGCAGCACAGGAAAAGAACAGGAATGTAACTTATGTGAAAGGCTTTTCCAGTGAGCGGGATGAGATCGAGGCACAGGAAGTAGAGAAGGCCGTTCAGGCTGCAAAAGAAGCAGACATTGCAGTTGTTTTCGCAGGTCTGCCAGATGCATTCGAGTCCGAGAGTTATGACCGGAAAGATATGAAGCTTCCGGCGTGTCAGAATCATCTGATCGAAGAGGTGGCTAAGGTACAGCCGAATCTTGTTGTGGTGCTTCACAACGGAAGTCCGGTTGAGACTTCATGGGCTGAGAAGACCGCTGCAATTCTGGAACTGTATCTTGGCGGACAGGGTGTCGGAGAAGCATGTGACCGATTACTTTACGGTCAGGCAAATCCAAGCGGAAGACTTGCTGAGACATTTCCACTTCGTCTGGAAGACAATCCGAGTTATCTCTCCTTTGGCGGAGATGGAAAAACAGTGGATTATACAGAAGGAATTTATGTCGGATACCGTTATTACGAGGCAAAGAAACAGCCGGTACGCTGGGCGTTCGGACATGGATTATCTTACACAGAATTTAAGTATGATAACCTGACAGTTTCATCAGAAGAATTGAATGACGAGAACGAAATCATAGTAGAAGTAGATGTTACAAATGTTGGAGCATGTGCAGGAAAAGAAGTGGTACAGTTATACGTAGCAGACAAGAATGGAACTGTAAACCGACCGGTAAAAGAACTGAAAGGATTTACAAAACTAGCTCTTCAGCCAGGCGAAACGAAGAGAGCACAGATGAAGATCAGTGCCAGAGATCTGTCCTTCTACAATGAAGAAATCAAAGACTGGTATGCACCGTCAGGAACTTACGAACTTCTGGTGGGACATGCAAGTGATGATATCCGGGTAAGATGTGAGATTCAGTTCACAACAAAGAAGCAGCTTCCATTCCATGTTACAGGTGCTACGACGATCGGAGAACTGCTTGCAGATTCAAGAACAGCCGCAGCGGCAATGGAATTACTTGCACCACTGCAGCAGACAGGAGAGAATGGAGAAGAGATTAGTGAGGCGGATCAGCAGATGATTCAGGCAATTTTGGAAGGATTGCCGCTAAAATCATTATCTATTGCAGGTGTAAGTGGAGAGATGACAGAAGAAATTATTCATAAATTGAATGAGTTGTGTTAAAAGGGAGAGGAGAACGAAAGATGGGCAAAGACAAAATCAAATTCAAAGAAAAACTGGCCTATGCAACCGTAAACTTTGGTAACATACCGATTATGACGATCATTAACGGATATCTGCTGATCTTCTATACGAATATCTGTGGATTAAGTCCGGCGGCATGCGCCACATTGTTCCTGATTGCAAGAATCCTGGATGGCTTAAATGATCCTCTGGTTGGATTCGTGATCGATCACTGTCCGAACACGAAATTTGGACATTTCCGTCCGACATTAATTGTAGGAACCATTCTTTGCAGTGCAAACTTCCTGCTGTTGTGGTTTGGACCGATGATGGCTCCATCCGGAAAACTGGCGATTGCTTATGTTTCCTACATTTTACTTGGAGTTTTGTTCCCAGTTATGGATATTTCCCTGAACAGTCTTCTTCCGGTTATGACAGAGGGTATGAACGAAAGAAACTCTCTTAGTTCGGTAAAAGGCCTTGCTTATGTGGTAGGTGCGCTGGTTGTTGGTGTTGCAGCACCATTGATCCTCGGAGATACATCAAATAAAGATGGATATATTAAACTGATCATCATTACAGTTGCAGTGATTTTCTTCTGTTCGATTATCGGAACACTTGGTGTAAAAGAGCGTATCAAACCACAGAAAGAAAAGAGTTATACGATTAAACAGTTATTCCAGATTTTAGCACAGAAACCGGTATATATTACATTCCTCGTTATATTGCTTTATACAATTGGAACCAATATTGTCAGTGCAGTTAACACATATTTTTATACTTATATATTAGGAGACTTAAGCTGGGCAGCAATTTTGTCATTAGTAATGTGTATTACAATCTTTCCGGCAACCATGGTTGTGACAAAATTCATTGCGAAATATGGAAAGAAAAAGATGTACGCAATCGGACTTGCAATTGCAGGTTTAACACCATTGATGCGTCTGATCGATGTGAGAAGTATTCCGATTCTGATTATTTCAGCTTTGATCACAGGAATTGGAAGTGGTTTTGCGGCTCCACTGAATTATGGAATTCAGGCAGACAACACAGACTATATTGAGATGAAAATGGGAATCCGTGCAGAGGGCGCAGTTGCTTCTCTCTCCAGCTTTATTTCAAAATGTGCAATGGGAATTGGAGGAGCAATTCCGGGATATATGCTTCAGATGGCAGGATTCAATGCAGCAGCTGAAGTACAGACACAGAGTGTAATCAATGTAATCATTTTCTGTCTGATTATCCTTCCGGCAATCATCAACGTGGTTGGAATTGGTATTTTTGCAAAAGCATATCCTCTGACAAGTGAAAAACTGGCGGAGCAGACAAGAATTCTGCAGGAAAGACATTCCGCAGACAAAGCAGAATAAAATAGATTCATGGATACCGGTCATTTGTATGGGAATGGCCGGTAATGTAGTATAAGGAGAACGTTATGGGTAAGATTTACGCGGCAAAGACAAATCACATTACAAATCCGGTTGGATTTTATATGGAGCAGATTGTATTTTCCTGGAAAGTAAAGGAATGTAAGGGGAAGAAGCAGAAAAATGCAAGAATTCTGATTAGTAAAGAGAAAGACTTTTCAGAAATCCTCTTTGATACAAAGGAAGCAGAGCTTGACAGCTGTGGAACAAAAGTGGATTTCCAGACAGCACCGTATACGAGATATTACTGGAAAGTTATTGTGACAACAGATCAGGAAGAAGTAGTAGAATCCGATGTTCAGTTTTTTGAGACGGCAAAGCAGGACGAACCATGGGTAGGAAAATGGATCACCTGTGGATGGAAAGAGGGAAGACATCCAATCTTTTCCAAACCGGTTTCAACAGAAAAAGAAGTTGAGCGGGCAAGACTCTATATCTGTGGTCTGGGACTGTACGAGGCATATTTTACCTCGAATAAGATCGGAAAACCAGAAAAAATCGGAAAGGAATATCTGGCTCCATACTGCAACAATTATGATCAGTGGATCCAGTATCAGACGTATGATGTTACAGAGCAGATGAAAGCTGGAGGAGAACTTTCTGTTCTTCTCGGAGATGGCTGGTACAAGGGAAGATTTGGTTTCAGTCAGCCGGAGAAGAAATGTTTCTTTGGAGATGCATGGAAGTTGATCGCAGAAGTTCATGTCGATTATATGGATGGATCCAAAGAGGTGATCGGTACAGATGAATCCTGGAAAGTAACGGAAAGTAAGATTTCTTTTTCAAATATCTATGATGGGGAGAAGAGAGATGATACTTTACCGGATGTTCCAAAATCAATGGCGATTCTTACAGAGGAGCCAAAGGGCAGACTGATGGAACGCTTATCTCTTCCTGTAATGGTTTATAAAGAAATGAAACCAATTGAGCTGATTCATACGCCGGCAGGAGAACAAGTATTTGATCTCGGACAGGAGATTACGGGAATTTTCAAGTTCCATGTAAAGGAACCAGCAGGAACTGAAATCCTGATTCAGACAGGCGAAGTGCTTCAGGATGGGAACTTCTATAATGGAAACCTGAGAACTGCAAAGTCAGAATATCATTATATTTCCGATGGAACAGAAAAAGAAATCGTTCCGCATTTTACTTATTATGGCTACAGATATGTGAAAGTGAGTGGTGTTACAAATCTGTCCTGTGATGATTTTACAGCGCTTGTTCTTTGCAGTGACTATGAGAAAACAGGACGCTTAGAGACAGGACATGAGCTTGTGAACCAGTTGATTTCCAATGTAGAGTGGGGAATGAGAGGAAACTTCCTGGATGTCCCGACGGACTGTCCACAGAGAGATGAACGAATGGGATGGACGGAAGATACACAGGTATTCTCTGCAACAGCAAGTTATCTTGCGGATACTTATGCGTTTTACAGAAAATTTTTATATGACATGTATCAGGAACAGTTGCTTGCAGATGGTATGGTACCGGAAGTTGTACCAACATTTGGTCCGAGTAAGACATCTTGTGCATGGGGAGATGCAGCATGTATCATTCCGTGGAATGTCTATTTGTTCAGTGGAGATAAGACCATACTGGAACAGCAGATTGACAGCATGAAAGCATGGGTGGATTATATCAGAAAGGTGGATGGCGAGCATCATGGATGGAGAAACTCTTTCCATTACGGTGACTGGCTGGCACTCGACCGTCCGGGAGCAAAAGAAGGAAATGTATATGGTGCGACAGACGAAGCTTATATTGCAGACGTCTATTATGCAGCCAGTGCGCAGATTGTTGCGAAAGCAGCAGAAGTATTAGGAAAATCTGAGTTGCAGAAGGAATATCAGGAGATTGCCGATCAGCAGTGGAAGGTAGTGAAGGACGAATACTTTACAGCAACTGGAAGATGCGCGATCAAGACACAGACAGGTCTTACTCTTGCATTAAAATATCACCTGTCAGAAAATGAAACAATGACAGCCAAGATGCTGAAAACACTGTTCCGACAGAATGGATATAAGCTGAATACCGGATTCGTGGGCACTCCACTTCTGTGTAATGTACTTACAGAGAATGGCATGTCAGATCTTGCTTACCGGCTGCTTCTGAATGAAGAATTTCCGGGATGGCTCTATGAGGTGAAACTGGGTGCGACAACTGTGTGGGAGAGATGGAACTCACTAGATGAGAGCGGACATGTCTCAAGTACAGGGATGAACAGCCTAAACCATTATTCTTACGGAGCAGTGCTGGAATGGGTTTACAGACATGTGGCAGGTATTGATGTAACAGAACAGAATCCGGGTGGAAGAAAGATGAAGATTTATCCAAAGATAAATGCGGAATTAGGTTATGTAGATGCTTCCTATGATTCTGCCTGTGGAACCTATCAGAGCAGTTGGAAGATACTGGATGGAAATAAAATACAACTTCGATTTTCTGTCCCTTTTGGATGTGAAGCGGAAATCAGTCTGCCGTATGCACCGGACAGTGTATATGAAGAGAAAGAGAATCCATTGTTTGCAAATGTGAAAGACGGAGTATGCCTGGTAGAAGCCGGAAACTATGAAGTGACCTATGAAGCGGCAGAACCGCTGAAGAAAACTTACAGCGTGGATTCCACGATGGAAGAGATCCTAAGTAATCCGAAGACGAGAAGTTTCCTTGGTTCTATGATGGATGTGGATACAATTCCGGATATCGTATATGACATGTCCTTGAGAGATGTGGCAAAGATGTTTGCAGGAGAGATGGAAGAAGAGCAGGAGAAGATGCTGAATGCGGCATTGGGACAGGTTTAATTATAGATAGAAATTAAAAATATCGAGGGCAGGAAAATCATTTTCTGCTCTCGATATTTTAGGTAGTTGATTTTATTTTATTTCTAATTCTACGGATTTCGCCTCAAATCCCTCACCGGATACGGTCAGAGTACACAGCCCCGCCTCATATCCGCTCTGAACAATCGCTGTTGCAACTCCACGATAGGAAGTGAAATCTCCCGTAGTATAATTCTCCTCCGTAATCGGATTGGCAGAACCGAATGCAGCCAGTTTACCGGCATCTTCAACGTCTGCGTGCAGTGGAACTATTATTCTCTGATCCTAAAAAAATATCGTGGAAAATCGTTTCAGCAATATCTGATCGAGGTGCGTATGAAGTATGCGAAACAGTTGCTGGAGCAGACGACACTTCCGGTGAAGCAGATCGCACAGCAGGTGGGATATGAGAACGTGAGTCATTTCTATCATTTGTTTGAGAAGTATTATGGGAAGACACCGAAAGAGGTTAGAGCCGCTGGGGATGGAAAATAACTAAGGCTTGCAATTTTGGGGCAGAATTTCAGTAAAGTATTTATGTTATATTAAAATATAGAATATATATAAAAAGATTGAAAAACAGAAAGAAAAATTGTATAATTTTACCTATAACAACAAAGGAGGATCTTTGAAATGGATCGTTTGAAAGGTAAAGTGGCTATTATTACAGGAGGTAACTCAGGAGTTGGAGAAGTAACAGCAAAAATGTTCGCTAAAGAAGGCGCAACTGTTGTTATCACAGCAAGAAGAGAGGCTGCATTGGAGAAAGTAGCAGAAGAGATTAAGGCAGCAGGCGGAGAAGTTTATGCTGTTTCAACAGATATCTCGAAGAAAGGGGATCCGGAGCGACTGATGGATCTCGTGATTGAAAAGTATGGCAAGGTAGATATTCTTGTGAATAATGCAGGAATCCTTGAGGAAGGGCTGAAACCAATCGATCGATTCTCAGATGAAGATCTTGATCGTATCGTAGAGACGAATGAAAAAGGAACTATGCGCTGCATGCGTGCAGCAGCACGGAAGATGCAGGCAGGAGCATCCATCGTAAATGTTGCTTCTATTGCCGGAGTAAAGGGATGTGGCGGAGCTGCTTATGTAGCATCAAAAGCAGCAATCGTAGGTGTGACAAAGCATACAGCACTTCGTTTCCAGGCAACAGGTATTCGTTGTAATGCAATCTGCCCGGGAAATATTATTACACCAATGACATCAGGAACAAATCCGGCAGCACTTGATCCGGATATGATTGGTGCGATGTCAACACATAGTAATCTTAGAACACCATCTTGTACAGCCGAAGACGTAGCAAATGTAATTTTGTTCTTTGCAAGTGATGAATCAAAGGCGATTACAGGACAGGCAATTGTAACAGATTTTGGAGCTATGCTGTAAGAATATAATATGGTTAACAAAAACAGGAGCAGAGATTGTTCCTGTTTTTGTTACTGTGCGCCTTGCGGTGCACATTTCTAATAGGTGACAAATTTTGCTCCAAGGGGTGTTCATTTTGGAAAATATACTTTATGCTTAGAGTAAACAAAAAAAGAGTGGTGAGATAAGATGAAAACAAGAGAGGAAGCAGTTACCTATGGTCTGACTTTTCAGGACAGCTATGAAGACAGACCCTTCAAAGACCAACGATGGCAAGTAATCCGTGTAAAGCCAAGTAAAAAGATATTTTTGTGGATTTATGAAAAAGACGAAAAGATTTGCTTGAATGTAAAGACTGATTTTAGATGGAGAGATTTCTGGCGTGCTGCGTATCCGTCAGTAATTCCAGGATATCATCAGAACAAAGAGCATTGGAATACAATTATTCTGGATGGATCTGTTCCGGACAAGGATATTAAGCAGATGATCGGCGAGAGCTATGACCTTGTGACAGACAGCCCTACGAAAAGGATTTATGAGGCTGTGAAAAAGATTCCGAAAGGGCATGTGGCAACTTACAGTCAGGTTGCGAAGATGGCAGGAAATGAAAAGATGTCTAGGGCTGTTGGGAATGCACTTCACAAGAATCCAGATCCGGAGCATATTCCATGTTTCCGTGTCGTGAATGCAAAAGGAGAGCTTGCCGGAGCATTTGCGTTTGGCGGAGCGAATGTGCAGGCAGAACTTTTGAGAGAAGATGGTGTGGAGGTTATAGATGGAAAGGTGGATCTGAAAAAGTATCAGATGTGACCAACCGGGATGGAGTTTAGTGGACCAGATAGGGAAGGAGTTTAGTGGCTTTTTTTCGAGCAAAAAAGCCACTAAAAAAAAAAAAAATAAGGTGCACAAAACGTTTGGGTAACACACAAAAAC
>NZ_RBZR01000026.1:0-2695 GCF_003628495.1 Ruminococcus sp. B05 | reverse complement strand
TGTTTTTTTTTTACATTTGTGGTTGTTTTTTTTGTGGTTTTTTTGCTCGAAAAAAAGCCACTAAACTCCTTCTCTATCTGGTCCACTAACGGTTGGCTTCCCACAAGAAAAGTGTTAAAATAAATATAATTATACTGAAAAAAGGAGGAACAGCTGTGCTTGATATCGGATGTAACGATGGAATGAAAACAGTGGAACGTTTTTCTTCGGAGGCAGTATCACGAGTACTCGGACTGGAATACAATGAGAAACTTGCCACGAAAGCGCAACAATCCTATGGCAATGAAAAATATAAATCGTGGGCAGAATGGCTGGAGTGTAATTATAAGACTTTAAAACGTCTAATTCTGCAGAAGAAATCAACAATCTCTATGGGGATAAAAATGTTGACTTGTACGAAAGGCAGTGAATAATGTATACAATTACTCTTGAAAATGGAATGAGATTTTATCTTAGTCGTGAGGTATATTCCGATTCCAATAAAAAAGTGGGAAAGATACAGTCTGTGGGAATCAAGAAGGAATATCGGGGAAATGAACTTGCGGTAGAAATGATGCGGAGATTTACTACAAATTACTTTAGGAGGGATGAAGGATGAAAATTAAACTTTTACCAAAATTTATCATTTCACTGGGGATTGTAGGGTTGATACTTACAATTGCGACATCACTCTTTAGTTATGCGACGTCTAAATCCTACCTTGGGAAAATGTATGCAAAGCGAGTGATGACAAATTGTAATGTTATAGCTGCGATGATTGATGTGGAAGATGTAAAAACAATTATTTCGGATGAAGGAAATCAGACACCGGAGTATCAAAAAATGTGCAAACTTTTTAACCAGCTGAAAAAAGATGGTGACGTTACATCTCTTTCACTCGTAGTTCCGGACGAAGATAGTGTTTGTTTTTATATTGACGCTCTGGTCGAAGAAATGGGAGATGATCCTGCAAATCAGATTCCTTACGGAAGCGATATCCTTTATGTCGATGCGGCGAATCCGGACGACCCGGCAGATATGGAGAAGTATGTTACCATTTGGCAAAGATATGCAAAGAATAAGGGACTTGATAAACCAATTGTCACGGATAATGATTATGGATACAACTACACGTGGGTATCGGTTATCCTTGATGAATCGGGAAATGCAATCGCAGAAATCCAGTATATACTTGATATGAGTGAAGCAAGGACATACTTAATTTCTTTGCTGACCAATATGCTGTTGATTTCTTTTGCGATTATTGGTTTGACCATCGTCGCGTACATTTTCTTCGTCAGAAAGATGGTGACAAAACCGATTGGAAAGCTTACCGATTTTACACAGGAAATCACAGAGACAAATAACTTTGAAAATCAGCGTATAGAAATCAAGACAGGAGATGAGATAGAGTCTTTGAGCGATTCCTTTAATTTTATGTTGGAGGAAATTCAGAATTATATATCAAACCTCTCTAAAATAACTGCTGAGAAGGAACGTATCGGAGCGGAATTAGATGTTGCAAAACATATCCAGGAGTCCATGCTTCCATGTATTTTCCCGCCATTTCCTGATCGGCATGAATTTGATATTTTTGCATCTATGACCCCTGCAAAAGAAGTCGGCGGTGATTTTTATGATTTTTTCCTGGTGGATGAAGATCATCTAGCAATGGTAATGGCAGATGTATCTGGTAAAGGTGTCCCGGCGGCAATGTTTATGATGATTTCAAAAACGTTGATCAAATCAGCGACACAGAGTGGATTGTCTCCGGCGGCAGTGTTAGAAAAAGTGAATAATCAGCTTTGTGAAAATAACGATGCTGAAATGTTTGTAACCGTCTGGCTTGGTATTCTGGAAATATCTACCGGAAAAATGATATGTGCAAATGCAGGACACGAATATCCGGTAATTATGCGTAAAGACGGAGAATTTGAGCTTTATAAAGATAAACATGGATTTGTACTGGCTGCTATGGAGGATATTCGATATAAGGAATACGTGCTGGAAATGAATGCAGGTGATAGGCTCTTTGTTTATACGGACGGTGTGCCGGAAACAATTAATTTGTCTAACACACTATATGGAACGGACAGAATGGTAGTTGCCCTTAATAGAGCTAAAACAGGTTCATGCAGTCAGCTGTTAGAAGCAGTACATCAAGATGTGAAATTCTTTGCCGGTGAAGCGGAGCAATTTGATGATATTACCATGCTGTGTCTCGAAATAAAAAATACGCTGCCGGATTTGAAAGAAATGAAAATTGCACCATCTTTGGACAAAATGCCAGAGGTGACAGAGTTTTTTGACAGAATTCTTTCCGAGGCAGAAGTTCCGGCAAAAACAGTTTTGCAGATCAATGTAGTTGTGGATGAAATTTTATCTAATATTATTTATTATAGTGGTGCAACCAGCGTTAAGGTCGGATGTGCTTCGATAAATGATCAGGTGATTTTGCAGTTTACGGATAATGGACGCCCATATGATCCTAGAGAAAAAGCAGATCCGGATATTAGTTTACCGCTGGAAGAACGGGAAAACGGCGGGCTTGGAATCTTTATGGTGAAAAAGATAATGGATGAAATTTCTTATGAGTACAAAGATGGTCAAAACATTTTGACGCTCTTTAAGAGGTAAGGGGGGGGCAAAAGGGGACGGAGTTTAGTGGACCAGGGAGCCAAAAGGGGACGGAGTTTAGTGGCTTTTTTGCGAGCAA
>NZ_RBZR01000025.1:0-44660 GCF_003628495.1 Ruminococcus sp. B05 | reverse complement strand
TTTGTGAACCTACTCAATTAATGTCCGAGAGTTGGATTTATGGAACGCTTGTGTCTTTTATAGCGGGGCTGTTTTTATTTGCAGTATTACCAATGGCTTTAAAGAAAAGAGGATAGATTATGAGTATTAGAATAAATGATTTAACAGTTAGATTTAAAAATGGTGTAGTTGCAGTAAATAAGGCATCTCTTGAAATACCTAAGGGAATTTACGGACTTTTGGGTGAGAATGGTGCTGGAAAAACCACTTTGATGAGGGTTCTTACAACCGTTTTAAAACAAACGGAAGGAATGGTTTCCCTTGATGGAATTCTGTATAACGAGGGAAATTATGAGAAAATACAGAAAAAGATTGGTTATCTTCCACAGGAAATCGACTTATATCCGAATCTTACGGTGAAAGAATGTCTTGTATATATGGGAGGACTGTCAGGAGTATCCAGAAATGACCTCGAACCAAGAATTACTTATTATCTGGAAAAAACTTCTCTTACAGAGCATCAGAATAAAAAAATGCGGCAATTATCTGGTGGTATGAAGAGACGTGTCGGACTCATACAGGCACTTCTTAATAATCCGGATTTTTTGATTATTGATGAACCGACAACTGGGTTAGATCCGGAAGAAAGAATCAGGATCCGCAATCTTCTGGTTGATTTTTCAAAGGATAGAACGGTGCTGTTTTCCACTCATGTAGTAGAAGATTTAGCAGCAACCTGTACACAACTTGCCATAATGAAAAAAGGAAATTTTTTATATTCCGGAAGCGTGAGTGGATTGCTGGAAAATGCAAAGGGCTGTGTTTGGAATTGTACGGTACAAAATGCAGAAGAAGCCCATTTGTTAGAAGCCAAGTATTCTATTTCATCTAAGCAGTATGTAGAAAATGGAATTCATATGAAAGTGTTAAGCAAAGAAAAGCCAAATGAGAAGTGTGTCCCGGATAATGATATCACTTTGGAAGATGCGTATATTTATTTGACGAATAGTTGAATATAACGGCGGGCAAGTTGCCCGCCGTAAATTATGATTGTTTTGTTAAAAGAACGGATAGAGTTTTTCCAATGGAAAATCCAATCTGTGGATATAATTCCTGAATCTCCCGATATTTTGCTTCAATCATTTCAGGCTCATCAGCCCAGATCTTTTCATATATTTTGAAAGCTTTTTTAAAATGTGTTTTGGCTTGTGAAAGATTTGCGGTCATCAGATAAATGGTTGCATGTGTTCTCTTGCAAGATCGGGATAACCGTTCATGCGGTAAAGTCCTCCAAGATTGGCATGAAGGTTAGAAACGAGGCGAGCATTGTCAGCAGTGATATTTTCTATCTGGGCAAGTGCATCTTTTTCCAGTTTTATTGCTTTTTCAGGTTTGGTTTCAAGGGGTGCCTGAAAATCCAGTAATAACGCCCGGTCAGAGTCGGTACCAATGCTTTTTGTCTTTAACAGCACCTTCAGTTCCTGAATGATTCCCTTCATACCTTTGTGATAGTTATAGTTATCCATGTATGGAAATGCATTTTCCAGAAAAAGCAGATACTTTGGCATATCATCTTTTTCAATCAGATCTAAGATAGTTCCTATTGTTTGAAATAGCTTTTTGTAATAATCTACTTCCATTCTATGCATTAAACATATGTGCTGTTATCCTGCTGTTTAAGAGATAAAGTGTATAACGAAAACAGCGTATGGATATGACTGTAATAGGTAGTTTTGCTGCCAGTTCCACAGCAAAAGTATGAGAGTGAACAGTTTCGATGATCTTTTCAACTGTTGCCCGGTACGTGTCTGCCTCTGAATAAAATACTGATGCCAGCTGGAAGAGAGCGTTCATATCTGATATTTCTTTTAATGGCAGGGTACAGTACTCATCCAGTCTGCTTCTGGTTGTAAACAAAATCTGGCAGCGATATTTTAATACTACTGACAGAAAGCTGTCTTGTGTAGCAGTGACATTGAAATTGTCTATGATTAACAGAGTATCAGCCTTTAGAGAACGCAGGAATCGGTTGTGCCTTTGGAAACGTTCCTGTTCCGTGCTTTCCGGCAGATCGTCAATAAAATCCATGTCAGTAATATCCTGATGAAGATTGCCGGTATATTCTACATAAGGGAGTCAGATTTTTCTTTTTCGCATCTGAGATGCTGTCATCCTGAATGAATAAAGTGTAAATATCCTGTATAGCCATATTACAGTCAGACATCAGTGTAAGAAGATTCTGGTGGATGGTATGGGCTAATTTTTCCTGATTGGATGGCTTGGAATAGTAAGCGGATATTTTAGGACTGATTTTAGCCTGACCAGTCATCCAGCGGAAAACCAGACCGTTGTCCATTGAAAAATCCTGATTTGCCGGATCATCTATAAAATCTTCAAATAATTCGTATAAAAAATCAGGCTGACTCATATGATTACTTTCGCTGATATAATTTTTTAAACAAGTGCTAATAGAAGAAAAATCGCATCGATTCAATTTCTATTCAATGTGGTTTCCCGGCAGGTTCTGTAAAATAAGCTCAGATTATCTTTTACTTCTGCAAGCATATAAGGATTGTGTTTACTATTACGCTTAAATATAATATAATTTAAGCACGAAAGTAAATATCAAGGATAAGGAGGACAACTATGTCAACATCAGATATTTTGGAATCGCTAATTGAAAAAGACAATGGATATTTGATTACATCGAAGGCCGTTGAATCAGGTGTATCAAAGCCATCTGTCTCAAAATACGTCAGAGAGCATGATATGGAAAAAGTGGCACATGGCATTTATATCTTAGATAATGTGTGGCCAGATGAGTTGTTTGTACTCCAGCAACGAAATAAGAATATTATTTATTCGGGCGAGACCGCCCTTTATTTGCATGGTCTTATCGACAGAGAATACAGTCATATTTGTTTCACTGTTCCTACCGGGTATAATGCAACACATATCAAAAAGAAAAACAAAGAAGTTCGTTACGCAAACCCAGAGATTCTTGATATGGGGACCTGTGAAATCCCGTCAAGCAGCGGTAATTTGGTTAAAGTATATGACAAGGAAAGATGTATTTGTGATTTGATTAAAGATCGAAAGAAATATGAAATTCAGTTATATCAGACAGCAATCAAGGAATATATGTCCTCGAAGGAAAAGAATCTTTCAAGATTGATTGAGTATGCGGTTAAACTTGGAGTAAGGGATGAAGTGATGATGTATGTGGAGGTAATGGTATGATTCATACAGCGAAACAACTTAAAGACAAAGTAAAAAATATGTCCGGCGGGAATAGTGAAGTTGCGCAAGCACTAATTAGAACATATTTTATGGAAAGGTTCTTAGAAAGAGTTTCTGTTTCTGAATACAGGAATAATTTTATTTTGAAAGGCGGAATGCTTGTTGCTTCTATTGTCGGTGTAGACATGAGAGCTACAATGGATATCGATACCACTGTGAAAGCATTACCTCTTAATGAGAAGGATGCTAGAGCAATCATTGAGAGAATCGGTGAGCTTCAGCTTGAAGATGGGGTAAACTTTAAGATTACATCAGTAAAAGAAATCATGGAAGAATTTGACTATCCTGGCATTAGGATGATGATAGAAGCTAATCTGGAACGAATGAGACAACCTTTTAAGATCGATATTTCTACGGATGATGCAATCACGCCAGGTGCAGTGGAGTATAAATACAAGCTTATGTTTGAAGACAGATCAATTTCAGTTTTGTCGTATAATCTTGAAACTCTTCTTGCAGAAAAGATGCAGACGATTTTGGCAAGAGGACTTGCGAATACCAGAATGAGGGATTTTTATGATGTATATGAGATTATGAATTCAAAGGCTGACCAGATAAGCTTTGATGTTTTGAAAAAGGCATTTGCGGCTACTTGCATGAAGCGTGAAACTTCTTTTGGCGAGGAGGAAGTGAGAGAAACTTTAGACAAGATTAAAGATGATTTTGGACTCGACGAAATGTGGAATCATTTTAAGCGTGTAAACTATTTTGTTGATGATCTTTCGTGGGGAGAAGTATCGGAAACAATAGTAGATAATATTGAAAAAATTTCTTTTTTTTAGCGACCAGGTTTCCTGGATCAGTGACAAAATAATAAGAATTGTAGGTGGAAGGTTTGAACATAGAAGCATATGATGCAGATTCATTGAGAAAGATGGTTAGGTTGCTTGAATATGAGAACAAGATATTAAAAGATAAATTGAAGAAAGCAGGCATTTCCTATGAAGAGGTGAATCATTTTGAAGAAAAAATAGAAAGTGCAGAAGAATATGACCTGGATCAAGGAAATCGTATTGTAAATCCATCGTATATTACAGAGAAAATGGCAATACGTTTCTTTTCTATGTTTTGGGGAAGAGAAGATGTATATGCCAGAAGAGAAAAGAACGGGGGCTATTTTCCACAATGTGCGAATCGTTGGAATGACCGGTTTTGCCCTAAACAACGTAAAGAGAAAGTGTTTTGTGATGAATGTGAAAATACTAAATGGATAAGTCTGGATGTAAAAAAAATAATTGCTCATTTGTTAGGCACAAAAGAAGATGGATCAGATGTAATAGGTGTATATCCTTTATTGCCAAATGGTACATGCAGATTTATTGTATTTGATTTTGACAATCACGAAAAAGGAGCAGAGGTTACGGACTTTGCAAATACGGATAATGAGTGGTATAAAGAAGTAGAAGCACTTAGAAAAATGTGTGAGCTTAATGGTATCAGACCTTTAGTTGAGAGATCCCGCTCCGGGAAAGGGGCACATGTATGGATTTTCTTTAAAAAGGCAATACCGGCGGCAACGGCAAGAAATTTCGGATTTCTCTTATTGGATAAAGGTTCAACTTCCATCAATCTGAAATCGTTTCATTATTATGATAGAATGTATCCTTCGCAGGATGTGGCAAGCAGCATAGGTAATTTGATTGCATTGCCATTACAGGGACAGGCACTTAAAAACGGAAATAGTGCTTTTGTAGATGAAAATTGGAATGCATATCCCGATCAATGGGAGACTCTTTTTAATAAAACAAGAAAGCTGGGAATAGAAGAGGTTGAACAATGCATGGCAAAATGGCAGGGAGAATTAGCGGAAGCCAGAGGAATGCTTGCCAATGTTGATAAGAATACCAGACCGAAACCATGGAAGAAGAAATGTGAGTTTTGTAAGTCAGATGTTGTGGGCAAGCTTCACATGGTATTGGGCAATGGAGTTTATATTGATACTTTAAACCTTATGCCAAGAATACAAAATCAGATTCGTAGTTTGGCGGCATTTGATAATCCGGAATTTTACAAAAATAAAAGGCTGGGATATTCTAATTATTATAATTTTAGTGCTGTATATTTAGGTAAGGATATAGATGGATATATACAGATTCCGAGAGGACTGCGTGAAAATGTTATACAGGAATGTGAAAAAGCAGGCATTTCAGTTGATGTTTCAGATCAAAGAGAAATAGGACAACCTATCAGAGTAGCTTTTAAAGGTGATTTGCGAATGCAACAGGAATTAGCAGCAGAAAAATTATTATCACATTCAGATGGGGTTCTGAGTGCGGCAACTGCTTTTGGAAAGACTGTAGTCTGTAGTTACCTTATTGCAGAGCGAAAAGTAAATACGCTCATTTTGCTACAAAGTAAAGATTTGCTTAATCAGTGGGTTGATGAATTGAATCATTTCTTAGAGATAAGAGAAGAACCACCGGAATATGAAACAAAAACAGGAAGAAAGAAAAAACGGGATAGCGTCATAGGAGTTTTGCACGGAAATAAAAATACATTGACAGGGATCATAGATGTTGCAATGGTTGGTTCAATGTACAGCAGAGGGAAATTTAATGAACGAATTAATTCTTACGGAATGGTAATTATGGATGAATGCCATCACGCAGCTTCTAACACATCTATGGAATTATTACAAAAAATAAACGCAAAATACGTGTATGGTGTTTCTGCTACACCTAAACGTGGTGACAGCCTTGATCGGATTATCTATATGTTGTTGGGACCTTTGAGACATAGATTTACTGCATTGGAGAGGGCTAAGGAACAGGGAATTGGGCATTATTTTGTACCAAGATACACAAGAGTAGTTGATACTGTAGAAAGCAAGGATAATATTAATAAAGCATATAATTTGATTAGTACCAGTAAGGTGCGCAATGAAATGATTATAGATGATGTTATAACTTGTGTCGCAAGAAAACAAACGCCTGTAATTTTGACAAGATTTAAGGAACATGCAAAATTATTACATGATGCCTTAAAGGAAAAAGCAGATCATGTATTCCTTCTATATGGGGATAATTCGGATAAGGAAAATACTGAAATAAGAGTAAAATTAAAGCAGATACCTGAAAATGAATCGCTTATTTTGGTGGCAACTGGTCAGAAAATAGGAGAAGGGTTTGATTTTCCAAGACTGGATGTATTAATGCTTGCTGCACCTGTATCTTTTGAAGGACGCCTGGAACAGTATGTAGGTAGATTAAACAGAGATTATGTCGGAAAAGAAGCCGTTTATGTGTATGATTATATCGATTCGCATGTGCGTTATTTTGATAAAATGTATAATAAAAGATTGAGAACATACAGGAAGACAGGATTTTCAATCTGGACGCAAGAGTTGCAATCTAAACAAATAATAAATGCAATATTTGATTCTGTAAATTATACCGAAAAATTTGAGCAAGATATTGTAGAGTCTGAAAAAAAGGTGGTGATTTCCAGTCCGGATATCAGACAAGATAAAATTGACAGATTTTTATTACTAATCAAGAAGAGACAGGAAGTAGGGGTAAGGATCACAGTTATTACAACAGATCCGGAAGATATTACTTACGGAAAGTCGGATGTATGTTATGAATTAATCAGAATAATGCAATTGGTAGGAATAAATGTGATAACAAGAAAAGAAGTAGAAGAATGCTTTGCCGTTATTGATGATGAAATAGTATGGCATGGTGGGATGAATCTTCTTGGAAAAGCAGATGTCTGGGATAACTTAATGCGTATCAGAAATCCACAAGTTGCAACAGAATTGTTGGAAATTGCTTTGGGATGTTCTGAGGAGAGGAGGAAAAGTGAATAAAAAGATTAAATGCGATATATATACCAGAGTATCCACAACCATGCAGGTAGATGGCTACAGTCTGGATGCTCAGAAAGAAAAACTCAAGAGATATGCGGAATTTCAGAACATGGAAATCGTAAATGAGCATTCCGATGAAGGTAAATCTGGAAAGAGCATAGAGGGCAGACCGGAATTCCAGAGAATGTTGGATAATATTGAGAATGGAACAGATGAGGTTCAGTTTGTACTGGTGTTCAAGCTTTCCAGATTCGGTCGTAATGCGGCAGATGTTTTAAATTCTTTGCAGAGGATGCAGGATTTTGGAGTGAATCTGATTATCAGAAGAAAACGTCTATCAATTTCTTTTATATTTTGATAAACTATATGATAAGTTCACCGACCTGGAGAAGAAAGAATTTCTTAACAGCTTTGTAGAACAGGTGGACATTTACGAGCAGGAGCAGCCGGATGGCAGATTCCTGAAGCACATAAAGTTCCGTTTTCCGGTGTATTTTGGGGACAGGGAAACACAGGAACTTTGTTGGGACAAAGAAAGTACTGTCGAGACGGTATACTTGTTGTTCTGGAAAGAAAATTAAGTGCAAAATAAGATTCGGGAAGAAAATTTTGCCAATCATAAAAATTTATTGGTGCCTTACACCTTGCACTCTTTGTAAATTTTGATGAGCAGGTTGTATTCGAGCAGTTGGATCAAGACGAAAACGCTGTCTGGAGTTTTATGCTGGCAAATAGATATTTAAAAGCAAGCCAAGTGGAATATCGGGGAATATTGAGAGAATCATGGTATCATTTACAGATTACAAAAAAGTGCTAATAAGCTAAAATATGAATTATTAAAGAAAAGGAAGTTTACATCGATGTTTCAACTATTATTACTTATCATTTACTTATCATTTATTAGTCTGGGATTGCCGGATGCGTTGCTTGGAGCAGCGTGGCCATCCATGTATCGGGAATTACACGTGTCGATATCATATGCAGGTGCAATTTCGATGATCATTGCATTTGGAACCATTATTTCCAGTTTGCAGAGTGATCGACTGACGAGAAAATTAGGAACGGGAAAGGTAACTGCAATCAGTGTAGCGATGACGGCGGTCGCGTTATTTGGATTCTCCACCAGTCATTCTTTTGTGGCATTATGTTTGTGGGCGATTCCTTACGGTCTCGGTGCGGGAAGCGTAGATGCTTCTCTGAATAATTATGTGGCATTACATTATGAGAGCAAACACATGAGCTGGCTGCATTGTATGTGGGGAATCGGTGCGGCAGCAGGACCATACATTATGGGATATGTCCTGACAAACGGAAGAAGTTGGAATAGTGGATATCGTGTGATATCTGTATTGCAGATCGTACTTACAATGATTTTGATCTTCAGCCTGCCTCTGTGGAAGAATCGACCAGAGATTATAGATGACAATGGACAGGAAGTCTCAGCAAAAGCCTTATCTTTAAGAGAAGTTATCCGAATACCGGGAGCAAAAGAAATCATGGTATGCTTTTTCTGTTACTGTGCATTGGAACAGACCGCGGGATTGTGGGCAAGCAGTTATCTGTCATTATATAAGGGTGTATCTGCAGAAACAGCAGCAACATTTGCAAGCATGTTTTACATAGGCATTACCATTGGACGTGCGCTAAGTGGATTTGTTACAATGAAATTAAATGATGTTCAGATGATTCGGTTAGGACAAGTGCTGATCGCGGTCGGAATCTTGATTATGTTCCTACCATTTGGTCAGACATTGTCATTGGTTGGCTTGATAGTGATCGGACTTGGATGTGCACCAATCTATCCATGTATAATCCATTCTACGCCAACACATTTTGGTGCAGACAAATCACAGGCAATTATCGGGATACAGATGGCAAGTGCGTATGTGGGAACATTGTTGATGCCGCCTGTTTTTGGATTGATTGCAAATCATATCACGGTTGCGTTATTGCCGGTGTACTTGTTTATTATTTTGATTTTGATGTTTGTGATGCATGAGGCACTGACGAAGAAAACCAGTATGCATAATAATGGCTAAAATATAGAGTGACTTGGAATGAGCTGTCGTTTTATTTTATATTCGACAGTTCTTTTTTATTTGTTAAGTAAAAATTAACAAAAAGATTGTTAAATAAAAGATAATATACAAAATGAACAAAAAAACGGAAAAAAATCTATTGAGTTTAGACAATTGTTATCAAGCAATAACTGTGCTATTCTTTAGATACAGAAAAACATAACAAAGTTCTGAATTACAGAACGACCGAGAAGGAGTTATAAATGGCTCAAGATGAAATTAAAGTTAAATCATTAAAAAAAGCATTAGATGTTCTGAATTGTTTCTTGATAAAACCAACCTGGGGGGTTACAGAAATTAGTGATCGCCTTGGTTTATACAAGAGTAATGTATATGATATACTTACTACTCTCAAGGCAATGGATTATCTGGAAAAAGATGAAGAGACAGAACGGTACAAATTAGGAATGCAGGTATTTGCATTAAGCAGAGCAATGGAGGATACATTTTCTATTATCAAGATTGCCATGCCATATATGCAGGAGCTAGCTAATATTACGGATGAGAGAGTATATCTTGCAATACCACATGAAGGAGAAGTTGTATATTTGGATGCTACATATCCAGCAGAGTCAGTAAATTTGATGAGATCCATTTTAGGTGAAAGGGCAGAAATGCATTGTACAGGTATTGGAAAAGCAATGCTTGCGAATCTT
Source organism: Ruminococcus sp. B05 (assembly GCF_003628495.1). NCBI lineage: Bacteria > Bacillati > Bacillota > Clostridia > Eubacteriales > Oscillospiraceae > Ruminococcus > Ruminococcus sp. B05. The sequence goes on along the minus strand of NZ_RBZR01000025.1, from coordinate 34,839 downwards.
TCAGAAGAAGAAATCCAAGAATATCTTGAAAAGGAGCTTACGATATATACAGATCATACGATTTCTGATGCAGCTCAATTAAGAAAAGAACTTGAAGTGACAAGACAACGAGGATATGCAATTGATAATATGGAGCATGAATTTGGTGTAAAATGTGTGGCAATGCCAATATTTGATAAATCACATAAATTGTATGCTGCGATTAGTGTCAGTGGTCTGGCTGTTCATTTTACAGAAGAAAAGATTGAGAGTTGGGCGTTACAGATGAAAAAGTATGTAGCGAAGATTGAAAATCGATTATGATGTAAGAATATGTATATTTAATAGAGAATGTAAACAAATGTGAACGTAATAAAAATTGCGTTCACATAAAAAAAGATTGTATACCAGAACGGCGTTCTGACATACAGAACAAAAGGAGGAAGAAATGAAATTAATAATGGAAAAGTGCCCAACGGATATGTGTCATGCTTCGACATTATTAAAATTAGATGATGAAAAATTTTTAATAGCGTGGTTTGGTGGGACAAAAGAGGGGAATGAAGATGTTGCAATTTGGATAGCGCGTGGAAATGAAGACTATTTCGAAAAACCTGCAATTCTGGCACAATCAGATGAGGCACATTGGAATCCAGTGTTATTTCGCATTAATGAATCCAAAATTATTATCTTTTATAAGGTTGGAAATGAAATAAGCAAATGGAGAACAATGTATCGTATTTCTGAGGATAACGGAGAATCATTTGGTGAAGAAAAAGAATTGGTTAAAGATGATTTTGGCGGAAGAGGACCAGTGAGAAACAAGCCGATTCGTCTGGCAAGCGGTAGGATTCTTGCACCAGGTTCTACAGAATCGGGAATATGGAAAGCATTTACAGATTGTTCGGATGATGATGGAGTTACATGGAAAAAATCTTCAGAAGTGGAAATACGACAGTTGGAATATATAGAAGGGGAACGAACAGTAGATAAAAAGGATAGTTCGATTCCTGTAAGTGAACAATCTTTTTATGGAAGAGGGGTGATTCAACCAACACTTTGGGAAAGCAATCCTAATGAAGTACATATGCTTTTAAGAAGCACAGAAGGGAAAATATATCGAAGTGATTCACAGGATGGAGGAAGGACTTGGACAGATGCTTATGCAACAGAACTTCCTAATAATAATAGTGGAATAGATATGATTCGAGCTGAGAATGGACGATTATTTCTTGTTTATAATCCGATTGGAGTGAATTGGGGAGAACGAACACCTATTTCGTTGGCAGTTTCGAAAGATGGAGGAGAATCTTGGGAAAAGCTTAGAGATTTAAGTTCGGGAGATGGTGAATTTGCCTATCCTGCAATTATACAGGATGAGGAGTTCATATATATTACTTACACATACAAAAGGAAGAATATTGCCTTTTGGAAAATAAAAAAATGAGAATAGAAAGGAAGGAGCACAAGATGGAAAATCGATTTCCGGGGGGATCATGGCCAGTTATGTTAACCCCATTTACGGACAGTAATGAAGTGGATTACGAGGCGTTAAAAGAATTGGTAGACTGGTATATTGAAAATGGGGTATCAGGATTATTTGCGGTATGCCAATCAAGTGAAATGTTTTATTTGTCATTGGAGGAAAGAATCAAATATGCAAAAAAAACAGTAGAGTTTGCAGCAGGAAGAGTTCCGGTCATTGCATCAGGACATGTATCAAAAAAAATGGAGGATCAAATTGAAGAACTCAATGCAATTGCGGAAACAGGGGTAGACGCTGTAATTCTTATTACAAATCGTCTTGCCAAGGAAGATGAAAATGATTCAGTATGGATCGAAAATTGTAAGAAAATATTGGATAATATGGATGCTAAAATTCCGTTAGGGTTTTATGAGTGTCCTTATCCATATAAGAGATTACTTTCACCAGAAACTATTTCATGGTGTGCATCTACAGGAAGATTTTATTTCTTAAAGGATACTTGTTGTGATATTAATCAGATAAAAGAAAAATTAAATGTAATTAAAGGCTCAAATTTAAGATTATATAATGCAAATACGACAACATTACTGGAATCAATGAAAGAAGGGGCAGCAGGATTTTGCGGAGTAATGGATAATTTCCATCCACAGTTGTATACATGGTTGTGTGATAACTATAAAGACGAAAAAGCAGTAGAAGTTTCGGATTTCTTGACAGTAGCATCTTTAATTGAAAGACAACATTATCCAGTTAATGCAAAATATCATCTTTCAGAAATCGAAAATCTTCACATGACGATCAACAGTAGGGTGAAAAATAAAGAAGGTTTGACTGATACGTTTAAAAAAGAAGTACATGCATTAGATCGATTAGCAAAAAATGTAGAAAATATGGTAAGAGATTAGGGAGGATAAAATTATGAAGTGTAAAAAATTAGCTGCAATGACAATGGTAGGCGTAATGGCAATTTCCACATTGATGGGATGTTCAAGTGGAAGTTCTGATAAAGCATCGGCAGATGCTTATCCAAGTAAAGATATTTCTGTAATTATACCAAAAGCAGCAGGTGGTGGAACTGATACAGCAGCAAGAGGTCTGATGCAATATATGAAAGAAAATTTGGAGGGATCCAATTTTGTTGCAACAAATAAACCAGATGGTGGCGGTGTTACTGGAATGGTTGAGACATCAGCAGCAAAGGCGGATGGATATACATTGGGAATGGTTACAGTAGAGTTAGCAATGTTTCCATGGCAGAATAAATGTCAGGTAACACCAGAGGATTATGAAGCAATTTGTGCACCAATTGCAGCGCCAGCAGCATTGATTGTACCGGCAGATGCACCATATGATTCTGTTGACGATTTTGTGGCATATTGTAAAGAAAATCCAGGAAAAGTACAAGTTGGAAACTCTGGTATGGGAGCAATCTGGCATGTGGCAGCTGTAAGTTTTGAAAAAGAGTTTGATGTTGAATTAAAACATATTCCATATCCAAATGGTTCAGCTGATATTGCAGCAGCTTTAACAGGTGGTCATATCGATGCAACAATTGCAGATCCATCTAGTTATAAATCACAGGTAGATGCAGGCGAAATGAAGATTCTTGGAATCATGGCAGAAGAGCGTTCAAGCATTTATCCAGATGTGCCTACATTTAAGGAACTTGGACATGATATGGTAATTCGTGCATGGGCAAGTCTTGTAGCACCAAAAGGAACTCCAGAAGATGTTCTTACAAAATTAAGAGATGCAGCAAAGACAACATGTGAGAGTGATGAATTTAAAGAGTATTTTGAAAAACAGGGAATCGATCCACAGTGTATTATTGGTGAGGATTGTCAGAAAATGATGGAAGAAGATTACGCAATGTATGAAGATCTGTTAAAAGATATTGATGTTGAGTAAATAGTAGAATTAAGGGCAAAGGAATTAATTTCTTTGCCCGAATAATAGGGAGGCAAAAAGATATGGGAAACATGAAGAAAGCAAATTATATAATTTCTGCAATCATGTTTTTAGTAGGAATAGGAATTGTGGCGCTTGCTTCATCGTTGAAAATTAAATTAGGTGAAGGAGATCCGGGAGCAGGATTTTGGCCGATGCTTCTTGGAGCTCTGATTATTGTTTTTTCAGCTGTGTTGTTAATTTCAACTATTAAAAATAAAAAGAAGTTGGAAGAAAAAACGTTTACAATATCAACACCAGCAAATATAAGAGTATATATTCTGTTTGGAGTTATTATTCTATTTTGTGTAATCTTATATTTTCTTGGATTCTATGTTGGTATATTACTTTTTATTCCGACAGTAATGTATTTGTTGGAAGTAAGAAGTGTAAAAAGAATTGCATTGACAACAGTAATTACTTTGGTTGCTATTTATGTACTGTTTGGAATGCTGCTTAATATTACATTGCCAGCACCGATATTTTTTAGATAAAGGGGGTAAAAAGAATGACAGATATAATGACAGCTCTGGGAAATGTTTTTACCATTGGAAATCTGGCTGGTCTTATTTTTGGAACTGGAGCAGGTATTCTTATCGGAGCTATGCCAGGACTCTCTGTTAATATGGGAATTGCATTGTTATTTCCATTAACATTTGCATTTCAAGGTGTAGGTGGAATTTTGATGTTGCTTGGTATTTACTGTGGAGCAATTTATGGAGGCTCTATTTCGGCTATATTATTGAAGACTCCTGGAACACCGGCATCTGTAGCTACTACATTGGATGGATATCCGATGGCAACAAAACTTAAACAGCCCGGAAGAGCATTGGGGTTATCTACATTTGGTTCAACATTTGGTGGTGTATTTAGTGCGATTTGTTTGATTATTTTTTCTCCATTGCTGGCGTCGGTTGCATTGAAATTTTCAAAACCAGAATATTTTGCACTTGCTGTATTTGGACTTAGTATTATTACAAGCGTTTCTTCTGGTTCAATTGTAAAAGGATTGCTAGGTGGATTTATTGGATTGTTTATTGCAACAATTGGAATTGATAATTTAAGTGGTTCTATGAGATTTACATTTGGAACGACATATATGCTTGGTGGTATTTCTTTTGTCCCTATTTTAATTGGATTATTTGCTTTTTCACAGGTATTACAAAGTGTTGAAGATTGCTATAAGGAGAAGCATGTAAAAACAGATGTGAAAATTAGCAGGGTATTTCCAACATGGGATGATATTAAGAGAGTATTTGTAACAGTATTGCGGTCTTCAATTATTGGAACATTTATAGGATGTGTTCCTGGAACAGGTGGTGATATTGCTTCATTTGTGTCTTATGACCAAGCGAAGAGATGGTCAAAATATAAAGATAATTTTGGGAATGGCGAGCCGGAGGGAATTGTTGCTCCTGAGGCTGGTAATAATTCAGTATCAGGTGGTGCCATGATTCCTATGTTGACACTTGGCATTCCAGGAGATGGTGCAACAGCAATTATGCTTGGCGCACTTATGGTTCAGGGAATGCAGCCAGGACCATTATTGTTTAAAGAACAGGCCAGTTCGGTATATGCAATTTTTATTGGTTTATTACTGGCAAATATTGTAATGGGAGTTATGGGATTTTCATTAATTCGTGTATTTGTTAAGGTAGTAAATATCCCAAAAGAAATATTGCTTCCAGTTATTTTTACACTTACTTTTGTTGGAGCATATGCTTATAACAATTCAATGATAGATGTATTTGTAATGGTTGCTTGTGGAATTCTTGGTTACTTTATGAACAAGACAGAATTTTCAATGTCTGCAATTGTAATTGGTATTATTTTAGGTTCTCTTGCAGAGACAAACTTCCGTGGAGCACTTACAATGAGTGATGGGAAATTTTCTATTTTCTTTACACATCCGATTTGTGCAGTATTTCTTGCTTTAGCAGCAATTTCATTACTTTCTCCAGTGATTGGACCAGTTATAAGGAAAATGTTTGGAAAAAAACTGATAAATAGGAGCGATGAAGAGGAATGATTTTTGATAAAGTAGAAAATCTAAATAATTATGAAGAAATAAGACCATATGTGGAACAAATAAAAGAATTTATCGCTCGTGTTGAAAAGGAAAAGCTACCAACAGGACGTTATGAATTGCTTGGAGATAAATTGTTTGCACTTGTTCAGTTTTATAAAACCAAAGAATTTGATGGAGGAAAAATGGAAGCCCACAAAAAATATGCTGATTTGCAGTATATAGTTGAAGGAAATGAAAGAATTTATGTGGATTTTTCGGATGAGCTTATATTAGAGGAAGATAGGACACCGAGAGAAGATATTCTATTTTTTAGAAAGAGAAACCATCATGGCTACAATATTCTTAGTTGTGGTACGTTTGGGTATTATGCGCCACAGGATGCACATATGCCTTGTATAGAGAATATAGAAAAAGAATCTGTAAAGAAGATTGTTTTTAAGATTGCTGTGGAGTAGAGTGTTATGATAAAAATGGAACAACGAAAGAATATTATTGAAGAGGGACAGGCAATCCTTGGATTAGAATTAGGTTCGACTAGAATAAAGGCTGTATTGATCGGAAAAAAAGGAGAAATTCTGGAAACTGGTGGATATAATTGGGAGAATCAGCTTATCGATGGCATTTGGACATATCAGCTTTCAGAAGTCTGGTCAGGAATTCAAAAATGTTATCAGAATCTATTGGAAAATGTTGCGATGACATATAATGTGAAAATAAAAAGAATAAAATCAATTGGAATAAGTGCGATGATGCATGGCTACCTTCCATTTGATAAAAAAGGAGAACAATTAGCAGAGTTTCGCACATGGAGAAATAATATTACAGAAGAAGCTGCTGATATTCTAACAGAAAAGCTAAATTATAATATTCCGCAACGATGGAGCATTGCACATTTATATCAATCTATTCTGAATCAAGAAAAACATGTTGAAAAAATTGACTATCTTACAACATTATCAGGTTATGTGCATTGGATGCTAACAGGAAGGAAGGTTCTTGGGATTGGAGATGCATCAGGCATGTTTCCAATTGATATTGAAAAAAAGGATTTTAATCAAGAAATGTTATGCCAGTTTGATCAATTAATTGCGGCGAAAGAGTTCAACTGGAAATTAAAACAGATTTTACCCAAGATTCTTGTTGCAGGAGAAAATGCAGGAGTATTAACAGAAAAAGGTGCGTTACTTTTAGATACTTCTGGAATGCTACAGGCGGGAGCGAAGATGTGTCCGCCTGAGGGAGATGCAGGAACTGGTATGGTTGCAACAAATAGCGTAGAAAAAAGGACTGGAAACGTATCAGCAGGTACATCAGCTTTTGCTATGGTTGTTCTTGAAAGGGAATTATCAAAAGTATATCGACAATTAGATATGGTTACAACTCCGGAGGGGGCATTAGTTGCAATGGCACATGCAAACAACTGTACCACAGAAATTAATACGTGGATTTCAATTTTTGACGAATGTATGAAAGCATTCAAAATGGAAATATCGAAAAAAGATTTGTATAAAACTCTTTTTGAAGAGTCCTTGAAGGGCGAAGAAGATTGTGGAGGATTATTGCCGTATTGCTTTCATTCAGGAGAACATGGCGTGGGATTGAATGAAGGTTGTCCAATGTTTTTACATCCAACAAATACAAAATTTACTCTTGCTAATTTTATGCGAGCACAGTTGTATACTTGTTTCGGAGCCATGAAACTGGGAATGGATATTTTAATGAAAGAAGAAGCGGTTAAAGTTGAAAAAATATTGGGACATGGTGGTATTTTTAAAACAAGAGGAGTTGCTCAAAAATATCTTGCAGCAGCAATGGAAACACCTGTTATTGTAATGGAAACAGCGGGAGAAGGTGGTGCATGGGGAATTGCGCTATTGGCAGAATACATGGATTATACAGAAGAAACGCTTACAGATTTCCTAAATAATCATATTTTCAAAAATTCTAAAAGTGTAAAAATAGTACCGGATCAAGAAATAATATGTGGATACGCTGAGTTTATGAATCGATATAAAGAGGGCCTTGAGGTAGAAAAAGCAGCGGTAGCATATATGAAAAAAATTTAATAGCATGATAAAAGAAAAAAGGAGACTGGTAAGTTGTATTAAACAGCTCTCCTTTTTGTATGTTATATTTACACTCATCTGGGCAAGAATCGCAGCCGTATTTGCAAATAAAGCAATGCCAATTATACTTGTTATTCTGGGAAGTGTGGTGATGTTGTTTTCATGGTTGGGGGAATGTGATTCTCTCAATTAGGAATAAAAAGTGTTCTGTTGGAAATACTTTACTTCAATTGATGCAATCAATTCAAAACAAAAAGATGAATCGTTGCAAATTAATTGCAACGATTTTATAATATAAACAAAATCAGTCGTTTGAAGAAATTATAGCAAAGAATCAAGATTTGACTTTCAATAAACTGGAGCAAGTGCTAATACAGGGAATGAACATAGAAAAACTGAATAGCGATATATTAAAGACATTGGAGTTATATTCAGATAAAACTGGGTTCAATGTTGCGGCAGAACTTCTTGCGGATAAGAATAGTTTTATGGGAATTGATGTAATACGTTTTGGGGAAAATATAGATGAAATTATGGAACGAAAGGCGTATGAATATATTTCTATTTTAGACGAATTAGAGCAAGTGCTTCAAATGTTTCGGAGATATTACCAGTATGAGAAAATAGAAGGGACAGCAAGAAATGTAGTTGATAAGATACCAGAAAAAGCTTTTCGCGAGGCGATTGCAAATGCTTTGGTCCATAGAATGTGGGATGTAAAAGCTTCTATAAAGGTGAGCATGTATTCGGATCGAATTGAAATTAATTCGCCAGGTGGATTACCGGAAGGAATTAATGAGGAAGAATACCTAAATGGACAGATTTCAATATTACGAAATACAATTATAGGAAATGTGTTTTTTAGATTGAAATATATAGAGAAATTCGGAACCGGAATCATGCGAATTAATTACGCATATAAAGATGCAATCGAAAAACCAAAATATAAAGTGTTTTTGAATTCTATTCAGGTAGTACTCCCAGTTTTCACAGATATGAAAGATTTATCAACAGAAGAAAAGATGATTTGGAAGTTACTAAGAGAAAAGGATGAAATGACACGGTCAGAGCTTGCGAAGGCTACAGGTTTGGGAAAAGATAAGACAATAAGAGTTCTCAATGGTCTTCTGGATAAAAATGTAATTACACGAAGAGGAGCAGGACGCGGGGTAAAATATAGGGTGAATTAGAATGTATCAAGGTCTCTAAAATGTGCATAAACACATAAAAAATGCGAAAAATAAAACAAAACATACAATATGTACAAAAAATGATTACGCTTTTTGAATATAAAATCAATAGATAATTGTAAACAAATATAGTATGATTGTATTAAATTAATTAATGCGAATGCTATTATGTATATGCTGGAGATTGGTCCAGTGTTTCTACCAACTACCGTAAAGAGTTGACTACATAATCCTATGTGGTGACTCTTTTTTTATTTGCCTAAAAAGAGTTTTGTTTGATGACCCTTTTTAGGCTAATGTTTTTTATAGGGAGGGGGAATTTTTCATAACAAGAGCCGAACTGCATAGATGGCAGAATTGCAAAATGTGAAAGTGAGGTTATACTAATGGAAAAAAGGGATAGTTTTTTTGAAAGATTTTTTGGGATTTCACAAAGTGGTTCTACAATGAAAATTGAAATTTTAGCGGGAATAACAACATTTATTACAATCGCTTATATTCTCATTCTGAATCCACAGATTTTAGCAGACCCATATGTAATTATGGGAGATACTGTTATGGCAGGAAAGATTTCCAATGGTGTATTTATTGGTACTTGTATTGGTGCATTCATTGGAACAATATTATGTGCTCTGTATGCAAAGGTTCCGTTTGCACAAGCTCCGGGAATGGGACTGAATGCGTTTTTTGCTTATACCGTTGTATTAGCTATGGGATATACCTATAATCAGGCATTAGTAATTGTATTCATATCTGGTATTTTCTTTATTGTTATTACAGCAGTTGGACTTAGAGAAGCAATCATCCGTTCAATTCCGGATGCTGTAAAAATGGCGATAACGCCAGGAATTGGTTTATTTATTACGATTATCGGTTTGAAAAATTCTGGATTAGTTGTAGGAAATTCAGCAACACTTGTAAGTATGGTAGACTTTGCACAGTGGAGAAGTGAAGGTGGAGATGTTTCATTAATTTGTGGAGCACTTGTTGCGCTGATCGGTCTGATTGTAATTGGTGTATTAAATGCACGAAATGTAAAAGGTTCTATTATCATTGGTATTTTAGTGGCAACTGTAGCAGGAATTCCTTTGGGAGTTACACAGTTATCTTCTTTTGATATGAATTTGGGCGCAAAATTCAGTGATTTTGCAGAAGTATCATTATTTAAAATGGACTTTGCAGGTTTATTTGCAGGGGACAATATAGTAAGCACATTCTTTACAGTAGTAATGCTTGTACTTAGTTTTTCTTTGGTTAATATGTTTGATTCTATTGGAACTCTGATGGGTGCTGCAAGACAGTCTGGTATGATTGATGAGAATGGAGAAATCCTTCACATGAAAGAAGCATTGATGTCAGATGCGATTTCAACAGCAGCAGGTGCTATGGTTGGTACATCTACAGTTACAACAGTAGTAGAATCCAGTGCAGGTATTGCTGCAGGTGGAAGAACAGGTATGACAAGTTTAGTAACAGCAGTACTGTTCCTTGCTTCAATCATATTTGCACCAATAGTAAGTATCGTACCGGGTCAGGCAACAGCTCCAGCTCTGATTTTTGTAGGTATTCTGATGCTTAGTAATATTAAAGAAGTTGATTTCAGTGAAATGTCAAATGCATTGCCAGCATTCTGTACAGTTGTATTTATGCCATTTACATATTCTATTGCAAATGGTGTAGCAGTTGGATTAATCACATATTGCTTTATGAAACTGTTTACAGGTAAAGCTCGTGAAATCAAAGCTTTGACATGGATTATTTCAATTATATTTATCTTACGTTATGCCTTTATGACATTGGGATAAAGCGGAAGGACGTTATTATAGGAGGTTTAGTAGATAATGAATGAAAAAACAGATCCTAGAGCTTTAAGGGGGCAGATTGTATATTCTGAATCCTCTAACAAATTAAAGATTGAGATTTCACCTGTTTTAAGAGATTTAATAACTGTTATATTTTGTTATTAAATTCTCCGCAATTCCTTGAAAACACTGGATTTGTCGCAGGTGAGCTTTCCCTTATTGTTTCCCTTGTGTTATATCGTCCTACCAGTGTTTACGAACACTGATAAGGGAAAATACAAGGGCAAAAAAATTATATAAAACAGTATAACACAAAATAAAAGTGACATGGTGAACTGATTGAAATGCTTCTGATTTTTGTAACAGATGATTTATTGATCGATAAGGAGATAAGATACGATGAGAACAATATTTGCAGAATATAATCCCGGACGAAACAGCATTGATGTTTATACCAGTGCAGGCTATATGCTTCGCATTGACTGTTGGGAAGCAGAAAAGGACTTAAAAACCACACCAGGATCAGACTGTGCATTAAACGCACTCGCCATTGATGAACCTCTTGAATATGCAAGATTATATCTTGATGGAAATTTGCAGATGTGGGTAGATGCGGAAGATTCATTAGAATTATAAAATACAAGTAGCCTGTATTCTTTATTTCACATACAGGCTACTTAATCAAAATTACTATAATTGATGGTAAGCAAGTTTCTTAATATACCTTGTTTGAATAATACTGAGCCATTTGCATATTAATTTCAAATGAAAACTTTTTAGTTTTGATTCAGTATTTAATCAATGTTCCTATATTTTAAATATTCTGTGAACTTTTTAACTGCTGGAGTAATTTTGGTCCGATCTTTCATCGCCAATGCAATTTCTCTGAAATATGGTGTTTGAAATGGTCGGATTGCAATCTGATATGGTATACGTCTCAAAATCATTTCAGGAAGTATACCAAATGCGATTATTATTTATAAGTATTTCTTGAAGGTATTTTTCATCTTCAGGGCAACGTCCATCGCCCAATCGAACTGTTCAGACCACTTATCCTTATTTTAAAAATTTGCCGAATAAGATATAAGGATTCTGTTGGCTTTCTTGTCCAGTCATTAGGCTTTTCTACCACTTCAAATTTAACGGCGATATCCGAACTGCCTATTTGGTATAGTTTGATTTCTACCAAGAAGAGCGCAATATTCTCATCGATGTGATTATTCAGCCACTCAATTGCAGAGCGATGTTCTTCTCTGGCTCTCTTGACAACCCAAATTACAATATCGGCAGATTTGCCGGAGGCATATGTAATCAATTTACCAAGGTAATCATGGTCTGTATCTTCAAGCTGATTTTCAATAATGGTTTTTCTGTCCGTTCCTGTTTCAGTTGCATAAATGTCTACATTAAAATCTCCAACGCTGGACTCAGTTTCATCAAAGGTTATCTCCAAGCCAACGGCATCCGCCAGCAACGCAAGATTGTCCTCTTCTGCAAGCCAAAGAGTAAAGTTTATTGCCTAAAAAGTTGCTTGATCAAGAGGTGAGTGCTAATTATTTGAGATTTTTTTTGCACACCTTGATTTTGCTTGGTATGCAGCCATTTTTTCTTTCCAACTGCCAAAGATGGGATTTTACTATAACCGGATTTTTTATTTCGCGCACTCCATAATAACCGCTTCACATCTGCCATATCCAAGCTGTGAACTGTTCAGACACAACGTGTAATTGCTGGCCTTTCCCCACTTCTGCCCGGTATAAAAGTTATAATTTGTCATACGCCTTTTATCTGTATCCTCTATCAGCTTTGCTGCTTTCTGGTCACTGACATTATATAACCAGCTGATACGCTGTATGCATCATCCAGAAGCATTCCCTTGGTCTCAAGCAATTACCTGCAGTGTCTCTCCCGCTCCCTTTTTTAAACATATAATGATTTATAAAGCGTTACTTTTTTTCTCTGCACGGTCAAGATAAATATAAAATCCAACATTTAGCACGATTCCCACCATTGTCGATACTGGTGCCGCAAGACCGATCTTCGTCAGGCTTGCATTCGGCTGGATACTCATCACATAGGCAAATGGAAGACGTACCAGCAATGTCTGGATTAATCCCTGTGTCATTACCCATACCGTCTTGTTATTACCATTGAAATATCCGACCATACTGAACAGAATTGCTGTCACGATTGTTTCCAGTGCGAATCCTTTCAGATATGCATACCCTTTCTGGATAACGGCTACATCCGTTGTGAAGAACCCTGCCAGTATATCGCCTCCAAACATCACCAATAAAAATACTATACATCCCACAACCAGGCCAACACCGATTCCGGTAAACATGGATTTCTTCGCACGCTTTGCCTTGCCTGCTCCGATGTTCTGAGATACAAAGGATGCCATCGACTGCATCAGCGCACTTGGAACCAGCATCGCAAAGTTGACAATCTTACATGCAACACCGTAACCCGAAGAAGCTTCCAGGCCAAGCCGGTTCACAAATGCACAAAGTGCCAGGAAGGACATCTGTGTCAGGAACTCCTGCAGTGCAAGCGGAAGTCCGATCTTTAGGAATTTCTTACACTGACTATTCAACCCGAAATCTTTTCTGGTAATCTTAAATGGAAGTTCCTTTTTGATCAGAATAACAATAGCAAATACTACGCTGAGTGCCTGCGCTGTAACAGTTGCAATCGCCGCACCTGCTGCGTCCATATGAAATCCTGCCACAAGTACTATATCTCCGATCACATTTACAATACATGCAACAAATACAAATAGCAACGGTGATTTACTGTCCCCCAGTCCACGGAAAATTGCTGATAAAAGATTGTATGCAACAATAAAGAAAATACCGCCTCCGCAGATACGCACATATACCGAGGTCAGCTCAACCGCCTCTTTCGGAGCCTGCATCAGGACTGAGATTGGATGTGCAAATCCAACCATAACAATAAATAATCCGACTGCAATCATCGTAAATACAACTGCTGATCCGCCAATGACCGATCCAATCTGCTCTGGTCTCTTTTCACCGAGATATCTCGCAATCAGTACCGTAATACCCATTGCAAACTGTGTCACTACAAAAGTTACAAGATTCAATACCTGACTTCCCGTAGAAACCGCTGAAAGCCCGGATGTAGAACCGAATCTTCCAACTACCAGAAGATCCACTGCACCGTATGCCGCCTGCAGGATCAATGATCCCAGCACCGGTATCATAAATGCAATCAGTTTTTTAAGTATGCTTCCTTGTGTAAAATCTGCCTTATCGTTCATCGTAATGTTTTCTCCTTTCGCACATGATCTGATAAAATTTCTCTATCGTCCGTATCATACATTCTGCATCTTCGTCCGAGATTTCTTCCATGTAAGGGAGCAGACTTTTAAAATATTGTTCGTCATATTTCTGCGAAAGATTTGTTCCCTTTCTTGTAACAGCTATGTATGTGACACGTCCATCTGCTTCAGAAGCCATTTTCTTAAGGTATCCTTTTTCTTCCATCTCTTTGACAGTTCTTGTAACTCCCGGTCTTGGAAGCTCCATTGCATCACTGATATCCGACACCTTTACCTGTACGCCCTGTCCTTCCAAAGACTGTATCGTATCCAGATATTGAATAAAGGATGAACGAACACCTTCGGGCAACGGTGGGAGCATCTCCCGGGTCCGCTTTGCCTGATAACATGCATCGAACATCCTTTTTATTATTTCACTTGTCATATTCTGTCCTCCTTATATATTATCAGTAAAATCACCACTTATACTTTCTTTTGCATTCATGGCACTTCTAGTAATTATCACAGTTAATTACCTTTGATAATTATATAAAAATTTAGAAATTTGTCAAGCTTTTATTCCATTGTTAACAGCTGATCCGCTGAAAATTTATCATCTTCTTAATATCTTCCGGAATTTTTTCCCAGATTTCCGCAGACACATATTCCATATTTTTCCAAATCTACCCTTCCATTTATCACTTCAACTCCATCCGCTCGAAGAAGTTCTGCCTGTACATCCTCTCCACCAAACGCAAATGCCCCGGCCAGTTCACCTTTCGCATTGACCACTCTGAAGCACGGAATATGTTCCGGATCCGGATTCTTATGCAGTGCATTGCCCACGGCTCTTGCCATTCTGTGGTCTCCCGCCATCTCTGCGATCTTCCCATAAGTTGCCACATGTCCTTTCGGAATACGCTTCACTGCTTCATAGATTCTCTTTGTCGGACTGTCCGTAACCAGATCATACCCAGATAATCTGATCTTTCTCTTTATCCGGCAAAGGCTCTTTTTTCTCTAGCTGTTTCAGAATCACTTCTTCCCGTTCTCTGGCTGCCTTGTCTACTTCCAGAAGATGCTCTCCAATGGTGTCCTGCAGAAGCATCACCTGATAAGTTGAATTTCGATGATTCTTCAGATAATCTCTGTGAAGAAAACCATACTTGCCAAGTTGCTCCATCTGCTCACCGGATTTATAGGTGAGATTCGGGATCAGATATCCATTTACATTTGTATACGTTATATAAATAGGACATTCGCAATCCGCTTTCGCTACTTGCTCATGAACGCAGTTGCTTCGCTGCCTGCGTTCATTTTATTATGAGATTCCGACAGGTGTATTAAGAGGTACTGGGCACTCTTTATACCCGGCTATTGCAACTATCATAGGAACCTGTTGTTTTCGTATCCTCTGGATATATACTATTTTCAGGCAGCATTGCCAGTTAAATATTCTGTATTATGCTTTTCCTATTTCATGGATACTAACACTATTTCTTATTATAATTGGCTTTATTATAATAAAACCAATAAAGTAATATCCAAACGAATAAATTTTATTTTTATGCACAAATCGGACAGCTTTAAAAATTTAGCTGTCCGACCTACTCTTAATAATATCCCCGTTCTTCCTGCCAGTCTTTCACATAGCATCGAATTCCAATATAAATCACATGCACCAGTAGCAACAGCGTGATAAGATTTACAGGAATAACAGATTTTATCCATTCTCCAAAGTAAATTACAATAGCTGCACTCGTTATCGCCACTATTATACTGAGGATATCCCAGCAATATTTCCGGTAGATTTTTCCAACCTGATAGCCAATCCCAACTATCAGTAATCCGGTTATTATAAATAAAATTCCCATAACAATAGCTACGATCAGCCAGTACATAAGCCCGGAAAGGATACGGTTAGGTATTCCGCTGCTTAACTGTCCGAAAGAATCTGCACCTATGACAAACTCCCGAAACAAGCTTCCCATTCCTTTTCCTAACACACCGAAAAAGGTGATACAGTCGTTAAGGAAAACTGGCGAAAGAATAGCCGTAAACAGGGTTATTGTTATGCTGTACCATGCCAGTAGGAACAGGATACTTTCATAACCAGTTGTCATATTTTTAAATTTCTTTTCCAGCTGACTTTTGCGGTTATCGCATTTTTCTTTTGCTTTCTGGTAAGCAGTGCGGTCACATTTTTCACATTTCTCATAAGGCACTTTTTTCTCAACAGCTACCTCTACCGTCTTTTGGTGTGTCTGTGCATAAAGTTTCTCCTGTTCTGCTTTTTCATACTTAAATTTCCATGCCACGACTTCTGCGTCGGCTCTTTTCCTTCTGTCTGTCTCGTTGGTCAATCGCTCCTCTGTTTGCCTTAATCTTGTCCGCAATGCTTCGATATTCTCGACTCTGTTTTCGCTGTTCAATTTCTCGTTCAAGGTCAGCGATTCGCTTAGCTGCTTGTTCAGTTCCAAAATTGTCTGGTCTTTCTGATCCAGTTCGTCCTGCATCTGTTCTGTCATCAGCAAAAGTTCTTCCACCTGCCCGACGTTCTCTAAGTCTTTGCATCCGTTCATCAAGCTCCCTCACTTTCTCTATCTGCTGTTTAAGGTCAGCAATTCGGTATTCTGTTTCTGCAATAAGCTGTTCTCGCTGTTCAGCTTCTGCGTTAATTCCTGCCATTGCTGATTCTCGGTTTCCAACTGTTCGATTCTGGTTTTCTGTTGCTCGATCTGTGAGAGCAGTTCTTCTGTATCTGGCAAAAGATTCAGCAGCCCGGATAATTCGCTGTTTAAGTTTTTTAAACTCTGGTTCTGCTCCTGAAAAAACAGAAGCTGCCTGTCCCGTTCCTGTAATTCCTGTATCATCTCTGCCATAAGATTCTGCTGTTCCTCGATCTGGTTTATCATTGTCTCCATCATGGGAATGACTTCCCGGCTTTCTTCTAATGTCATCCAATCGCTCCTTCCATTGTGTCAATGCACCAGATACTTTTCCAAAAGAAATCTTTATTTTACCCAGCAGTGCATTTTGTCTTTTTATGATCTGGTTTTCCTCCACTTTCCATGAAGCGGAGGATGTCTGTCCGTTTTGAAATTTCTCATCAATTTTTCTGGCATCCGCACCCTCATGGATCGTTGGTATCTCAAATTTTCCCTGCCTTGCATAAGAACGGTGGTCAATGTGATTTTCCGTTTTCAAATGTGCATTACAGACATTTGCCCATTCGCTCCGCCATAGTTCACAATTTTTGGGATTGTTCCATCCGGTAGCATCGGTTAATACACGTTTCCACTGTTTACGATTCCTTGCACCGATTTTCGGATTACCGTTTTCGTCCAATACCGGGATTCGGATTCCATGACGGGCAGGGTTCTTTTTATCCTGCCACCAGTCCGGGTGAGACTCATCAACCACGATATTTCCATCATTATCTCTGACAAAATCCCAGTCTTTGACTTCTTTGTTTCCCCATGAATGGTCTGGATTGAATGGACGCATGGTAACAAGTAAATGCACATGTGGGTTTCCATCGCCCTTATCGTGAATGCTCCAATCTGCACACATGCCTTTGTCTACAAAGATTTTCTGAATATAATCCGTTGTATATTCAATCTGTTCCTTTCGGTTCCATTCTTTCGGTAGTGAGAACTCAAACGACCTGCCAAGCTGTGCATCCGCGGTCTTCTCAATCTTCAAAACTTCATTCCACAAACGCTGTTTCTGAAAAGTAAGTTTGAATTTTTCCAGTGCAGCTTCTTTGTTATCTGCTCTTTTATATCGGACTGATTTCTGGAACCGTCTGATAGTTTCAGCAGGTACATTCTGCCATTCCTGTGGTGCATTTTCACACATCATCAGGCTGGTATAAACGACTTCTTTTTTTGAAGTGTAGTAGCTGATCCTGCCTGTTTCTTCATTTTTCATCACATCGCCATTGAGATAAGCAGACGCCGATATGATGGATTTTCCTTTGCTGCGTCCAACAATCTTTACTGTATAATGAAAAATCGCCATGCTCCGTTTCCCCCTTTCTGCCGTATCCGGCTTTGATTTCCAGCAGGTAACCTTTTCCCTAAAAGAAAATGGTATCTGCCGGAACGCCCTCTGCATAAGAGTGCCTCCTGCGGCATGAGCAGGTCTGGCTGAAAGCCCCGCCGACGGAACGAGCCCGGCAAGCGTAAGCGCAGACCGGTTGCCATCTGTGGCAAACTTATACGGACGACCTCTGGTTGTCCATAAGTGCGCCCTTCATAAAAAAGCAATGAAGGGAATGGAAAACCCACTCCCTCCGGCATTACACTTCCTCCGTATTTGCAACTGGCTCTTTCTGCATTGCCTTTGAGAAAAACTTTCCGTTTGCTTCCTGCCTTTTTAAGAAGCCGATCAGCTTCGGGATATCTTCTTCCTCAATCGCAGAACCCAGCACCGATTCCACCGCACCGCCAATCTGGCAGAGCCTGTGTGTCCGCTTTTTGGTTTCCACATCTTTCTGACGTTTCTTCAGTTCCCGTTTCTGTGCTGCATACTGTTTTGCCTTCTCAAGGCTTTCCTGTTCTTTCTTTTCCAACTGGAGCATACGCTCCTCATAACTCTTTGTTGATCTTGCCATAAATATCATCGTCCTTTCATTTTTCTTCCAAACATAAGTTTCCTGTTGTCTATCAGACGAAGTACATGGTATAATCTGCTTGCGTGTAGGTATATCATGGCTCCGGTCTGATAGAACCTTTGGCGGTTTCTTCGGGAACCGCTTTTTTAAGTTGAACCGTTTCTTGTGACTGCTTTCACATTTCCCTTATCCCTCAAGTCCCTGCCCTCGTTGGCTTCCATAAAGAGTTCCAGCATATCTGTTTTGATCAGGACTTTTCTCCCAACCTTCAATACCGGAAGTTTCTTCCACTCTACCAACTTTCGCAGGGTGTTCCTGCCAATTCCCGTATAATCAGCAGCTTCCTCAATAGATAAGGCGATCTTTCTTTGCGTCATATGACCACCTCCTTATTGATTGCATTATGCAATTTCGTTTGTGCTGTCAGTATAGCGTGTTTGCATCTTGTTGTCAAGCATTATGAAATTATATTTCTTTTCTTTAAATTGCATATTGCAATATATGTTGTTACGTGGTATAGTAATGACATACCGAAAAAGGAGGCACATCAGCATGAAAGATAAAGAACTACGCAAGCTGATCGGCAGCAGGGCAAAACAGCGCCGTCTGGAATTAAATCTGACACAGCCTTATGTCGCAGAGAAGATGGGAGTTACCGCTTCCACAATCCTGCGTTATGAGAACGGTTCGATTGACAATACCAAAAAGATGGTACTGGAAGGTCTCTCGGAAGCACTTCATGTATCAATCAAATGGCTCAAAGGGGAAACCGATGAATATGAAACTGATATTACGGATAAGAAAGAATTGCAGATTCGTGATGCGATGGGCAACATTCTCAAACAGTTACCTCTTGACCTCAATAAAACAGAAGACGCTTTTTCTAAAGACTTACTGCTGTTACTGTTAAAGCAATATGAATTGTTTCTGGATTCGTTTCAGTTCGCCTGCAAAAATTACAAAGGCAGTACCAAAGATGCGGACATTGCCAAAGTAATGGGATTTGAATCGAAAGATGAATATAATGAGATTATGTTTCTCAGGGAGATCACGCATACTGTCAACGCATTTAACGATATGGCAGATGTGATAAGGCTCTATTCAAAGAAACCGGAAGCAGCAGAACAAAGGCTTGCCAATCTTTTATCCGAAGTTATGTATGAGGATTCTGAATCGGTATAGTAAGACAACCGGAGTTGTGATATACTTACACGCAAGAAGCATTTCAACAGTTCCGATTGTCTGATATCGAAAGGAGACATACGATTATGGCAAAAGGATCTGTTAGAAAAAAAGGAAAAAAATGGTACTATCGCTTCTATGTAGAAGATGCAAGCGGTAAAATGGTTCAGAAAGAATACGCCGGAACCGAGAGTAAAAGTGAGACGGAAAAGCTTCTCCGCAAGGCACTGGAAGATTACGAAAATAAGAAATTTGTCGCAAAGGCAGATAATCTTACCGTAGGAGAACTTCTGGACATGTGGGCAGAAGAAGAACTAAAAACTGGGACACTCAGCAACGGTACAGTAGAAAATTATCTTGGTGTAATCCGCTATATCAAAAAACACCCGATTGCAGACCGCAAACTGAAAACAGTTACTGCCGAACATTTACAGGCATTTCTTGATCTGCTTACATTCGGTGGTGAGTTTCCAGACGGGAAAGTAAGAAAAGGATACAGCAAAGATTATATCCATTCTTTTTCCGCAGTGTTACAGCAGTCATTCCGTTTTGCAGTATTTCCAAAACAGTTAATCAGTTTCAATCCGATGCAGTATATTAAGCTGAAAAAGCAGGCAGAGGAAGTTGACCTCTTTTCCGATGATGAAGTGGAAGAAGGTACACAGCCGATTTCACATGAGGATTATGAACGGCTTATCCAATATCTGGAAAAGAAAAATCCACCTGCTATTCTGCCGATTCAAATTGCGTATTATGCCGGGCTCCGTATCGGGGAAACCTGTGGTCTTACATGGCAGGACATTAACCTTGAGGAACAATGCCTGACCATAAAACGCAGTATCCGCTACGACGGCATGAAACACAAAAATATTATCGGACCAACGAAACGGAAAAAAGTAAGGATTGTTGATTTTGGAGATACGCTGACTGAAGTACTGAAAGCTGCCAGAAAAGAACAGCTCAAAAACCGGATGCAGTATGGCGAATTATATCACCGCAATTACTACAAAGAAGTGCATGTGAAAAACAGGGTATATTATGAATACTATCATCTTGACGGAACACAGGAAATCCCGACAGATTACAAAGAAATCTCCTTTGTCTGCCTGCGACCAGATGGCTCTTTGGAACTGCCGAGTACACTCAGCATTGTATGCAGATCAGTGGCAAAGAAGCTGGAAGGATTTGAAGATTTCCATTTTCACCAGTTGCGTCACACTTATACCAGCAATCTGCTTTCCAATGGAGCTGCACCGAAAGATGTACAGGAACTGTTAGGACACTCTGATGTCAGTACCACAATGAATATTTACGCTCACTCAACAAGAAAAGCAAAACGGGATTCCGCAAGACTTCTTGATAAAGTAGCGAGCAATGCTTAACTAAAAATTTCCCTTATTTCCCTTGCGGATTCCGCATAAGGGCAAAAATAAGGGAAAATACATATCATTTCACTATCTAAGGGGCTGTAAGCCTTGAAAAATAAGGAAAGTTCAGGAAATCTCTCCACAAATTAAAGATTTGCGAAAATGGATATCTTGTATATAAAGCAAATAAAATTGAAGGAGTGTATTCGATACTTCCGGAAGAATACGAGGGAATACTGGTAGAGAATTATGGAGACAGAATCATCGTTCCTGGATTTGTAGATTTGCATGTACATGCACCACAGTATGCTTTTCGTGGATTAGGTATGGATATGGAACTTTTAGACTGGCTGGAGACAAATACTTTTCCAGAGGAGTCAAAGTATAAAGACATAATTTATGCTCAAAAAGCTTATCAGATGTTTGTAGACAATCTGAAGAAAAGTGCAACAACAAGAGCGTGCATATTTGCAACGATTCATAAAGATTCAACTATTTTATTGATGGATATGCTTGAAAAAGCCGGGCTTGCTACAATGGTTGGTAAGGTGAACATGGATCGCAATTCACCGGATTATCTGCGAGAAGAAACAGAAGAAAGCGTAAATGAAACAATCTCATGGCTTGAAGAAGTGCAAAAGAAACAGTATCAACATACAAGACCGATTTTAACTCCTCGATTTATACCAAGCTGTACAGATGAACTTATGCATAAGTTGAAAGATATTCAAGTAAAATATCAGATTCCAGTACAGTCGCATCTTTCAGAAAATTATGGAGAGATTGCATGGGTACAGGAATTATGTCCAAAATCAGAATTTTATGGAGATGCATATGATCAGTTTGGGCTGTTTGGAAGAGACAGCAAGACGGTTATGGCTCATTGCGTACATTCAGATGAAAATGAGATCAGGAGGATGAAGGAAAATGGTGTGTTTATCGCACACTGTCCGGAATCAAATACGAATTTGTCATCAGGAGTGGCACCTATCAGACAATATTTGGCAGAAGGAATGCATGTAGGCTTAGGAAGTGATGTGGCTGCCGGATCTACGGAAAATATGTTTGTTGCTATGAGGTATGCAGTTCAGGCGTCAAAGTTACGTTGGAGATTGAAAGATGAAAAATTGACTCAATTAACTATGCCTGAAGTATTTTATATGGCTACAAAAGGAGGCGGAGAATTTTTTGGTAAAGTGGGAAGCTTCGAAGCAGGATATGAAATGGATGCAGTAGTGCTCGATGATAAACGATTGATTCATCCACAGGAGATGAATATGGAACAGCGTTTAGAACGAATGATTTATTTGGCGGATGAACGAGAAGTTTATGCTAAATATGTAGCAGGAGAAAAAGTAGCTGATTAAAAAAGAGATTCTTTATAATCAACTAAAGATTGGGGGTCGGCGATAAGAGTTCTCGCAAGAGGCAGCCCCCCAATCTGCCTCTTGCGAGAGAATACCTTTTTTACCTCTTGGATTAGTATTTAATTAATGCAAATCCAAGAGGTTTATTTATGCAATTTATGCGATTTTACAAAGAAGTACTTGACAAGACCTCTTAAAAGTGAGATGAGTTGATATGGCAAATGATATGGTACAAAATCGCAACAGGCGTTGAAATTACAACAGGAACAGAACAAGCAGGAACGCAAAGAAATTATTGCATCGTATGAACGGTGATATATTTTTAGTCAATTTTTAGATAATTTGAAGAACGGAATATAAAAAGGCGTATGGAAGTTTAAAGTGTTCGAATTCGAACACTTTAAGAGTTCCATAATTGGATAAAGGAGTTTTGGAATATGGATAAGAAAACAATATATGCAATGAAAAATGCTTTTGATGAAATTGTAAAGATAATACAAGAAGAAGCTGTTGAATTTTAGTATGTAAGGGATTTGATGGCTCTTCTTGGATATGATCGCTGGGAATATTTTCATAAGGCAATTGAAAGAGCGGTAGATTCTTGTAAGGCTTCTGAAATAGAGCCAGCGGACCATTTTCGCAACGTCACGAAAATGGTTCCAATAGGTAGTGGGGCAGAAAGAGCGGTAAAGGATTACATGTTTACCAGATATGCATGTTATCTTATTGCTCAAAATGGCGATCCTAGAAAAGAAGAGATTGCGTTTGCTCAGAGCTATTTTGTTGTTCAGACAAGAAAGCAGGAGCTGATAGAAGAAAGAGCCATGGACATAATAAAACATGAAAAATCAAAGAATGATAAAAAGGTATTTCAATATATTAAAGAACAGGCTGAAAAGAAATAATTTCATATAGGAGTAAAAAGAGTTCTGTTGGAAATACTTTAATTCAATTGAGGGAATCAATTCAAAACAAAAAGATGAATCGTTGCAATTAATTTGCAACGAAAAATAAAATCGTTGCAAATTAATTGCGACGATTTTATAATATAGAAAAAAGAATTCTTGTAGAATCCTAATTATGAAGGAGGCACAGAAATATGAGAGAAGGAAAACAATTAGAATACAAAGATAATCTAGATTCTAATACCTACATGAAAACAATAAGTGCTTTTGCCAACTATGAGGGGGGACAAATAATTTTTGGTGTCAAAGATAATGGAGAGACAGTGGGTGTTCCAAATACTATAGATGCCTGTTTAAATCTCGAAAATAAGATAAATGATAGTATAAAGCCGGTTCCGGAATATTCAGTGCAAATTCAATCGGATTCAACAATATGTCTTACAGTACAAGAAGGGCGTTATAAACCATATATCTTTAAGGGAAAGGCGTATAAGAGAAATGATTCTGCGACGATAGAAGTTGGAAGGATGGAGTATAATCGATTAGTTCTGGAAGGAGAAAATCAGTCGTTTGAAGAAATTACAGCAAGAAATCAAGATTTGACTTTCAATAAACTGGAGCAAGTGCTAATACAGGGAATGAACATAGAAAAACTGAATAGCGATATATTAAAGACATTGGAGTTATATTCAGATAAAACTGGGTTCAATGTTGCGGCAGAACTTCTTGCGGATAAGAATAGTTTTATGGGAATTGATGTAATACGTTTTGGGGAAAATATAGATGAAATTATGGAACGAAAGGTATTTGAATATATTTCTATTTTAGACGAATTAGAGCAAATGCTTCAAATGTTTCGGAGATATTACCAGTATGAGAAAATAGAAGGGACAGAAAGAAATGTAGTTGATAAGATACCAGAAAAAGCTTTTCGCGAGGCGATTGCAAATGCTTTGGTCCATAGAATGTGGGATGTAAAAGCTTCTATAAAGGTGAGCATGTATTCGGATCGAATTGAAATTAATTCGCCAGGTGGATTACCGGAAGGAATTAATGAGGAAGAATACCTAAACGGACAGATTTCAATATTACGAAATCCAATTATACGGAATGTGTTTTTTAGATTGAAATATATAGAGAAATTCGGAACCGGAATCATGCGAATTAATTACGCATATAAAGATGCAATCGAAAAACCAAAATATAAAGTGTTTTCGAATTCTATTCAGGTAGTACTCCCGGTTTTCACAGATATGAAAGATTTAGCAACAGAAGAAAAGATGATTTGGAAGTTACTAAGAGAGAAGGATGAAATGACACGGTCAGAGCTTGCGAAGGCTACAGGTTTGGGAAAAGATAAGACAATAAGAGTTCTCAACGGCCTTCTGGATAAAAATGTAATTACACGAAGAGGAGCAGGACGTGGGGTAAAATATAGGGTAAATTAGAATGTTATATGTTAAAGAGGCATGTGGAAACTATCTGAGCGGCAGCGAGTTTTTCGCATGCTTCTTTTATTGGATAGAAATCCTAAACCACCTGTTATGCAAGTGATTTAAAAATTAATGGGTGCCTGACACCAATGTGTTATAAGAATAAAAAACAGAATTGAACAATAGATGCCTCAATGATAAACTGATTGTATAAGCATATAATGATAAATATGATGCGCTAATAATAGGGACAACAGTGAAAGAGGTGAAAAATATGTTATCTTTACAGGACAGAGAAGTGAATACAGGTCGACAGCGGGAACTTGATCTGGTAAAAGGTTTCCTAATGATCATGATAGTATTTATACATTCATTTCAGATAATAGCAGGCGTGGAAGCAGCAGAATCGAATGTACATAAAATTATGTTTGCACTGTTTATGCCGACAGGTGCTTGCTTATATTTATTTACTATGGGATTTGGAAGTGTTTTTACACGACATTCTAAGCCAGAAGATATGGTTAAAAATGGTGTGAGACTGTTATTGTATCAGGGATTAAGTAATTTATGTTATGCCGCAGCTTTGTTAATTAGTTTCAATATTAGAAATGTGATTACAGGAGAAGTCGCAGGCAGCAGAGAATTATATGCACAAAACATGTATGCAGCACTTACATTTGTAAATATATTTTTTATATCAGGTATGTGTTATCTTGTGCTTGCGATATATAGAAAATTAAATGTAAAGATCAGTGGATATGTAATCAGTGCTGTAATAGTAGGAATCGTATCACCATTTACAAAGATGTTAGTTTCTGATAATCAGGTACTTAACTGGATTTTGGATATGACATTTGGCGGAAAAGGTGAAACAAGCTTTTGTTTCTTTCCGTATTTGAGTTATGTATTTTTAGGATATGTTTTTGGAAAAGTGATCAGAAGAGTTCCTGAAGATGAAAAAGGAGATTTTTATAAAAAGAGTGGTATAATATGTGGAATTATAGCAGTGATATGGTTTGCATGCTGCATAATGACACACCCTACAGTTGACAGATTTTTTAACTATATGATTGAACAGTACAGAACGCCGGGCCTGGCAAAAGTAGTCGGAAGCTTTTGCAGTATCATGCTTGTATTTGCAATTGCATTTTGGATTATGCCGATGATAGAAAAATGGAAATTTGGAT
Source organism: Ruminococcus sp. B05 (assembly GCF_003628495.1). Taxonomy (NCBI): domain Bacteria; kingdom Bacillati; phylum Bacillota; class Clostridia; order Eubacteriales; family Oscillospiraceae; genus Ruminococcus; species Ruminococcus sp. B05. Next base: position 8,998 of record NZ_RBZR01000025.1, on the reverse strand, counting down.
ATAACAAATTGTGTTATTATTCAAAACAAATATCTAAGATATATGCAGTGCATATCGGTGTGTATTATGTGATTTGTGGTTTCGCTGCATTTTCCGGATTTAATGTAAAAGAGTGTTTGATATGGTCGGTTATAGTGCTGATAGTAACTGATTTGCTTGTACAAGGATACTTAATAATTATGAATAAGATAAAAAGAGTGTGCTAATAATTGATTATTTTTATATGCTACCCTATTTATTGATATTTTCTATAAGTTGTTTTTTGTTATCAAAATTCACTTACTAGCATAAGTGATAGTGAAATTATGTGGATTTCAACTTATTATAAGTGTAAGATAATAATAGGCGAATTATTCTATGGAAGGAGATATAGGTATGGGACTTATTAAAGCAGTTGCAGGAGCGGTAGGCGGAACAATGGCAGATCAATGGAAAGAGTTTTTCTATTGTGAAGCAATGGATAAAAATGTCATGGTGAGGAAAGGACAGAAGCAGACAAGTTCTCGTTCTTCTAATAAAAAAGGCAATGACAATATTATTACAAATGGTAGTGGAATCGCTGTGGCAGATGGTCAGTGTATGATTATTGTAGAACAGGGAAAAGTAGTAGAGATATGTGCAGAATCCGGACAGTTTACATATGATACATCCACAGAGCCAAGTATCTTCTCCGGTAATCTTGGAGATAGTATTTCAAAGACATTTGAAACAATCGGAAAACGATTTACATTTGGCGGCGATACAGGTAAAGATCAGCGAGTTTATTATTTTAATACAAAAGAGTTGATTGATAATAAATTCGGTACGCCAAATCCGATTCCATTCCGTGTTGTAGATTCTAAGATAGGTCTGGATATTGATGTAGCAGTACGATGTTCAGGTGTTTATTCTTATCGAATCAGTGACCCGTTGTTGTTCTACACAAATGTGTGCGGTAATGTGGAGAATGAGTATACGAGAGAAGAAATTGACAGACAGTTAAAAACAGAGTTTATCAGTGCTTTGCAGCCGGCATTTGGACGGCTTTCTGATATGGAGCTGCGTCCGAATCAAATTGTAAATCATACTACAGAGCTGGAAAATGCTATGAATGAAACACTGTCAGCAAAATGGAGTGAGCTTCGTGGACTGAAGGTAGTAAGTATTGCACTTGGTTCAGTGACACTTCCGGAAGAAGATGCAGAGTTGATCAAACAAGCACAGCGTACAGCAATGCTTCAGAATCCAACAATGGCAGCGGCAACTATGGTAGGCGCTCAGGCAGATGCGATGAAAGCAGCAGCAAGCAACGAAGGCGGTGCTATGAACGGCTTTATCGGTATGGGTATGGCTATGAATGCAGGTGGCGGAATGAATGCCCAGAATTTATTTGCAATGGGAGCCCAGCAAGAGGAAGCAAGACGAAGAGAAGAGCTTGAAAGACAGGCGGCGCAAGCAGCACAGACTCCGCCTTCACAGGCAGCACCGGCAGCAGACAGCTGGCAGTGTACATGTGGTGCAACAGTTACAGGAAAATTCTGTTCGGAATGTGGCAGCCCAAAACCGGTACAGGAAGAGGGATGGACATGTTCGTGCGGAGCAGTAAACAAAGGAAAGTTCTGTTCAGAATGTGGCGCCAAAAAACCGGCAGCGGCACCATTGTATCGTTGTGATAAATGTGGTTGGGAACCTGAAGATCCGAAGAATCCGCCAAAATTCTGCCCAGAGTGCGGAGATCCATTTGATGATGCTGATATTCAGTAGAAAGAGTGCGGGGGATTTGTGCTATTAAAACATATGGTTAAGCAGAAAATGGAAACAATTTTTATTAGAAAAGGGTGGTTTCAATACATAAAAATCATTATAATAAAAGGTACGAATACAATGGAGGACGTAGAAAATGAGTAATGTAATTGAGATGACACACCCACTGATCCAGCACAAGATTTCAAGATTGAGAGATAAGAATACAGGAACAGCAGAATTTCGTGCACTTGTAGAAGAGATTGCAATGCTGATGGGGTATGAGGCATTAAAGGATCTGCCACTTGAAGATGTTGAGGTTGAGACTCCGATTGAAACATGCATGACACCTCAGATTGCCGGAAAGAAATTTGCTATTGTACCGATCTTACGTGCAGGTTTGGGAATGGTAAATGGTATTCAGGCTTTAGTGCCGACAGCAAAGATTGGACATATTGGTCTGTATCGTGACGAGGAGACACACGAGCCACATGAGTATTATTGTAAGCTGCCGGATCCGATTGAAGAGCGTTTGATCGTTGTTACAGATCCGATGCTTGCTACAGGCGGTTCAGCAGTTGCAGCAGTTGATTTTATTAAAAAACATGGCGGTAAGAAGATTAAATTCATGGCTATTATCGCTGCTCCGGAAGGAATTAAACGTCTGATGGATGCACATCCGAATATTCAGTTGTATGTAGGCCATATCGACAGAGAGCTGAATAAAGCTGCTTACATCTGCCCAGGACTCGGAGATGCAGGGGATCGTATTTTTGGTACAAAATAGGGGTAGTTTTTGAAAATAAAATATGCTATTATATAAAATGTTTGATAGAGGCGCGGTGATAAGAGTATCCGTCTGGCAATAGTCAAGGGAAGACTGTCAGTAGGAGAAAGGAGAAGCCGCCGAAGGAATGATATTTCCCTGATATGATTCCTGGGCCGGATGCAGAATATGCTCCGGACTGTCACAGGTGTGGAGAGCTATCGAGGATATATGGATTTTTTGATTTATTTATGCCGCGGGCGACTCACCAACAAAGAGATGCCAGCGGCATTTCTTTGTCTAAAAATGGTTGAAGAAGGAGAAGAAAGAGAAAAAATGAGAAACAAGAGAAAAATGGGCGGGTTGCTCTTGGTTGCAATGAGCATATTATGTTTTAGTTCGATGACAGTATTTGCAGCAGACACATCCAAAGAGTATGTGCCAGCAATGTATGCATCAATCTGGTCGTTAGTACCTCCGGTTATTGCGATTGTATTGGCACTTATTACAAAAGAAGTGTATAGTTCATTGTTTGTTGGAGTTTTGATCGGAGGAGCTTTTTGGGCGGGATTCAAACCGGAAGCCACGATATTACATGTATTTCAGGATGGAGTGGTAGGTGTTCTCACTGACAGCTATAATATGGGTATTCTGATATTTTTGATAATCCTTGGTGTTATGGTATGTATGATGAATAAAGCAGGTGGTTCAGCAGCATTTGGACGTTGGGCTAAAGAGCATATTAAGACAAGGGCAGGTGCACAGCTTACAACAATCGCACTTGGAGTTTTAATTTTTATCGATGATTATTTTAACTGTCTGACAGTTGGAAGCGTTATGCGTCCGGTAACAGATAGTCACAATGTGTCACGTGCAAAACTTGCATATTTAATTGATGCAACAGCAGCGCCGATATGTATTATCGCACCGATTTCATCATGGGCAGCAGCAGTAACAGGATTTGTAAAAGGAGAGGACGGATTTTCAATCTTTATTCGTGCGATTCCATATAACTATTATGCGATCCTTACAATTATTATGATGGTGACTTTAGTTCTGGCAAAAGAAGATTATGGTCCGATGAAAGAACATGAAGATAATGCAATTGCGGGCGATCTTTATACAACGGATGACAGACCGTATGAGAGTGCACAGGAAAATGTTATTTATAACAAGGGAAAGGTAATTGATCTGGTATTCCCAATTATTTCACTTATTATTTGCTGTGTTATAGGAATGATCTATTCAGGCGGGTTCTTCTCGGGAACAGGATTTGTAGAAGCATTTTCAGGAAGTGATGCATCTGTTGGACTGATGCTTGGAAGCTTTTTCGCAATGGTGATTACAATTGTATTTTATGCAGTAAGAAAAGTTCTGCGTTTTTCGGATTCTATGGCTTGTATTCCGGATGGATTTAAAGCTATGGTTCCTGCAATCCTGATTCTTACATTTGCCTGGACATTAAAATCAATGACAGATAGCCTTGGTGCAGCTGAATATGTAGCGTCAATAATGAATTCGGCAGCAGGCGGGTTATTAAATCTTCTTCCTGCAATTATATTCCTTGTAGGATGCTTCCTGGCATTTGCAACAGGTACTTCATGGGGAACATTCGGAATATTGATTCCTATTGTAGTTGCTGTATTTCAGGGAACAAATGAAACAATGATGATCATTTCCATTTCAGCTTGTATGGCAGGAGCTGTATGTGGAGATCATTGTTCGCCAATTTCAGATACAACAATTATGGCTTCAGCAGGAGCACAATGTAATCATGTAAATCACGTATCAACACAGTTGCCATATGCAATAACAGTTGCAGCTGTTTCATGTATCACATATGTAATTGCAGGTGTGATACAGAATGCGGTTATTTGCCTGGCAATCGGAATTGCATTGCAGATTTTGGTGCTTCTTGCAATTCGAAATCATACAAGAAATAAAGAAAATTAAAAAGTAGTAGAAAAGAGACTAACTTTTTGGGTGTTTCCTAAAAACGAGAGTCTCTTTTTCTTTGACTAAATATAAATCTGCGTTATAATTACTTCAAACTAGGTAAAGCAAGCGAAGGGAGAAGAAACGAATGAAACCAATATTTTTTATAGATTATGATAATACAATTTTCAGTCATCAGACATGGCAGATTCCGGAAAGTACACTATGTGCGCTTGAGCAGTTGCAAAAGGACGGATATAAACTAGTTATTGCAAGTGGAAGAGCATTTCGAAATAATTCACTTCCCGAAGAATTTCAAGGACGTATAACTCCGGATTGTCTGGTTAGTGCAAATGGCGCTATTGTTGAGATAGAAGGAAAATTAGTAAAAGAAAAATATTTTGATAAGGATTTACAGAGAAGAATATTAGATTACGTTGTAGAAAAAAATTATTGTCTGTTATCTGGCCAGGGCAATGATTGGTGTACTTCCAGCATTGAGCGATTCAAGGAGACCGCATCTCCAAAACAGCAGCAGTTATTGCCAAAGAGTGGGGACGCATACAAGGCGTTGTATGAAAAACAGATTCCGTCGATGTTTTTAGCAGATACAAAAGAAGCAATTGCTGATGTACAGGAGCATTTCCCAGAGACAAAGCTTTTGTGTATGGGGGATGAGCTTGGTGGTGCAGATATGATTCCGAAAGAGAATGGAAAGGTTAAAGGTGCGGAGTGTGTTATGGACTATTATCATGCATCCTGGGATGATATTATTGCAATCGGGGATAGCATGAATGACATAGAGTTGATTCGGGCAGCCGGATTTGGGATTGCTATGGGAAATGCGATGGATGAGGTGCAGGAAGCGGCAGATTATGTTGCAAAGCATATTGACCAGAACGGATTTGTGGATGCGGTTTCCAAGGCAAGAGAAGTGATAGCCAAAAGATGAATGAATTATCAGAAAAAACAGCATAATTTTGATTCGAAGAAAGAAAATTTAAAATAAAAAACGTAAAATATTGACAAAATAAGATTCGGGTGTTAAACTATAGGCAATTCGAAAGAAGGAAATATTATAGAGTAGGAGGTAGAGGTCCAATGGACGATATTAGTTCGATTACAACTCAATATGTTAGTGGTATGGCGGATGAAAGGTCCAATAATAAGAGATCTTTACAATAATCCAGCAGACATATTGAACATAGATACCACATAAGATAGGATTTCATAAGATGTGTAAAGAAACATCAGATGTAAATCAGATCAAATAGCGAGATACCCGATTATAGATGGAATAATTAAGTAAGTATTTGGAATATCGAAGTAAGGATACTGCAGGTATTGAACAGTTATAGAAAGAATAATCCGGGAGATAACGCGAAAATAAAATAATAAAAAATTGAATAGAGAAAAAGAAATAGAAAATGCATCTGCAATGTCAATTGTGGATGCATTTTTTTGACATTGTGAAGCACTTATGGTAAACTAAGAAATGATTATCGGGGAGTCTACCCTTTGATAATTATAAGTAGGATAAATATAAAAAATATTGAGTTACAAAATCAATAAGAGACACTAAGAAACGGATACATTTTAAGAGAGTATAAATAATTTAGAGAAAGAAACGACAGAGTAAGTTTACGAGGTGAGTACAGTGGACAAGTATGAGTATAAGCTGAAGACAGAACAAATGCTTGAACTGATGGAAGATGGTGCATACAGCAGAGCAGCAGAACTTGCAGATAGTATTGACTGGCGAAGAGTTCGTAATACTACAATGCTGATGAATGTAAGTGACATATATGAAAAAAGCAGAGATTATCATAAGAGTTTCGAAGTCTTGAAAATTGCTTATCATAGGGCAGAAGGAAGTAGAAAGATCGTATATCGCCTGTGTACACTTGCATTGAAAACAAGAAATGTAGATGAGGCAATAGATTATTATGATGAGTTCCTTCATATTGCACCAAAGGATCCAAATCAGTACATTTTAAAATACCAGATTTTAAAAGTACAGAGAGCTCCGATCGAGCAACAGATTGATGCACTCGAATCATTTAAAAAGGCAGAGTATGTGGAAGAGTGGGCATATGAGCTTGCTAAATTATACGAACGGGCAGGCAAGATTACGGAGTGTCTGGAAGAGTGTGATGACCTGATTTTATGGTTCAGCGAAGGAAAATATGTATATCAGGCGATGGAACTGAAGATGCGTTATAAACCGCTGACACCATCACAGCAGGAAAAGTATAATAGAAGATATGAAAAGCCAGGAACTACTACAGAAGAATTGCCTGATTTAAATAATGTAGATGAGAATGGCGTTAAGGTGGCAGCGAAACCTGTTTCGTCAACACAAGAGCAGACTGAGGAAGATGCAGCTAAGACAGCGGAAAAGGCAGAATCAGATAAATCAGCAGAGAGTGAGCCAGATATTAAAATTCCGGTAGTTGAAGAAACTTTAGCAAACAAATTTGTAGATGAGGATGTTGTAAAAGCAGAGGTTCGTGCAAAAGCGAAAGCAGAGATTTTAGGAGAAGCAGATTCTTTTGAACCTACTTCAATTGATTCATTAACAGAGGCGATAAGAAAAGCGGCAGAGACAGAAACTGCGGAGCAAGAGGCGTTAGAGGAAAAAGAAGAACAAGAGCCGGAAGAAATTGCAGAAAAAACAGAATCTTCCGAAGACGTGAAGGAACAGGTACTTGCTTCAAAAGAAGATTCCGTTGATGTAGAAACAGAATCAGAAGTCGAGGAGAAACAGCCAGAGAAGAAAAAAATCGGTAATACAATGCGTTTAGATGAGGCATTGAAGGCTTTATTACACATTGATGGTTCAGATAGCGGTTCTAGAGAAAGTTCAGACGAAGAAGCTGAGAAAAAAGAGGATGATTTGTCGGATTTGAATGATGCAATTGAAGATATTGAAGATGTTGTGGATTTAAGTCTGGTGCAGAAGGTAGAACAGAAGCGAGCACAGAAAAAAGCACTGGAAGCAGTGAAAGATGTCAAGGTTGATTCGGATTTAGAAGAACTTAGTATGAAAAAACTAAAATCTAAATCTGAAACAACAGTAAATCTGGATGATACATTGCCAATGAATCTGGATGATACAGTAGAAATGTCGCCGGAAGAGATAATAGCTATGTATGGTGGAACTGAGGAAACTATCGAGGAAGAATCAGAAGCCGAGGAAATCATCGAACCGGAAGAGGAAGAAATCATCGAGGAAGAACCGGAAGCCGAGGAGATTATCGAACCGGAAGAGGAAGAAATCATCGAGGAAGAACCGGAAGCCGAGGAGATTATGGAACCGGAAGAGGAAGAAATTATCGAGGAAGAACCGGAGGCCGAGGAGATTATCGAACCGGATGAGGAAGAACCGATAGATGAGGATGAAATTCTCGAAGTAGAACAGGTACTTGAGGCAAAATATATTGAGCCGGCAGATGAGGAAGAAGATCAGCTGGATAATCAAGTGACAGCAAGAATGAGCCTTGAAGAATTGTTTGCTGCATGGGATGAAGAAGACGCTTTGGCAGAAGCGGAAGAATTTGAAGAAGCAGAAGCCGAGGAAATCATCGAAGAGAAGCCGGAAGCCGAGGAGATTGTTGAACCGGAGGCTGAAGAAATTATCGAAGAGAAGCCGGAAGCTGAGGAGATTATCGAACCAGAAGAGGAAGAAATCATCGAAGAGGAGCCGGAAGCTGAGGAGATTATTGAACCGGAAGCCGAAGAAATCACCGAAGAGAAGCCGGAAGCTGAGGAGATTATCGAACCGGAAGCTGAAGAAATCATCGAAGAGGAGCCAGAAGCCGAGGAGACTGTTGAACCGGAAGTTGAAGAAATCATCGAAGAGGAGCCAGAAACCGAGGGTATATCAGAAGAAGATATTTTGAATTTAGATTCGGCAGAAGAATGGTCAGATGATGAGATGGCAGATGCATTTGAAGAAAATTCAGATAATAAAGCAGAATCAGTGGAAGAAATAGATGAGGCACTGAATGAAGCTGAGTCTGTAAAGGATATCAAGCAGGCAGAGCCTGAGAAAGAGGAAACAATGAGCGTAGAAAGAAAGACAGGAGAGCCAATCTTGCCACCAGACATACAACGTCTGATAGACGAGATTGAGGGTGTAATTCCAAGAGAAGATGAAGAACCAATGTCAGAAAGCAGCACATCTGCTTCCAAAATACAGGAGCGTATGCCAGAAGATAACATGGAACAGGAAATGGACATGTTAAGGGTAGATGACTCAGATGAATATGAAGATGAATATGCGGATGAATTTCCAGTAGAGGAAGAAGAAAGTCTGGAAGCTGTTCAACCACAGGGAGGTTATACTCAGGAATTTGAAAGAATTATGGATGATCGTTTTGCATCGTTTGAAGCAGAAGAAGATTATTCAGACGAGCTTGGAGATCTTTATCCGGATATGGAAGATGATATTTCGGATGAGGTTGACGCAATTGCTCTGGAAGAAGAGGCTTTTGAACAGGAAACAGAAATTGATTTGCCAGAGTATGAGGATGAAGAATATCCGGAAGATGAATACGAAGACGAGTACGAGGA
>NZ_RBZR01000024.1:0-44670 GCF_003628495.1 Ruminococcus sp. B05 | reverse complement strand
GGCTTTACAGTTTGTGATCTGACCTGTCGAGCGGTCTGTTGTTTCACCTTAATAGCTGTTTGATGTCGTAGCATTAGAGCTTTTACTATATCATTTGTCATTCGATGTTTTATGAATCTTCGTGCAATAGGAAGAACATCTTCAAAGGATATTTTGTATTCATATTTCCTTTTTTTCTTTCCTTGCTCTTTATTTTTTTCTTCTGTAGCAAAGGCGTGAAGAAGTGAGGCAAAGTTATACATAATAAGTTTTGCATATACTTCTTGAATAATCAGTTCCCGATTAACCGAATGTAAATACACTAGTGAAAGCGCATATTTTAGGCGTCGGAAAGAAGTTTCAATAGACCATCTTTTCCAGTAAAGTTCTCGTAGATCCAGTGCAGAAAAATTTTTTAATGGTAAATTAGAAATCAAATATTCGTAGTTTCCATTTTCAAGTTGTATACAGGTGCATCGAATTTTCATGGTATATACACTTTTCTTATCATCAATCGGAATCAACTCGAAAGTTCTTTTATTTTTTACTATTTTCATTTTATCCCCATGACAAAGATGCTTGTTTTTTTTCGATCTTGTTACGTCCAAAACAATCTCTCTATCTGATTCTGTTTCAGCTGGCAGAATATCTTTCAGAAAAGCAGATGGTGCAGACGGAGATTTCCAGCGAATGAGAAAAAATTCCTTTTTTTCAATTAAATGAGCCATTGTGTTTAGCGAGGCATATCCTCTATCTGCGATAAGTATCGTATTTTCTGGCAGATTACAGTGATCGACCATATGACAGAAAGCCTGTGTTTCATTCATTTTAGGGCGTGGTTGGGTAACAGCAGTAATATACCTGTTTTCACAGATATCAAACAAAGCGTTCAAATGCATCTGAAAAAACACATTGTCACTTCGAGCCTGTTTTATACGATATTCAAAATCATTTTTATTAGTAGGAAGATTAATATCAGAACCATCTACTGCAACAAGATGAAACCCTTTATACGTTTTGGTAAAAGGAATTTTTTCATTAAAAGATTTTAAAAGATACGGGAAAAAATCAGCAGTTAGTTTTTTTCGCTGTTGTGTGAAAGCTGATTTAGATGGAACTTTCTTGTTTTGGGACATAAAAAAGTTAAATAATTCTGTATTTGTCCTATTCATGGTGAGGCAGAGAGTAGATTTTACCGTATCAGAAAAAGGACAGAGTCTGTGTCTGGTCATATCTGAACCTGGAGTATTAACATACAAATGAATATTTTTCTCTGCTGTTTCAAGAACAGAGAAGAAACGTTTTCGAATAGTTGCTGGTGTCATGTACATGTGTGGTACCTCCTTGAAGTAAAAATATATCTAACTTCAAAGGGCACCTTACTGATTATAATAATCAGTAAGGTGCCGCACATTTTTACGATTTTGTCAACTATTAATTTGAAAAAAGCTTAACTAAATGTTATTGGGACGGGGATTTCCGGCTTTTTTCATAGAAAAAAGCCGGAAAACTCCGTCCCTATCTGGTTCATGGATAACTACCGCAGGTATCTGGAAAAATAGTTAAGAAGTTAGCGGGTGAAAATATAGATTACGAGATTATCCTGTGATATATTTTAAGAACGAATCTGTGAATAGAAAGCATAGCATTAGATGGTTTTGGCTGTGCATGGAGATCCAAGAAAAGAGGTCATTGCATTAGGTCAGAAAATTCTTGATTACATTGAAGAAAAATATGATATCATATGAGTAATAAAACAGAATTTAAGGAGGAGACTGTAAATGAAATTATCAGATTTAGCAACAGGTTCTGATTGGACAGTGTGGATTGTCTTTGTGATATTTGCTGTACTTTCTATTATTTTACTTTCTGGACACGGAAGCTGGTTCATTTCTGGATATAATACAGCTTCAAAAGAAGAAAAGGAAAAATATAATGAAAAGAAGTTATGCAGAACAATGGGAATTGGAATGTCTATTATAGCAATTCTTCTATTAACTATGGGCTTGTTTGAAAATGTTTTACCTGCATTTTTTGTATATATTGCATCGGGAATTATTTTGGTTGATGTCGTGGTAATTATCATTTTAGGAAACACGCTATGCAGAAAGTAACAATTATTTACTACTCCAGAAACAACGGCTTTATTTGGAAATAAAAAGGCGAGATTTATCGGAAGAATATTAGGTATGATACTTATAGCGGTTGGAATATGGGTAGGGTTTATTTGATGACAATTTCAGTCTTTGGAGCAAATTAATCAGAAGTTGAGAGGAGAACTTTATAATGTTTATATTTTTATCTGTGTGTTAACTTTTAGTACCGCTATCTATGATTATATTGGGATATACGTGGAAAGATAAGCCTCCTAAAGATCGGCAGGGGAGTTCGGGATATCGAACTACTATGTCAAGGATGAATGATGAAACATGGAGATATGCACACAGGTGTTGGGGCTGGATAAACTTTGTTTTAGGAATTATCCTGGTGATACTATCGATTTTTATTTTGATTTTAACGAAAGATAATACAAACTTTGAAATAATTTCTGTTTATTTGGTGTTTTTACAATTAGGAATTATGGTGCTTACAATTATTCCGACAGAATTTTTGTTGCATAAGCATTTTACAAAGCAAGGAATGAAAAAATGAATATACATGAATTTTGGAAAGCAGTTCTCGTTCAAGATGAGAATGAAATCAGAAAATATTTTCATGAGGATGCATATGTAAATTGGCATTGTACGAATGAACATTTCAATCTGGACGAGTATATTATCGCGAATTGCGAATATCCCGGAGAATGGAATGGAGTGGTTGAAAGAACAGAAGAAATGGGTAATTTACTGGTAACAGTTGCTAATGTATATCCGAAGGATAAGAGTGTTTCATTCCATGTAACGTCATTTATTAAAATTATTAATGATAAGATTATTTCATTGGATGAGTATTGGGCTGATGATAGTGATGCTCCGCAATGGAGATTGGATAAGCATATTGGAACTGTGATAAAATGTGAACCAGATAGGGACGGGGATTTCCGGCTTTTTTCATAGAAAAAAAGCCGGAAAACTCCGTCCCTATCTGGTTTGCGTCCCTATCTGGTTTGCGTCCCTATCTGGTTTGCGTCCCTATCTGGTTTGCGTCCCTATCTGGTTTGCGATGTTAAGTGGTGTGTTTGATAATTACTGGAATCAGACAGAAACCTATGAGGCATTAAAATCCTATATAAAGTTAAATTATGATGGTCTGAAAGATGCAGTGGTACGGATGCTTGCAGGAGATAAAGTTCAGATTAATACGGGAACATTTTCTAATGATATGACGAGCTTTCAAGGAAAAGATGATGTGTTGACATTGTTAATTCATCTGGGATATTTGAGTTATCATTGGCCGGATAAGACAGTTACAATTCTAAATAAAGAAGTTTCACAGGAATATATTAATGCAATTAGTACAATGGACTGGTCAGAAGTGACAGCATCTGTTGAGGCTTCAAGATTAAGGAAAAGAAATATATAGATACTTTAAATCATTATCGGGGGAATTTGCTGTTGGTTGGAATCAATTATGATAAAATTACGAAAGAGCATACGTGTGTGATAGAGAAGGAATACAAAGTTGGAATCGGATTTCTTTGGATTTTTCAGACGTTCATCATTAAGGACGAATCCCTATCTGGTTCCTGGATAAAATAAAAAAATCATGCATTCATATGGGTTTCTGCCTAGTGCGTAAGAAGAGTCTTGAACCTTGTGCCGCATCGGAAACACTAATAGAAAGGGGATTTCCACACATCATCATGCCCAGATAACCATAGTGGTAACCAAAATATACTAAAAAGATGGGTTTGTGGCGAATTCTGTAAATTTGAGTAAAGGCTTAATCAATAAAATTCCTACGAATGCCAAATTAATAACCTTAAAATTATTAAAAATTAAAGTAACAGAAAAAAAATAACTGTACATATTGCATTAAAAAATAGAAAAAATATTGTATAATATGACAAAATGAACAAAACGGATTGACACATGTGTTAGATATATGTATTATAAGAATTAGAAAGTGTTATTTTTAAAGAAAAAATGAACCGGTTCACTTTTTGAAAACACGAAAACAAAAGATTCAGGAGGATGTTTATGAAAGCAAAAAAAGTATTGGCTATGACGTTAGCTACAGCAATGACAGTTGGTATGCTTGCAGGATGTGGATCTACAGGAGAGAATAAAGAAAGTGGTTCAGATAGTGAGCAGATCACATTAAATTATTGGACATGGTTCCCAAGTAAGGATCAGATTCAAGAAACAGTTGATGCGTTTGAAAAAGAAAATCCTAATATTAAGATAAATATGACAGTAATGGAAAGTAAAGCTTTCCAAGAGAAAGTCCCGCTGGCATTAAGTACAGAGGAAGATATTGATGTTATTGGAGTTCAGCCATCAGCATTTGCAGAAGAAGTTCAGGATTATCTGGCAAATCTGGATGAATTAATGCCAGAGATTGCTGGTGCAGATTGGAAAGATGCTTATTCAGAAAAATGTCTTGAGCAGGGAAATCAGCTGACAAGTGGAGATACAAAGATGCTTGTGCTTACAAATTCTGGTTCAATGGTAGGATTTTATAATGCAGCCCTGTTAAAGGATATCGGAGCAGAAGTTCCAAAGACATTTGCAGAGTACAAAGCAGTGGCAGAAGCATTTAAAGCTAAATATCCTGATAAATATGTAAGTGTATTTGCCGGAAAAGACTCTTGGGTTGTAGACGAAATGATGCTGACAGTTCTTGGCCAGCAGGGAGATTATTATAATAAGTGGAGATATGAAGGTGCCCCTGTTGACAGCGAAGAGTTTAAACAAGCAATCAATGGATTAAAGAAATATTTTGATGAAGGAATCTTCTCAGCAGATGTTCTTGACCTGGATTATGCAAGTGCAACAGAGGAATTCACAAATGGTGATGCTCTTGTTTACTATATGGGTTCTTGGGAAGCACCATTATTATCTAAGACATTAAGAGAAGGAAATGGAATCGAACTTGAAAATGTTGGAGCAATGGCTCTTCCGACAGCAGAGGATAATGGACAGCTTACAGTACGTTCTTATATCGACTCCGGGATCGGTGTAGTTGATTATTCAGAGAAGAAAGAAGCAGCAGCTAAGTTTGTTGCTTACCTTACATTAGGAGATGGAGCTGACATCTTTGGAAAACAGCTTACAGGAACTTCCGCTAAAAAGGATTTTACAGTAGATGCTTCTTTATTTGATACAGATGAATCCAAGGCTGGATGGGATACAGTTGTTGATCTGATTAATACAGCTACAGCTGACAGAAATAACGTTTCGGGATATTCTGATATTGAAGGTGCTGCAGTACAGAGTGTACTTAACGGATCTGCAACTACAGAGAGTGCATTGAAAGATCTTCAGAAAGAATGGACAAGTGGAAAATATTAATCAGTAAGACAATTGAGGATCTGATGTTAATATAAAAAGGGGGCTTTCAGCTGCATGACTGGTATGAAAAACAAGTAAAGCAGTTGATGGTCCCTTTTTTTACAGGAATTGAGGATATAAACATGACAAGTAAAAAGACAAAATCAAAGGTGATGAAAAGAAATAACAAGGCGGGATTTTTATTTCTCCTTCCGCTGATTGTTATTTTTATAGGATTATTAGGATATAGTTTTTATTTTCTAATTTCAAATAGTTTTAGAGATGTAACGATAACATTTCGCAGATCCGAATTTGTCGGTTTAGCGAATTATCAAACAATATTCAAAGATAAAAGTTTTTGGAAATCACTTTTAAATACTTTTATTTTATCAACGGCTAATATTTTTTGTGGTTTAACTTTTGGATTTATTATAGCAATCATACTGAATTTTAAAATTAAAGGAAAAAGATTTTTTCATGCATTGTTTTTTATTCCGTCAATGCTTCCGATTGCATTGATGGCAACAGTTTTTGGATCAATGCTCGAGTATAAGAATGGTATTGTGAATCAGATTTTAAGAGGAGTTGGACTTGGTGCACTTGCACAGAGATGGCTTGCAGATCCAAAACTAGCAATGGGAGCTGTATGTTCCGTATCTATTTTTATGATAGGTATTCCGATTATGTATTATACGGCTGATTTAACAACAATCAGCAGAAGCATTTTGGAGGCAGCTACAATTGATGGTGCAGGTATGAAAGACCAGTTATTACTTATTATTTTCCCAGTTTTGAAAAATACACACAAAACAATCATTCTTTCCATGCTTCTTGGTGGATTTAGAGAAATGGAACGTGTTTATTTGATGACAGATGGAGGTCCAGGAGGAAGCACAGAGATTATCGGAACCTATATTTATCGTGCTACACGATCAGCAGGATCAAATATAGGGCTCGTGTGTGCAGCTGCGATTATTGTATTAATTGTTGCATTTATTATTTCATTTATTCAGTTAAAGATAACATCAAAGAATTGGTAGGTGTTGGATATGAGAAAGAAAAAAGAAAAAGACTATGAACTCGAACAAGATTTATTTGCGATTTCAAAAGCGAACAGAAGAGTAATGATCATCTTCCTTATCATAATGTTAGCTTTGTGGTGTGTGCCTATTTATTCTTTGTTGAAAGATTCTTTAAAGGTACATGGAATAGAGAACTACTGGTATGTTCTTACAAATGAAGTAAATGGTGTTCCATTTTACCAATACTTTGTAAACTCCATTATCAATGCAGTATTTGCATCTGCATTACTGGTTCTAATCTGTTCATTTTCAGGATTTGCATTTTCTAAAATTGAATTTGCGGGAAGAAAAGTGATTTATAATCTTGTTTTAATGTGTCTTGCAATTTCAGGACCGATTTTGATTATACCTTTCTTCTATATTTATAAGACTGCACATTTGTATAATACACATTTAGCAATTATTCTTTCAGAGTGTTTGATTACAATTCCGTTTGGTGTACTTATGATGAAAAATTTCTTCGATGGACTTCCGACTGAATTGATGGAATCAGCAAATGTTGATGGTGCGTCTATCCAGCGTTGCTTTTTCAGTATTTATTTACCATTGGCAAAACCAGCGATCATTAACCTTGCTGTATTGCAGATTATGTGGTCTTTCCAGGATTTCCTTTTCCCATTGATGTTCCTTACGAAAGACAAGGCATATACAACAACAGTTGCAGTAAATGCATTTAAGGGAGCTTATGGAATGACACCGCAAAATTTGGGACGATATAATGCAGCTCTTGTATTGATATCTATTCCAAGTATCTTGATATTTACTTTTGCACAGAAATTTATTGTAAATGGAATTACTTCAGGTGCGGTAAAAGAATAGATATGAAAGGTTTAATGCTATGAATAAAACATTAAAATATATTTCACCGGCAAAATCATTTACAGAAGCGCTGCCACTAGGAAATGGATCTCTTGGAGCAATGGTTTATGGAGGCGTTCCAGAGGAAAAAATCACTTTAAATTATGACACATTTTGGTCAGGAACAGGACATAGAGAAGAAAAAGAAGTTGATGCAAGTACACTTGAGCAGGCAAGAAAATTAATCTTTGAAGGAAAATTCTGGGAAGCAGAAGAGTATATGAAGAAGAATATGCTCGGATTTTATAATGAGTCTTATATGCCTTTAGGAAGTCTCAGTTATGTGTTTGAAAAGGTCGATAAACCAGAAGAATATGTGCGATTCCTTGACTTAGAAAATGCTATATTTACTTCAAAATTCAAAAATCATGAAACAGAATATATCTCTAAGATGTTTATATCAAATCCGGCAAAAGCACTTGTAATTAAGATTACAGCCAGCGGAAAGGACACACTGGATTTAAAAGTGAAGCTTGATAGCGAAGTGCAGCATACAATCAAGACAGAAAAGGATTGCTGTTTGTATGTAAGCGGAAATGCGCCGTCTAATGTACAACCTAATTATGTTGCTTGTGAAAATCCGATTGTATATGATGAGAAGAATCCAGGAATGGCATTTTGTTGTTATTTGCAGGTTACTCATAAAGGTGGAACTGTTAGTGCAGATTTAGACGGCTTGAAAATTCAAGAAGCTGAAGAAGTAGTGTTTTACTTGACAGCAGCGGATGGATATAAGAAGTACAATCAAAGGATTGAAACGAATCCAGAAGTGTGTGAAAAGAGTTGCGGTGATCAGATTCAGAAGTTGAATTCAAAAACATATAAAGAACTTGAAGAAGAACATATAGCAGATTATCAAGCTGTTTATAAAAATGTATCCCTTGAATTAGAAGAAATAGAAAATGATCTACCAACAGATGAACGTTTGAAACATGTTCAGAATGGAAAACAGGATTTGGGGTTGTCATGTCTGTTTTTCCATTATAATCGTTATCTGATGATAGCATGTTCACGAAAAGGAACTCAACCGGCAAATTTACAAGGTATTTGGAGCGAAAGTATAAGACCTGTATGGAGCAGTAACTGGACAGTCAATATTAATACCGAAATGAACTATTGGCTTAACGGCCCATGTAATCTAATTGAAAGCTTTACACCATTTGTAGATTTTGTCGAAGAATTAAGTCATGCTGGAGAAGAAACAGCAAAGAAACAGTGTCATTGTTCAGGTTGGACAGCAAATCATAATGTTGATATATGGAGACAGACTGGTCCAGTAGATGGCGAGCCTAAATATGCGTACTGGCCGATGGGCGGTGTATGGTTGTGCTCACAAAGTTATGAATACTATAGATATTCAAGAGATTTGGAGTACTTGAAAAATAAAATATATCCATCATTGAGAGGATCTGTTTTGTTTTGTCTTGATTGGTTGCAACAAAGAGAAGATGGGCTTTATTATACAGTACCTTCTACTTCACCAGAAAATACATTTAAAGATGGGGAAGGACATGCTTGCGGCGTGAGTTACATGACAACTATGGATTTGGCAATTATAAAAGAATTATTTGCTAATTATTTGGAAGCATGTAATGTTCTTGGAATCAAAGAGGATTTGATCGAACAAGTGAATGAGCGCAGTAAGTTATTACCAAATTATCAGATTGGAAGAACAGGAAAGATTCAGGAATGGATTAAAGATTTCGAAGAATTTGATGTTGGACATCGACATTTCTCTCCGGTATTTGGATTCCATCCGGGACACTCAATAAAGAAAACAGATACTGAATTAGTAAAAGCATGTCAGAAGTTCATTGAAGAAAAGGTTGCAAACTATAAACAGCAAATAGGATGGAGTTGTGCATGGCTCATTAACTTGTGGGCAAGATTAGGTGATGGAACGAAAGCTAATTACTACTATGAAGAGTTGTTACGGCAATCAGTTTATAACAATCTTTTTGACCTTCATCCGCCATTAGGTGAAACGGAAGGAGAACGGGAAGTATTCCAGATCGACGGTAATTTTGGAAGTGCAAGTGCTGTTGCTGAAATGCTTTTGAGCAGTGAAGATGGAAAAATTACTATTCTTCCAGCATTACCAGAGAGTTGGGAAAGCGGAAAAGTAAAAGGTCTTCTGGCTGTAGGTGGAGTTGAGGTGGATATCGCATGGAAAAATAAAAAACCAATTTCGATTTCACTTTGTTCTTCTGTAGATCAGTTTATAAATATTTTTTATGGAAATAAGAAGTTAACGGAAAAAATA
Organism: Ruminococcus sp. B05; assembly: GCF_003628495.1. Lineage (NCBI taxonomy): Bacteria > Bacillati > Bacillota > Clostridia > Eubacteriales > Oscillospiraceae > Ruminococcus > Ruminococcus sp. B05. The sequence continues at coordinate 35,056 of NZ_RBZR01000024.1, read as the reverse complement.
GAATTAAAAAAACAGGAGCAGCAAATCATAGATCTGCACTCCTGTGAATGGATTTAATCATGTTAATTGACGGATGCTTTCCTTATAATGCATGGTTGGTTTGTGCATTATCGTTTTTGGATAATCAGAGTAGTCACCACAAATACGTCTGTAAAGAAGTTTTCCAGCCTCTGTGCCCATGACATTAGTAGGCTGTTCTGCAAAAGACAGAGGTGGATTCACTACATTCGCAAGTGGAAAGTTGTCAAATCCAATAACTGAGATATCATCGGGTATTTTTAATCGTAAATAGTTAATTGCAAGATAAGCACCAATAGTCATATCATAGTTACTGATGAATATGGCTGTTGGTCTTTTTGAGAGTTTACACAAACGCATCATAGCTTCATAACCACCGTCTATACAGTAATCTCCGCATTGAATATAATCATCCGTAATCGGTAAACCAGCGTTTGTTATAGCTTTTTTATATCCGTTTAGACGTCCATTACTTGTATAATGATTCGGACTTCCGGTGATAATAGCAATATCTTTATGCCCTAAATCAATCAAACGTTGGGTAGATTCATATCCAGCCAGTTCATTATCAAGAACGATACAATCAGTTGCATGATCCTGGATTTCCTGGTCAAGTAGAATTAATGGAATATTACTTTTCTGAATCATCTCAATTTGTTTGCCATCGGAGGCATACGGAATCAGAACAATCCCATCAACCATACGATCAATTAGATACTGGGTTTTTCGCAATTCCATTTCTGCATTGTTGTGGCATTCGCATACAATAACACTATATCCTAAAGGTAATAATGTTGATTCGATTGATGAAATCATAGAAGTACAAAAAGTAGAATCCAACATTGGCAACAAAATAGCAACAGAGAAAGATTTTGCATTACGTAATCCTTTTGCTATGTTGTTTGGATGAAAATCAAGTTCTTTGATTGCTTCTTCTATAGCTAAACGAGTATTTTCTTTTACAGTTTTGCCATTAATGTATTTAGAAACTGTACCGACAGAGAGCCCGGCACGAGCGGCAACATCTCGAATTGTTGAAGCCAAAATAATGCCTCCCTTCGTAAATATGATAGTTATATAAAAATTTTAGCATAATTGATAAAAGAAATCAAAGGTTATGAAAAATGCTGTCCGTCTTCATAATATTTCATTTTGCGTAGACGATAGAATAACGGGAAATCACTCGACTATATATACTAGGTGTGTTAGTATATATGAAATAAATAAACTTATTAAAATGGGGAAAATAAAATGAGAAAAAGGCATAGTTTAAAGAAAGAATTAACTGTTTTTATACTGATGGCATCATTAGTAACTTTGTTATCAGTGGCGATAGCAGTATGCTATGTGTTTTTCTCATTTTTTTTCAAAAATACGCAGGAAGATATAGAATATGTACTCAATAATACAACACAACAGTACCAGTCACATATGCAATTTATAGAAGATGGAGCAATTGCTATAAGACATAATAGTCTGTTGGAGAGTTTTTTTCAATGCGATGAATATGATTCAGAAGAAGCAAAAAAACAATTAGTATATAGTATGGAGTTATTTGCGGAAAGAAATAGAGTCAATCAGCAATATCCATTTGTTAAGAGTATGTATCTGTTTAATAATCAGGAAAAGTGTGTGAAAGAGCATTATTATGCTATAACACTGAACAGTGAAAAGGAAGAGGAAATATATTATCAAAATATGCAACAGTGGTTCAAATTAGAAAAAAATAGATATGCATGTGTTACAGATAGAGAGAATCTGAATATTCTTTTTCGTATCTATGATGATAATATGAAAGAGAAAGGAATCGGCATAGCACAAATTAGTTGTGATGCAATTCGAGAAATATTTAAGGAGGTAGAAGACTATCAGGATTATTCTTGGATTGTATTATCTAATAATGATTTGATGTTGCTATCAGGTGGAGATGAGAAACAAAATGAGCTGATGAAAGAAACATCTGTAGCTTGGGCGGGAAATAAGGAAATAGACGGAATAAAAGTAATAGGGAGTGCGGATTCGAGCGGATTTGGAACAAGAACCATTATTGCTGTGGGACAGAGTAATATTTTAGCAATTTTACAACCAACGTTATTTATCTTCTTGGTCGGACTTGTTATTGTAATACTCTTTACATTTTGTGTTTCCTACGGACTTAGTTATCGCTTTTCAAAACCAGTGACGAGGATGATCTCAAATATTCGTGCATTTGGAAAGCAGAACCTGGATGTGAGAATGGAGGATTCTACAATACAGGAATTTCATGACATTGGACAAGTGTTTAATGAGATGGCAGATCGAATAGAATATTTGATCACAGAGGTATACGAAAAGCAGTTATTGGCTACTAAATCACAGGTGAAATATCTTCAATCGCAGCTTAACCCTCATTTTCAGTTTAATATACTTGCGATGCTCAGTCTTAAAGCGAAAATGTCGGGCAACGAGGAATTATATGAAAGTTTGAATGCTTTTTCTAAATTAATGCAAGGTAAAATTTTCCGTGATAAGGAAATAAAAATAAAAGTGAAGGAAGAGCTGGAAATTGTTCAATTCTATTTATTTTTGCAAAAAGAACGTTATCAAGATAAATTGATGTATGAAATTAATTTATCAGACGAACAGATAAAAGAGAATCTTATTCCGCGACTTTTGATTGAGCCACTTGTGGAAAATGCTGTCTCACATGGATTGGAACCTCAAAAAGAGAGAGGAATGATAAAAGTATGTTTGTATGAGGAAAGTTCGTCAGAGAAATCTTCAAGGGAAGAAAAAATCAATAATACAGAACAGATAAAGAGGCTCCATATTATTGTTGAGGACAACGGAGTTGGAATGGATTATGAAAAGCTAAATGAGAATTATGAGAAAGAAACTTTGGAGAATGGGGAAATAGGTCATACTCATACAGGATTAAAAAACACACAAAGAATGTTACGGATTTTGTATGGCGAAGATTATGAACTTGACATTGAGAGTAAAAAAGGAAAAGGAACTAAAATTGAAATTATTCTTCCGTCAGAAAGGGGGACAATGTTATGTGGAAAGTAGTTGCGGCAGATGACGAAGGTTATATAAGAGAAGCATTAAAAAAACTCATTAATTGGGAAAAAATGGATTGTAATTTGATAGAAGTGTTAGAGGACGGACAAGAGCTTATCGAATGTATCGAAAAAGAATCACCGGATATTGTTATTACGGATATTCAGATGCCGGAAGTAAATGGACTTGATGTGTGCAAATATTTATATGAAACCAGACCTGAAACACAAGTAATAATATTAACGGCATATTCTAACTTTGATTATGCAAAATCTGCAATCAAATACAGTGCATGTGAATATGTTTTGAAGATTGCGATTATGGATGAACTTCCGGAAGCGTTAGGAAAAGCAATAGGAAAGCTATTAAAACTGAAAAAAGAAGTCGAGAAAGAGGAAGTTGTAATACCAGAGCAAAAGACACTTCTTCAGCAGATTGAACAATATGTAGAGCAAAATTATAAAAGCAAGATTTCTTTGGATGAAATAGCAGATGAATTGCATGTCAATAGAAGTTATCTAAGTAGATTTTATAAAAATAAAACAGGTGTAAATCTTTTTGACGAGATATTAAAGCTTCGAATAGAGTCGGCAAAAGAATATCTCTTAAAAACAGATATGAAAACTTACGAAGTTTCGGAAGCGGTTGGATTTGAAGATGCAGGTTATTTTTCAAAGATGTTTAAAAAAATTATGGGTGTTTCACCGAAGGAATTTAGGAAGCGAGAAAAGGATGAAAAGAAGAATTAGGCAAGTTGCATTTGTATTGGGAATACTGATAAGCTGCTGTTTGCTAGGTGGTTGTGAAGGCGAAGACAAACATAATGTCTCAATTACTTTAATTCATGCCTGGGGCGGTACAGAAAAAGATCATGCTGAAATGAGAGATATTTACGCTGAGTTTCAAAAAGAGTATCCGGAGATTGACTTACAGATTATTTCGATGCCGACGAGTGAAGAGATGATGAGAAAGGTAGAAGATATGGTAATGGTTGGTAATGTTCCGGATATTATCTCTTTTAGTGGAGTTGGTGAAAATTGTCTGTATGATTTTTTAGTTGAAAATGATATGGCATTAGATATTCAGCCATATATAGAGCGAGATAATGATTTTTCCCAAAGCATATCAGATGTGAATAAGGAATATTGGAAAACCAAGAATGGAGAGTTGTATTCTGTGTCAGATGTTCTTATGTTAAGTGGTGGATATTGGTACAATGAGGATATTTTAAATGCAGCAGGAATTGAGCAAGTGCCGAAAAGTTGGGATGAATTTCAGATGATGTGTAACCAGATTAGTGATTGGGCATTGAAAGAAGGAACAGAGATAACAGCACTTCAACCAGCGGCAGAGGGATATTTATATTGTATAGATCATATGCTTTCAGGTAGTGAACAAGCCAGGACAAAGGGACAGCAGTTTGTATATCAAGAGGAAGAGTTCACTACTGCGATAAATCAGCTGAAACAATTGTATAGTTTATCTGTTTCAAAAACTCCAGAGTATAGTTATCGAGATGAAACGAATCTCTTCAATGAAGGAAAACTGGCAATTTACATCAATGGTGTATGGAGTGCTCCAATGATTTCAGATGATATTAATGCAAAGTATGCTTTACTTCCATCATGTACAGAAAAAACTGTATCATGTGAATCTTCAGGTCTTGGATATGTATTAGGAAAGAGTGGAAATGAAGAAAGACAGGAAGCGGCAGTAAGCTTTTTAAAGTATATGCTTAGCAAAGATGTTCAGTTACAGATTCTTGAGAGGACGGAACAAATTCCGGCGAATCCGGATGTTTCGGTAGAGCTATATAAGGAAAATAAAGATAAATTATATCAAGCGGTATCATTGGTTCTTGAAGCTGATGAAAAAATAGAAGTTCCAAGTAACATCTGGTCACTAGAACAAAAAAATTATTTTACTGAATCAATTTTTGATTTATTGGCGGGAACAATTTCAGTACAAGAATTTGAAGAAAATATAAAAATGAAATAGTTGGAGAGAGTGCATATTGACTTAAAGTGAGTTGATACGCACTTTTTCTTTGTGCAAAACATGCAAAATATTGACAATAGGTAAAAATAATCCATGTTTTATTTAGCTATGTGTAAATAATACGCATGTTATTGTCAATACCATACATTCAAAATGCACAAAAAGTAAGGTAGAATTAATTCAACAAATAAGGAGAAACATAGGAGGAAAAAAGATGAGAAAGAAATTGGTAAGTGTACTTCTAGTAGCAGCAATGGGTGTATCCGTATTAGCAGGATGTGGAAGCAGTTCAGGAAACGAAGGAGATAAGAAAGCTTCCGGTGATGAAAATGTTTTGGAGTTTTATCATGGATATTATCAGGATGAAAGTGAATGGCCGGCAGCACAGGTAATGAGAGATATTTATGATGAATTTGCACAGGAACATGCAGACGGAGATGTAACTTTTAAACCGATTGCTGTTGAGAACAGAGATGATATTGTTAGTGCACAGGTTGCTGGTGGATCATACCCGGATATGGTAGATGTTGGAGGAAATGGAGTACCACAGGCTGCAATTTCACAGGAGCTTGTTTATGATCTGAAGCCATATATTGATGAAAATAATCTTCAGGACGCAGTAGGACTTAACTATACACAGCATGATCTAGATGGTCATATTTATGCTGTACATGATCAGATTGAAAGCCGTGGTCTTTGGTATAACGCAGCGCTGTTTGAAAAAGCAGGTGTTTCTGCAGATGCATTTGCAGACTGGAATACATTCAAAGATGCAATGACAAAGATTGCAGGTTTAGGTGATGAATCTTATGGATATATTGCCGGACAGGGATCTGGATGCATTATAAATGCAATTATGGCATCTACAGACGCTGGAAAGAAGATGGTAGAGTCTGAGTTGACAGAAGATATTATTAATTCTGATGAGTTTGCTAATGCATTCAAGACAACAGCAAAATTAGATCAGGCAAATGGTTCAGAGCATACAACAGATGATAATGGAAATCTGATGGCTGAGTTTAATACAAATGGAAAAGTAGGAGTACTTTTCAATGGTGTATGGAACGCAAGTGGAATTGATGAATCTTTAGTTGATGCTATTGAGCCTGCACTGTTCCCGGGAAATATCTCTATTTCATCAGCAGGTGGCGGACTTACAGTTGCAAACAACATGAGTGAAGAGAAAACAGCACTTGCACTTGAATTTGTTAAGTATATGACAAGTGCGGAAGTTCAGGAAAAAATCTTTACAGGTGTTCAGGCAAACCCATGTAACACAACAGTGGATCTGAATGCACTTGCAGAGAAGAGTGGAGATGCTGCCACAATGAAGCTTGCTGAAGCATGTGCTCAGGTTAACGAAGCAGATACAATTGTAATCGACATGAAATATACATGGGGATCTGATGTTAACAAAGCGATTATAAACGCACTTATGGAGTGTGCTGTTTCAGGAACAGACATCGATGCAAGATTTGAGGCACTCCAGAAAGAATTACTTGCATTAATCGGTTAATTATAAATGATTTAGTTTCAATGGGGGAGGGGAGCTATTGTCCCTTCCCATTTTTGTTGGAGGTATTAAATTGAAAGAGAATCTTAGCTATAAGAAGAAAAAAAGTAAATTGGGTATGAGGCGCACAGGATTTATTATTGCTTTTTTGACGCCGACAATTCTGGCGTTTTGTGTGTTTTATCTTTATCCAATTATTACAGTATTTGCAACATCTTTCTGTAAGTGGGATTACAGTAATATTACATCTCCGGAATTTTTTGGGTTTCAGGATTTATGGAACAACTATGAGTACATATTAAAAAAATATCCATTCTTTTGGGAAGCACTTAAAAACTCTGCAACTTGGGCACTCCTTGGTGCAATAGTTCAGATTCCAATTGCTACCTTGATAGCACTTGCATTATCAAGAAAGGTAAAGGGAATTAAGTTTGTACGAAATGTTTACATTATTCCGAATATGATTTCCACAGCGGCGATGGGAGTGATTTTTTTACAGTTATATAATCCATCCTATGGAATTATCAATCCTATCATTAGAATTTTCAACAAGGACTTTACAGATAGTATTCTGTTGTTAAAAGGACCGGCATTTATTGCTATGACATGTGCATATATCTTCTTTACAGGAACAACAACATTAATGATACTTGGTAATATCATGGCAGTTCCGGAAGAAGTGAGAGAAGCGGCAATGTTAGATGGAGCCAGTGGATTAAAGCAGGATTGGTTCATTACAATTCCAATGATTAAAGGAACGCTGAAAACAGTATCTGTGCTTGCGGCAACCTCAGGATTCCTTCTTTACAACGAAGTTTATTTCCTGACAAAAGGAGCAGCGGGAACGTACAGTATCAGTTATGTGATTCGAGAGTTAGCAATCACAAGTCCGAGGACTCAGTTTGGACGAGCAAATGCGGTGGCTATGATACAGATTTTAGCAGGTATGGTCATTATTCTTGTAATTAATTTCGCATACAGTGTTTCATTCAAAAAAGAGAAACATTAGGGAGGAGCGTGATAAATAATGAAAAAATCTTTACATGGAAAAACAGTAAAAAATATGCCGACAGGGACTAAAATCGTTACATATATCTGTTTAGCATGGGCACTGATTGTATCACTCGTACCATTAGTATGGTTGGGATTATCAAGTTTGAAAAAAGATCCTATGGCAAGACCAGGATTTCAGCTTCCGGAGTCGATTTGCATTGATGGATATATTTCTACATTTAAAGACCTTCATGTACTTCGTTATTTTGGAAACAGTTTGTTTGTTGCAGGCGTATCTGTATTGATCAGTGTGGTTATGATCTCTATGTCAGCGTATGTAGTGGCAAGAATGGAATTTCGTGGTAAAGCACTGGTAAATATTCTTTTATATTCCACTATGTTTATTCCCGCAACAGCTTTAACATATCCGGTATATAACCTTATTAATAATCTGCATTTATATGATACTCGTGCAGCATTAATTTTAATTTATTCTTGCAGTGGTATCGCAGTCAGCTTCTTTGTTATAAAAAATTATTATGACAATATTCCAAAAGAGTTGGAGGAAGCTGCAAGAATTGATGGTTGTACTTATTTCCAAACATGGGTAAAAGTTATTTTCCCAATTGCACGACCGGGAATTATGACAGCTGCAGTTTTAGCTTTCTTAAGTAACTGGAATGAATATTACTGGGCATCACTTGTACTGATCACAAGAGAAAAATTAACAGTTCCGGCATTGCTGTCAACATTTACAACATCATTTAATACGAACTATAACGGACTGTTTTCAGCAATGGTTGTTATCATTCTTCCACCGGTAATCTTATATTGCGTATTTAGTAAATTCTTTATTGAAGCATTATCCGGCGGTGCTGTGAAAGGGTAATTGTAGATAATTGAAAGACGAGGAGAAAATAAATGAATCAGGAAATTAGAGAACGAACAAAGTGGTTTATGGATGCACGATTTGGAATGTTTATACATTGGGGATTATATTCAATTCCGGCTTGTGGTGAATGGGTTATGTCAGAAAGAGAGATGACTGTAGAAGAATACAGGCCATATTTTGAACAATTTGATCCTGTAGATTATGATCCAAAAAAATGGGTTCGATTAGCCAAAGAAGCAGGAATGAAATATGTGGTATTAACTGCAAAACACCATGATGGTTTTTGTTTGTTTGATTCCAAACTTACAGATTATAAATCAACAAATACAAAAGCCGGACGTGATCTGGTAAGGGAATTTGTAGATGCATGTAGAGAAGAGGATTTAAAGGTAGGACTTTATTTTTCCATTATTGACTGGAAACATCCGGATTTCCCGAAATATGGAGATCGTCAGCACCCGATGAGAAATAATGAAGCCTATAAGGATGAAAAAATCGACTTTGACAGATATTTGGATTACATGCACGGACAGGTAAAAGAACTTGTTACAAATTATGGAAAATTAGATTTATTGTGGTTTGATTTTTCTTATGATGACATGACGGGTGAAAGATGGAAAGCAACAGAATTGATCAAAATGGTACGTCATTATCAGCCGGATGTAATCATTGACAATCGTTTGGAAGGCGCTGGAGATAACCATGGAAGTATTGCAACAGATAATCCGTTAATTTACAGTGGTGATTTTGCAAGTCCGGAACAGATCATTCCACCCAAAGGAGTATGTGATATCAATGGAGAACCAATTCCATGGGAACTTTGCGCAACAATGAATAATCACTGGGGATATTGCAACTTCGACCATCAGTATAAAACACCTGAGATGTTGGTGAGAAAACTTGTAGAGTGTGTTAGCAAGGGTGGTAACATGATTTTGAATGTAGGACCTGATGCGAAAGGAAACATTCCAAAGGAAAGTGTTGAAATACTCAAAGAAGTTGGAAACTGGATGGATAAGAATAAAGAAAGTATTTATGGATGTGGAATATCAGATCTTGAGAAACCTGATTGGGGAAGATATACAGAGAAAGACGGAGTGATTTATGCACATGTTTACGAGACACCTTTAGGAGCACTTCCGCTCTATGGAATCAGTCCTGAAAAACTGGATAGAATTACATATTTAGCTGATGGAAGTGAAGTGAAAAGAGGAGAAGCATGGAATACAGCTCTTTATACAGATGTTGCATTTGTATCATTTGGAGATGATCCGGTATTTACTTATCCATTGCCAGATGAAAAAGACACTGTATTAAAAATTCAACTCAAGAATTGAGAATGAGGAAGGAAGAAAAACGATGAAGCAGGTAACCAGTATTTTGATTGGGGCAGGATTGAGGGGTGGCTATGTATATTCTCAGTATGCATTGGATCACCCAGATGAATTTAAAGTGGTAGCTGTGGCAGAACCAGACCAAGAACGTAGAGAACTTTTTGCGGCAAAACATAATATTCCAAAAGAGCTACAGTATGAATCATATGAAGAATTATTACAACAAGACAAAATTGCAGATTGTGCTATGATTTGTACACAGGATAAAATGCATTATGAACCGGTTACTATGGCATTGCAAAAAGGATATCATGTTTTATGTGAAAAACCGATGTCTCCAAATAAAGACGAAATTGTAAAAATGGGAGCAATGGCAAAGAAATATAATCGAATATTATCAGTATGTCATGTTTTGCGCTACTCACCTTTTTTCTCAAAAATAAAAGAAATTTTAGACGAGGAAAGAATTGGAAGAATGATGTCAATTCAGCATATTGAGGAAGTAGGATATTGGCATCATGCACATAGCTTTGTGAGAGGAAATTGGAGAAATAAAGAAGAATCAAGTCCAATGATATTGCAGAAATGCTGTCATGATATGGATATTATGTTATGGTTAGCTGATAGTAAGTGTAAAAAAATTAGTTCTTTTGGAGAACTTACATATTTTACAGAAGAAAATGCACCTGTAAATGCACCGAGATATTGCATGGACGGATGTGAACATAGAGATAAATGTCCGTTTTATGCACCACGTTTTTACTTAGAACATCCGAAAGCTGTGGAAGACGGACTGGTATATGCAGTAACTGATCAGGCAGATTCAGAACATGTCCTAGAGGAGTTAAAGAAAGGACCTTATGGAAGATGTGTGTTCCATTCTGATAATACAGTTGTGGATCATCAGACAGTAGATATCGAATTTGAAAACCAAGTTACAGCTTCATTTTTGATGACAGCGTTTACAAATCAGTGCGCAAGAAGAATTCGAATTATGGGAACTAAAGGCGAATTAAAAGGTGATATGGAGGCAGGAACAATAGAAATCATAGATTTTGTAAGTGGAACAAATGATTTGATTCAACTTCATACACCTTCAAAGGGACATAGCGGAAGTGATATGAATATGATGCGTGAGTTTGTTCGTATGGTTGGAGAAGGAAAAACAGGAAAAACAGATGCGTCAGTTTCTGTGGCAAGTCATTTGATGGCTCTTGCAGCTGAAGAGGCCAGAATTAGAAAAACTGTGATTGATTTTGAAGAATACAGTGCCTACGAGACAAAATAGAAAATGAAAAACATAAAATGATGAAGGAATTTATCCTCAGCATTTATGGGAAGGGAGTAAGTGATGAATAGAGTATCAGAAGAACAGTTGAAAGAAGCAATTAATGGATTTCAGTTTGAAGGTAATCTTATCAGTATTAAGCCCTATGGAAGTGGCCATATCAATGATACATATTTGTTGATGTATGAGATTGGAAAAATGGGATCAATAAGAGTGATTTTGCAAAGAGTGAATCAAGAGATTTTTACTAACCCAGTTGAATTAATGCGGAATATTGAAGGAGTCACAACATACTTAAAGAAAATAATAAAGAAAAATGGAGGAGATCCAGAGAGAGAAACATTAAATTTGATTCCGGCAAAAGATGAAAAATATTATTTTGTGGATTCCAAGGGAGAGTACTGGAGATCTTATAAGTATATTACAGATGCAACAAGCTATGATCTTGTGGAAAATCCGAAAGATTTTTATGAAAGCGCAGTAGCATTTGGACATTTTCAAAAATTATTGTCAAATTATCCGGCAGAAACACTGAATGAAACAATTAAGGGATTTCATGATACAGAATCTAGATTGAATGCATTTAAGGAGGCTGTTGAAAAAGATAGCTTTGGACGTGCAGCAAAAGTACAAAAGGAGATTCAGTTTGTCCTTGAGCGTGAAGAAATAGCAAGTGTTTTTGGAAAACTATTGGCAAAAGGCGAGATCCCATTACGAGTAACACATAATGATACAAAGTTAAATAATATTATGATAGATTACGCTACAGGAAAAGGACTCTGTGTAATAGATTTAGATACGATTATGCCAGGACTGGCGATGAATGATTTTGGCGATTCTATTCGCTTTGGTGCGAGTACAGCAGCAGAGGATGAAAAAGATTTAGAGAAGGTTACTTGTAGTATGGAGTTATTTGAACTTTATACTAAAGGTTTTCTTGAAGAATGTAGAGAACAATTGACAACAAAAGAAATAGAACTTTTGCCAATGGGAGCTAAGGTGATGACTTTTGAATGCGGAATACGATTCCTGACGGATTATCTTGAAGGAGATCATTATTTTAAGATTCATAGAGAAGACCATAATCTGGATAGATGTCGAACACAATTTAAGCTTGTTGCAGACATGGAAAAGAAATGGGATTTAATGCAGAAGATTGTTGAAAAATACCAATAACAAGGGAAAATATATATGAGAAATATTGTATTTCATAAAGAGACAAAGACATTTCATTTATATAATGATAAAATAAGCTACATTATGTGTGTGTTAGAAAACAGACATATGGGCCAGATTTATTTTGGAAAGAAAATTCATGATAAAAAGGATTTTTCTTATCTGGTAGAGAAAATAGAACGTCCGATGACTTCCTATGTATATGAAGGGAACAAAAGTTTCTCATTGGAGCATATTCGACAGGAATATCCGGTATATGGGACAACGGACTATCGTCATCCTGCGATTGAAATATTACAGAAAAATGGAAGCAGAATCTCAGAATTTAAATATGATGGATATCAGATTTTACCAGGAAAGCCAAAACTTCAGGGACTTCCGTCTACTTATACAGAAACTGAAGAAGAAGCGATGACGCTTAAGATCTTTTTGAAAGATTCTCTTACGGGGATTGTAGTGGAATTGCTGTATACGATCTTTTCTGAATACAGTGCGATTGCCAGAAGTGTCTGTATAAAAAACACAGGGACAATGCCGGTACATTTGCTTACAGCAATGAGTTTAAATCTGGATCTTCCGGATAAAGATTATGTTTGGATGCAACTGTCTGGTGCATGGGCTAGAGAACGGTACGTGAAGATGAGGACTTTGGAACAGGGCATTACGGCAATTGATAGCATGCGTGGAAATTCTTCGCATGAACAGAATCCGTTCATGGTTCTTAAAAGAAAAAATACAGATGAATCTAAGGGAGAAGCAATAGGATTCAGTTTCATTTATAGCGGTAATTTTAGGATTCAGGCAGAAGTAGATACACATGATGTGACGCGAGTTACAGTAGGAATTAATCCAAATGGATTTGACTGGAAATTAGAATCAGGAGAAAGTTTTCAGACGCCAGAGGCAGTGATGCTTTACTCGGATAATGGACTTAATGAGATGAGTCAGAATTTTCATAAATTATATGCAAAGCGTCTTGCACGAGGGTATTGGCGTGATCGCGTCAGACCAATATTGAACAATAATTGGGAAGCAACATATTTTGATTTCACAGAAGAACGTTTGGTGAAAATTGCAGAGAAAGCAAAGGAATGCGGTATCGAATTATTTGTTCTTGATGATGGATGGTTTGGTGAACGTAGAAATGATAGTGCCGGATTGGGAGACTGGATAGTAAACAAGGAATTGCTTCCGAATGGGATTGAAGGTCTGGCAGATCGCATAGAAAATCTTGGTATGCAATTTGGTTTATGGATTGAACCAGAAATGGTAAATAAGGATTCAGACCTATATCGTCAACATCCAGATTGGATCTTACAAACACCGGGAAGAACGAGTTCACATGGACGTAATCAATATGTATTAGATTTTTCAAGAAAAGAGATTGTTGATTACATCTATACAATGATTTCAAAGATTCTTTCGAATGCAAAGATCTCATACATAAAATGGGATATGAACAGAAGCATTACAGAGTGTTATAGCATTGCTTATCCAGCAGGACGACAGGGAGAAATATTCCATCGTTATATACTTGGAGTGTATGATTTGTATGAAAGATTGACATCGGAATTTCCGAAAATCTTATTTGAGTCTTGTGCAAGCGGAGGAGGACGATTTGATCCGGGAATGCTTTATTATGCACCACAAGGATGGACAAGCGATGATTCTGATGCTATTGAAAGATTGAAAATCCAATATGGAACATCGATGTGTTATCCAATCAGCAGCATGGGAAGTCATGTGTCTGTAATACCAAATCATCAGGTGTTTCGAAATACACCGTTACATACAAGAGCAAATGTGGCCTATTTTGGAACATTTGGTTACGAGTTGGATTTGAATAAATTATCTGATACTGAAATTGAAGAGGTAAAGGCACAAATTTTATTTATGAAAAAGTATCGTCAGTTGATACAATTTGGAACATTTTACAGATTGAAAAGTCCATTTGAGGGAAATGAAACCATTTGGATGGTAGTTAATGAAGAGAAAACGACAGCACTTGTAGGATATTATCGAGTGTTGAATGGAGTAAATCAACCATATAGCAGAATTAAGCTTCAGGGGCTTGATCCTAATAAGCTCTATGATAATATATTAGCAAAGACGGAGCATTATGGGGATGAATTGATGAATCTTGGTCTTATTACAACGGATGTTACAGCAGGTCAAGTTCCAGGGAATGCGATACCTTGTACGGATTTTGAATCAAGGATTTATATTTTAAGAGAAAAAAACATATAGAACCAGACAGGGACGGGGATTTCCGGCTTTTTTCGTAGAAAAAAAGCCGGAAATCCCCGTCCCTGTCTGGTTCTGCAAAATAAAAAACCCATGCATTCACATGGGTTTCTGCCTAGTGCGGAAGAAGAGACTTGAACTCTCACAGGATAAACTCCCACTAGAACCTGAATCTAGCGCGTCTGCCATTCCGCCACTTCCGCTCGACAAGTGATAGTATATCAATAATTGGATAGTTTGTAAACCCTAAAACTCTAAAAAAATAAAAAAAGTTAATTTGTTCAAATAATATAAAAAATCAGAAAATTTAGAAAAAAAGTAGGAATGTAAAAATTATTGTTATTTTTTTGACCTTTTTAATAAAATGAGGTACAATAACACTTGTAGCAAAAAATGAAATCGAGTCAGAATACTTGAATATTTATTAGGAGGGAACAAGTAATGGCAAGAAAAACATTAAAAGAGCAAAAAGCAGCTAAAGCGTTAAAGACAGCAGAACAGACAGCGTTAAAGAATGAGACAGCAGCAGAGGCAACAGCAGAGGCAGCAACATCTTCTATAAAAGAAACAAAGACAACAGAGACAGTAAAAGAAGAAGTTAAAAAAGTTGAGACTAAAAAAGTAGAACCTAAGAAGGTAGAAGCAAAACCAGCTCCAAAGGCAATCTCAACTCAGAAAGATACAACAAAAGGAATTGAGACAAAAGCAGCAGTTCTTGTAGATGCACCGGCAAAAGAAGAGAAAGCACCTGCAAAGAAAACAGCAGCAAAGAAAGCACCTGCAAAGAAGACAACAGCAAAGAAAGCTGAAGTAAAAACAGAGATGTTCCTTCAGTTCGCAGGAAAAGAATATACAGAAAAAGAAATCTTCCAGAAAGTAAAAGACGTTTGGACAAAAGTTCTTAAGAATAAAGTTGGCGATTTGAAAGACGTTAAGATTTACTTAAAACCAGAAGATTCAGCAGCTTACTATGTAATCAACGGAGATACAACAGGTAGAGTTGAACTGTAAGATTAAATAAGAAAAGTGTAAGAACATACATAAAAGGAGAAGTGATATTGACAGGATATCATTTCTCCTTTTTAAGTTGCCATGCATACGACAAAAGGAGTAAGATAGAGTTATCTCAGTCGAGAAGACTCCCACCTCTTCAGGTGGTGAGTAATAATAAATTTGTCTCAGTGGGAGTCCAATCTCCGACTGAGATAAACGCTCCGCGAGGATGCGCAGTGATTCTGATAGGAATATGTCAGCTTTGCTGACCAGAATCACGCGCCAAGTCTCACGGACGTTCGACTTGAATAGAAAAGTAATGGAGGACTATAAAATGAATCGCTTAGAACAACAGCTCCAGTTCATTCTGGAAATTGATAAAGTAAAAAAGATTATACGTCAGACACCGCTTTCAGATGCATCACGCAAGGAGAATGATGCAGAGCATTCCTGGCATATCGCATTGATGGCATACCTGCTTCAGGAATACGCAGAGGAACCGGTTGAAGTATCAAAAGTAATGTTAATGGTACTGATCCATGATCTGGTGGAGATTGATGCCGGTGATACCTATGCATATGATGAGGAAGGTGCAAAAACAAAGGATGAGCGAGAAAGAAAGGCAGCTGAACATATTTTCGGAATGTTACCGGAAGATCAAGGAATGTATTTGAAAGCCTTGTGGGAAGAATTTGAAGCGTACGAGACAGCAGAGGCGAAGTATGCACATTTGCTTGATAATTTCCAGCCATTATTGTTAAATGATGCCGCTGGTGGAATTAGTTGGACAGAGCATCAAGTGAAGAAATCACAAATTTATAAAAGAAATGAAAAAGTAGAAGAAACATCTGCGACTATCTGGAAGTGTATGCAAGATAAAATAGATAAGCACATTCAGGCAGGTCATGTTTTGGATGAGTAATGTAAGTTGGGCACTTTATAGACGTGCAGGAGATTAATACAAGGGGTGATATGTGATGTATGAGAAAGAAATAGAACAGTTACAGAAGATGATAGATGAAAGTCAGAATATTGTCTTTTTTGGAGGCGCAGGAGTATCGACGGAGAGTGGAATCCCGGATTTTAGAAGTGCGGATGGTATTTATCATCAGTCTTATAAATATTCACCGGAACAAGTAGTGAGTCATTCTTTTTTTATACAGCATACAGAAGCTTTTTACGAATTCTATAAAGAGAAAATGATGATGCTGGATGCGAAGCCGAATGCGGCACATAGAAAGCTTGCAGAGTTGGAAGCAGCAGGAAAGCTGAAGGCAGTTGTAACACAGAATATCGACGGGCTGCATCAGGCGGCAGGGAGCAAAACGGTATATGAATTACATGGAAGTATTATGAGAAATTATTGCATGGATTGTCATGAATTTTATGATGCGGAATATGTGAAAAGTTCTGATGGAATACCAAGATGTAAAAAATGTGGAGGGATTATTAAACCAGATGTTGTTCTTTATGAAGAAGGATTGGATTCTGCAACGATCCAAGGTGCTGTAAATGCAATCAGCCAGGCAGATATGTTGATCATTGGAGGCACTTCATTGGTCGTATATCCGGCGGCCGGATTTATTGATTACTTCAATGGAAAATATTTGGCAGTGATCAATAAATCGGAGACCGGAAGGGCTGTGCGGTCGAATTTGACGATTTCAGCCCCAATTGGAGAAGTGATGGAGAAAATTTTTGTTTGAGCTATTTGCATGTGATATTAAAAGCAGTTAAATTTGCAACGTTCTCAATCATGAAAAATAAATTATTTTGTTGTATTACGGCGAATTAATACAGGGGCAATTTGTTTATGAACAGGTTCACCTAATGGTTTGGGAACACGCTTTTTCTGCTCTTCCATCTGTTGGACAAGAAGATCCATGGCAGTCTTTGCAATCACATCAATCTGCTGGCCGATGGTTGTGATCGGAAGGATTGCCTCGCTGGCAATCGGAGAGTTGTCAAATCCAACAATCTCATAAGTAGAAGGAAATGTTCCATATTTTTGGAAAATTAAATTAAGAAACATATTAGCATAGGTATCATTCGCAAGAAAGATACCTTTTTTTTGATTGGGGTATTTTGCTTCTATTTTATTGAAAATCTCTCGGATTACGTTTAAAATCTCATGATAAGAATCACCTTCTACACTAAGATCTATATCATACGGAACATGATATTCTTCGCAAGTAGCCTGAAAGGCCCGGATTCGGTCATAAGCCGGGGCGGATTTATTCACATTGACATTTATATGAATTAATATGTCACATTTATCCCGAATCAACAGGGAAGTAGCTTGAAGTGCACCCATATAGTTATCAGTATTGACACTGCTGATATATTCTGCTTCGCGTTCAATCGCGATGACAGGAATCTGATAGGAAGCAAGTTTCTCAGATGGAAGAGTGTGACTTAAAACAATCAGTCCTTCAATCTGATAAGACAGAAGTTCTTCAATGTACTGTTGTTCTTCTTCAGCGCCATGTTCACTGGCGAAAACAAGAAATTTATAGTGATAATCACTGTAGCTGGAAAGGAATTGTGTCAGCATCTCAGAATAATAGTGCAGGTAAAGGTTTGGAACAATGATTCCGATAAATTCGCTTTTTCCATTTGCCAGAACCTTTGCCAGCTTATTCTTTTTATATCCAAGTGTATCAAGAGCCTGTGAAATCTTTTCCTGGTTTTCAACTGTCAGTGAATCCGGGTGATTGAAATATCTTGATATTGTAGTTTTTGAAAAATTGGTGTATTCCGCAATATCTGCAAAAGTTACCTGTTTTTTACTCATAAAATTGAATCTCCTTCAATATGATGGCTGATGGTTAATAATATCTTTCAGTATAGCAATTTTCATGGAAAAATGCAATGCTAAAATAACCGGTCTCGTAACCGGTTATTTTAGCGCACAAAAGTGTTGACAGAAAGAGAAGAATATAGTAATATCAAACTACAAAGTAACCGGTTACGTAACCGGTTTTTCGTAAAGTTAAAGGAATGGAGGAACAAGTGCATGAAAAGAATGCAAAATCAAGCAAAGTCCGTAAGCAAACGAACGTGGAGAGAAAAGATGATTTATATGAAGAAAAACTGGCAGTTATATCTTTTCTTCCTAATGCCAGGGCTTTTACTGACAATTATTTTTAAGTATCTCCCAATGGGTGGTCTCCTGATAGCGTTTGAAGACTACAATGTAATAAAAGGAGTTCTAGGTAGTCCATGGGTAGGACTTGAGTATTTTAGGCGATTTTTATCTTCACCAGATTTTATGAATTATCTGATGAATACATTAAAATTGAGTATCTATGGACTGTTGTGGGGGTTCCCGGTTCCGATTATTCTTGCATTGCTTCTAAATCGCATCCGTAAGACAGGGATTAAAAAGAAAGTTCAGCTTTTGATCTATATGCCGAATTTTATTTCAGTCATCGTACTTTGCGGTATGGTTCGCATGCTTTTATCACCTGTAGGACCGTTGAATAAAGCACTCGGAATTAGCACAAACTGGATGACAATGCCTTCTGCATTCCGGACAATTTATATTGCAAGCGGAATCTGGCAAGCAGCAGGATGGTCATCTATCATGTATACAGCAGCATTGGCAAATGCAAGCAAGGAGCTGGAAGAAGCAGCGATCATGGATGGAGCTAATCTTCTGCAGCAGATCTGGTATGTAGAGTTGCCGGCAATTAAAAATATTATTGTAATTCAGTTTATTTTACAGGCCGGAAACATTATGAGTATAGGTTTTGAAAAAGCATATGCTTTACAGACAGACATGAACTTGCCGGCATCAGAAATCCTGTCTACATATGTATATCGTATTGGACTTCTGAACGGAGATTATGGATATTCGACAGCGGTAGGTCTATTCAATTCGGTTGTAAATGTTATCTTGTTGATCTTTGTAAACTGGGTTGTTAAGAAACTGAATGACGGAGAAGGATTATAGAAAAGAGGGAGAAGAGATGGAGAAAAAAAAGAAGAAAAAATATTCAAGGACAGACCAAGTAATCCTTGGAATCGGATTTACCATTCTTGGTTTATTCGTCCTTTCTATAGCAATACCGATTATCTATGTAGTACTTGCATCCTTTATGGATCCGACTGTTTTGAATAACCAGGGATTGAGTTTTAATATTAAGGACTGGACATTAGATGCATATCGAAGAGTATTAGAGAATGAAATGATCTGGCGTGGCTTTTTAAATTCCTTCCTGTATTCACTTGCATTTACAGTTATTTCTGTTTTTGTGACATTATTGGCAGCGTATCCGCTGTCCAAAAAAGAATTTGTAGGAAGAAAGATTTTTAATATTATTTTCTTAATTACTATGTTTTTTGGCGGTGGAATGATTCCTACATTCATTTTGATCAATCAACTGCATATGGTTAATACAGTGTGGGCAATCCTGATTCCAGGAGCATTTAATGTATGGAATATGATTCTTGCAAGAACTTATTATCAGTCAATTCCAACAGAATTAAGAGAAGCATCTGCAATTGATGGAGCGAATGAAATCCAACATTTCTTTAAAATTATGATTCCGGTATGTAAGCCAATCATTGCAGTACTGGCGCTTTGGTCTTTCGTTGGAATGTGGAACAGTTATTTCGACGCAATGATTTATTTGAATGATGCGAATTTGCAGCCATTACAGTTAGTGCTCCGTTCTATCTTAGTACAGAATACACCACAGCCGGGCATGATTGCCGATATTCAGAGCACAGCGGAAATGGCAAAAATAGCAGAACAGCTCAAATATGCAACCATTGTAGTATCAAGTTTACCACTGTTAGTAATGTACCCATTCTTCCAGAAGTACTTTGATAAAGGAATTATGGTTGGATCGGTAAAAGGCTAATAAGAAAGGAACGATACAGATATGAAGAAAAGAAAAGTAAATGCATTACTTGCAATTGTACTGTCTATGACGATGATGGTAGGAGTTGCAGGATGTGGAAAAGAGCAGCAGCTTGCAGCTGAAATTGATCCGGATACACCTGTATCGGAAGTGCAGTTTCCATTGAAGGAAACCGCAGAACTTTCATTTATTACAAGTGCACCGGCTACATCAACACAGGAGCCAAATGAACGAGTAATCTTTCAGAGAATGGAAGAGCAGACGAATGTTCATATTGATTGGACTTGTTTTGTATCGGATCAGTTTTCTGATAAGAAAAATCTGGCACTTGCTCAATTTGGAAATCTACCGGACGGATTATTCAATGCAGGTATGAGCGATTATGATCTATTGCGTTATGCAAAGCAGGGTATCATTATCCCATTGGAAAATCTGATAGATAAATATATGCCGAATTTACAGGCAGTATTTGATAAATATCCAGAATATAGGACAATGTGTACAGCACCAGATGGACATATTTATTCATTCCCTTGGATTGAACAGCTTGGAGCCGGGAAAGAAGCCATTCAGGCAATCGGAGATATTCCATATATTAACAAAAAATGGCTGGATTATCTAGGACTTGAGATTCCGACAACAACAGATGAATTGGAACAGGTATTGATTCAATTCCGTGATCATGCAGATGAGCTTGAAAAAGAATTTTCAATTGAAGGTAATGTGATTCCAATGTCATTTATTATCAATAATGGAGACCAAGATCCGGCAATTTTAATCAATGGGTTTGGAAAAGGTTATGGAGATACGGGAGATCATTTCGCTGTAACGGATGAAGGAAAAGTTATTTACACAACTGTTCAGGAAGGTTATAAAGAAGGAATTGAATGGTTACATAAACTTGTGACAGAGGATTTAGTTGACCCAGAAGCATTTACACAAGAGTGGTCTACCTATGTAGCAAAAGGTAAGAACCATCGATATGGTCTCTGTTTTACATGGGACATTGCAAATATTGATAACAATGAAGATTATGTGATGCTACCGGCGCTGACGGGGCCGAATGGCATGAGAAATATCACGAGACAGAACAACAGTGAAACAAGTGGATTTGACCGTGGAAGATGTGTTCTTACATCAAGTTGTCGGAATACAGCACTTGCTGCTGCATGGATTGACCAGATGTATGCACCACTTCAATCACCACAGAATAACTGGGGAACTTATGGAGAAAAGGACTCCTTTAACATTTTTGAACTGTCTACAAACAAAGATGGTGGAAAAATGCTAAAGCATATGGATCTTGGAAAACAGTCTCCGGTAGAAGTGCGTGAGGCACAATCGGTAAATGGTCCTCTTGCAGTTTTAAATGAATATTATGATGTATATGTAACACAGCCAGAAGATGCAAAATGGCGTTTGGATAATATGCATGAAACTTATTTACAGGATATGAACAGTAAATATGTTTATCCAAATGTGTTTATGAGCATTGATGATACGAATAAAGTATCTCAGTACGATACAGATATAAAAAAATATGCAGAACAGAAGAAAGCAGACTGGATTCTGAATGGAGGAATTGAAAAAGAGTGGGATTCCTATCTGAAGAAAATGGAACAGTATGGACTTTCTGATTATCTTTCAATTAAACAGAAATACTTTGATCAGTATCAGGAGTCATTGAGTGAAGAAAAATAACGATACAAACAATAGGAGAATTTGGATGAGTGAGATGTTAGAAAAGGCTAGAAAATATGAAGATGAACA
Organism: Ruminococcus sp. B05; assembly: GCF_003628495.1. NCBI lineage: Bacteria > Bacillati > Bacillota > Clostridia > Eubacteriales > Oscillospiraceae > Ruminococcus > Ruminococcus sp. B05. The sequence continues at coordinate 12,927 of NZ_RBZR01000024.1, read as the reverse complement.
GGGAAAGCAGATAAAAGCAGAAGACAGACCGGCTTTTCATATAAGTCCGTATATTGGCTGGATGAATGATCCGAATGGATTTTCATATTATCAGGGTGAATACCATTTATTTTATCAGTATAATCCATATGGTACACATTGGGACAGCATGCATTGGGGGCATGTGGTAAGTAAAGATTTATTACATTGGAAATATCTCCCGGTAGCCCTTGCTCCTGACGAAGATTACGATAAGATTGGATGTTTTTCGGGAAGTGCAATAGAGTTGGATGACGGTAGACAATTGCTTATGTATACAGCCGTAGATCATGAAACATTAGAAGATGGAAGTAAAAGAGATATACAGACACAGGCGGTAGCTGTCGGAGATGGAAGAGATTATGTGAAATACGAGAAGAATCCGGTTTTAACAGAAAAGAATCTTCCGGAAGGTGCAAGTAAAGTAGATTTCCGTGATCCAAAAATCTGGAAAGGAAAAGATGGAAACTTCTATTGTGTGATCGGAAGCAGACCGGCAGATGGAAGCGGACAGATTCTTCTTTACAGAAGTGCAAATGGATTTGACTGGGAATTTGTCAGCATCCTTGCAGAAAATAAGAAACGTTTTGGAAAAATGTGGGAATGTCCGGATTTCTTTGAACTGGATGGAAAACACATTCTCCTGACAAGTCCGCAGGATATGTTGCCGGAAGGCTTGGAATATCATAACGGAAACGGCACTTTATGTATCATAGGAGAACTGGACAAGGATACATATACCTTAAAAGAGCAGTTCGCTCAGTCTGTGGATTATGGAATTGATTTTTATGCAATGCAGACGGTGAAAGCACCGGACGGCCGCAGAATTATGATTGGCTGGATGCAGAACTGGGACACATTGGCTCATCGTGATAATGATTCGAAGTGGTTTGCACAAATGAGTTTGCCAAGAGAACTGTCTGTGAAAAATGGAAGACTTTATCAAACTCCAATCAAAGAACTCGATGCACTGCGCAAAAACAGAGTTGAGTACAATGATGTAGTAATAGATAATGATACGATCACATTAGATCGCGTCGAAGGACGAACCATCGACATGGAACTCGTGATACGTCCGGAAGATAAAGAAAATGTATATAAGAAATTCGCATTACGTTTTGCACAGAATGAGAAATTCCATACAGAATTGAGTTTCCGCCCGTATGAGTCTGTATTGAAAATTGACAGAAAATTTTCAGGAACCGAAAGAGCGTTGGTTCATCAGAGAAGATGTCTGGTAAATGGAGATGCAAATGAATTAAAGCTTCGTGTGATTCTTGACAGATTCAGTGCAGAAATATTTATTAATGATGGCGAGCAGGTTATGTCTGCAGTTATATTTACAGAACAAGAGGCAAAAGGAATTTCGTTCTTTGCTGATGGTGCAGCTAAAATCGATGTAGTGAAATATGATCTGATTTAGAAAATACATGATTGAACTTACATTGAGATTGAAAATGCATGGATAATGATAGGGGGATTCCTGGAATGGGAATCTCCTTTGTAGTATAGGAGCATAGTATCGATGATAGAAGAAATGTAGTCGTTTTATGACGGCAGAATGGAGAAAGTGATGAAGAAATATGATGTAGTGGCATTAGGAGAATTATTAATTGATTTTACAGAAAATGGAAAAAGTGCTCAGGGAAACCCACTTTTTGAAGCAAATCCGGGAGGCGCTCCGTGCAATGTACTTGCAATGTTGACAAAACTTGGACGTAAGACAGCATTTATCGGAAAAGTTGGGGAAGACTTTTTTGGAAAACAGTTGAGAGATGCGATAACAGAAGTTAGGATTGATGCTTCTGGATTATGCACAGACAAGGAAATCCATACAACACTGGCGATGGTGCATACTTATCCGGATGGCGACAGAGATTTTTCATTTTATCGAAATCCGGGAGCAGATATGATGCTGAATAAAGAAGAAATTTGTGAAGAACTTATCAAAGAAACAAAAATCTTCCATTTCGGAACATTATCTATGACACATGAAGGGGTACGTGAAGCAACAAAAGAGGCAATTCGCATCGCAGAAGAGTCCGGTGCACTTATTTCCTTTGATCCGAACTTACGTCCTCCGCTTTGGAATTCTTTGGATGAGGCAAAGGAACAGGTGTTATATGGATTAGCACATTGTCAGATTTTGAAAATTTCAGACAATGAGATTCAGTGGCTGACTGGCGAAGAAGATTATACTGAGGGTGTGAACTGGATTAGAGAAAGATATCAGATTCCGCTAATTCTTGTATCTATGGGGAAAGAAGGAAGCCGTGCATATTATAATAGAATTATGGTAGAGGTAAAACCATTCCTTCAGAAAGATACAATTGAGACGACAGGGGCAGGAGATACATTCTGTGGTTGTGTATTACATTATATCTGTGAACATGGAATGGAAGGTTTAGAAGAAGAAAATCTGAAAGAAATGCTGACGTTTGCAAATGCGGCAGCATCTGTGATCACAACAAGAAAAGGTGCGCTGCGCGTAATGCCGACAAGAGATGAGGTTCAGAATCTGCTGGACGAAAGGATGTAATATCAAGTCGAACGTCCGTGAGACTTGGCGCGTGATTCTGGTCAGCGAAGCTGACATATTCTTATCAGAATCACTGCGCATCCTCGCAAAAGTCATTTATATGGTTTCGTGGGAGGCAATCCTGCGGAACCATTTTTGTGGAAATTCAAAAACAAACAAAATACCAAGTACAATTGCAACGGCAATTTTTAAGGTTAGAAATCCGCGGGCAGAAGCTTTGGCAAGCTGGTCTGTCACTACATAGTAGGCGGTCCAATAGATGCCGGCTCCTGGAACCAGCGGGAAAATGCCGGCAATCAAAAAGACTGTTACCGGACAATGGCGATAAACTGCACTGAGGCGGGAGAGGAAAACGACAAGAACGGTCGCAAAAAAGGTAGAAGCGAAAAGTCCGCATCCAGAAAGAAGCAATTTATAACAAAGCCATCCACATCCGCCGATTATACCGCAGTTTACATAATATTGTTTTGGTACTTGAAAAAGCAGGGCAAACGCCATTGTACCAACAGCAGCGTTAAGAAATTCAAAAAATAAATGCATAGACATAACGCAAAGGTCTCCTTTGTAAATATAAGTGGTGAGTGTCATACTGATTAAATTTTAAGGAAGAAGCATACTGCCGACAATCTGGTGATATCCGATTATAATAAGTCCTACTCCCATGGCAATGCTGAAAGTAACAAGAAGAGCATCCAGCATTCGAACAGCTCCGGCGATATAATCCTGGTCTGCAATGTCGCGGATACCATTTGTAAAGGCAACACCGGGAACCAATGGGATAATAGCACCGATGATAATTTCATTTAAATGATGTCCAAGCCCCGTTTGGTAAATGAGTACAGCGATTAAAGTTACGACCATACCGCCGGAAATATTTGTTGCGATTTTTGAGAGGCGTCCTTTTACAAGACATAATAAATAGACATATAAAAGCAGTCCGGCTATAAAAGAAACAATACTATCAATAGCATCACCGCCAAACAGATAGCAAAAGCATCCGCTTCCGATACCGGAAGCAAGAATCTGGCACCATTTGGCCTTTGCCGGTGTTTTCTGGATTGCCCGGAGCTTCTGATATGCTTCAGTGGGACTGTAAATACCCTGCTCAATTTCGCGGGATAATTGGTTGACGGCTGTAACACGATCTAATCGTGTCGCACTCAGAGGAATGTGTCTTACCCAGGCAAAGTTCTGATCAGAATTGCTGTCAGCAGTGAGAAAGAATCCACTGCTTAAGACAAAAGGATCACAAGATTCAATACCATAGGCACGGGCAATTCTGTTAATTGTCTCTTCTACACGAGAAATCTCAGCACCGCTTTCCAGCAGGATATCGCCTGCAAGAGCGGCTGTGTTCAATGCCATTCGATTGTCTTCTTTTTCAAAAGTTTCCAAAATAAATTTCCCCCAGTTATTCTTGTTTTACAAAAAAGCGGATACAAAACGGAAATAGAATCCGAAGTGTATCCGCATCTTTTAAGATTATAGCACATTTTTTACAATTAATCCTGAAATAATTTCATTCCCATCCAACCCTTCATATGTCGGAGCATTTCATCATCAGGATCGAACAAGACAGTACAGAGGGTCTGATTCAATGTAATGATGATAGCATATGTGTTGGCATTTGCATTTCCGGAAGAAAAATCATAGCGTTTTGTTGTGTGATAAGAGTCCAGTCTGTGAGAGTTTTTCGGTGCTATAATTTCTGCATGCTGAATATCAATAGAAAGCTTGTCTTTTCTATTTGCTTTGCTGTAAATTGCTGCAATATCGAGTTCGTGGTTTAACAAGTCATATTCATATTCCACGTTAAAACGAGGAAAGATGAAGTAATAGGCAAGAACACCATATAAAGCAGCTAACATAAATGCAAACAATCCTAAAAACGGAAATCCAAAGAGGATAAGAATCAGGATTGGGAGAAAAGAAAGTACACGTAAAAGTGCAGTCTTTCCGGTTGGTTTACAAGTTACCAGTTGTTCATAATAAGTGTCATTCATGTTAAGAATTCCTTTCTGAATATAAATAATTTATAACCATACTTGCAAGCTTGAAGGTCATAGCATCTTCAAATTTGCGAAGGTCGAGACCTGTCTTTTTCTCTACCTGGTCAAGTCGGTAAATAAGTGTATTGCGGTGCATATGTAATTGTCTGGAAGTCTCGGCAATATTCAGGTTGTTTTGAAGAAATCTGGTAATTGTTATATCTGTTTCGTTATCAAATGAATCAGGAATATCATCACCAAATACTTCATGTAAAAATCCTTCGCAGATTGAAATTGGAAGCTGGTATAGCAAGCGCCCGACTCCAAGCCGGTTATACGGAAATACTGTTTGTTCTGAATAAAATAAATTTCCAACCTTTAAAGCGAGATAGGCACTTTTATAAGCTTCTGAGCATTCCGTAAGGGAATGAAAGCATCCACTGTAAGCCACCTGGATAAAAGAGAGAGCCTCCATATTCAGTGTATCGACAATCGTACGTGCAATCTGTAAAAAATCGTTTTCTGTTTCCGAATCCTTCACAGGACGAAGGACGACCATGCTGGATTCGGTTAAAGGAACCAGATAAGAGTGCGTCTGTGGCGGAAACAGATTCTTTAAAATCTCCGGAATTATTTCATCCAGAGGACCTTTGGTCTTTAATAAAAACAGAATACGTCGTTCCTCAAGATTGATATGCAGTCGAGGAGCTCTTTCTAAAATATCATATATCGGAATCGTTCCGGTTACAAGCCCCTGTAAAAAATGGGTCTTGTTATATTTTTCCTGATAAGCATTACAAAGACAACGTATCTGTGTGAGTGCCTGAATTTCCTCTTCTTCTGTATCAGCTTTTACATCCAGGGTGATGCCTGTAAGCTGTCTGAGATTTTTTAATGCATGTTCAAGTTCTGTGCTATGTTTCATGAAAGCCTCCGTTTATATCTCACTAAGTGTTGCAGATAAAGAGACAAAGGGAGGAGTTGTACAAAAGTACAACCCCTCTCTTATATGTAACCTCGTAATCGCTTGATTCTTTGTGATTACAGGGCGAACTCTTTCTTTTATAATAAACTACTAGTTTGTAATCGTCAACTCAGTATCTTTGTCGAAGAGGTGAATCTTTTCCATATCAAGAGCGAAGATTGCATCATCTCCTGTTCTCAGAGTTGTACGTGGATTAACACGTGCTGTCATCTGAGTTCCTTCTAAGTCGAAATACAAGAATACTTCTGCACCAAGCAATTCATAAACTTTGATCTTAGATTTGATCACGCTGTCAGGAGAGTTGCTGATAAATGCCTGTGAATCATGTACATCTTCAGGACGAATACCAAGAACAACAGTTTTTCCATCATAACCGCCATCGATCAGAGCCTGTTTTTTAGATGCAGGAACTTTTAATACATGCTCACCTACTGTTAATGTAACATCATTTCCATTTACATTAACAAGTGCATCCATGAAGTTCATCTGAGGTGATCCGATGAATCCGGCAACGAACTGGTTACATGGTGAATTGTAAAGGTTCTGAGGAGTATCTACCTGCTGAACAATTCCGTCTTTCATAACAACGATTCTTGTACCAAGTGTCATAGCCTCTGTCTGGTCATGTGTAACGTAGATGATCGTAGCACCTAAATTCTCATGCAGTTTGGAAATCTCGATACGCATCTGAACTCTCAGCTTAGCATCCAGGTTTGAAAGAGGCTCATCCATAAGGAATACCTTAGGATTACGAACGATAGCACGTCCCATAGCAACACGCTGTCTCTGTCCACCGGAAAGAGCTTTGGGTTTACGGTCAAGCAGTTTTTCAAGGTCAAGGATTCTTGCAGCCTCGCGAACTTTTTTATCAATCTCATCTTTTGGAACTTTACGAAGTTTCAAACCGAAAGCCATGTTGTCATATACTGTCATATGTGGGTACAGAGCATAGTTCTGGAATACCATTGCGATATCACGGTCTTTAGGCTCTACATCGTTCATTTTCTTTCCGTCAATTTCAAGAACACCACCGGAAATGTCTTCCAGACCTGCGATCATACGAAGTGTAGTAGATTTACCACATCCTGATGGTCCTACGAAAATGATGAATTCTTTATCTTCGATTTCAAGATTGAAATCTTTTACTGCGTGAAATCCGTTTGGATATATTTTTTCAATTCCTCTTAATGATAAACTTGCCATTTGAAATAGCCTCCTTAAAAATATAGTAATGAGTGTTAAAAGTTTTTGTTTTGTTCTGAGATAAGTATACAAATAAAGCGGGAAATGAACAATGTAACGAGTAACCAAAAAAATAAGAGATGGATGTACATTTTAACCATAAGGAGAAATTGAATGCCCAGATGCAGTAATATTTGACGGAAAGATAAGAATCCGTTACAATGAGCCTTAGAACACCTTATTTTAAGTGTTCAGAGTAAGGTAGAAAAGAGGATGAATGATTATGGCAAATCCAATCGTAACATTTGAGATGGAGAATGGAGACATTATGAAAGCAGAACTGTATCCGGAGATCGCTCCTAATACAGTGAATAACTTTGTATCATTAGTTCAGAAAGGATTCTATGATGGACTGATCTTCCATCGTGTTATCCGTGGATTTATGATCCAGGGAGGATGCCCGAACGGAACAGGTATGGGTGGTCCGGGATATTCAATCAAAGGAGAATTTTCACAGAACGGATTCGAGAATAATCTGAAACATGATCCGGGAGTGCTTTCTATGGCACGTGCAATGCATCCGGATTCAGCAGGATCACAGTTCTTCATCATGCATGAGAAATCACCACATCTGGATGGCGCTTATGCAGCATTTGGTAAGATCACAGAAGGAATGGATATTGTAAATAAGATTGCTGAGACAGCAACAGATTACAGTGACCGTCCACTGGAAGAACAGAAGATGAAGAAGGTTACAGTTGAGACATTCGGCGAAGAATATCAGGAGCCAGAAAGAGCTTAAGTAAAGTGTCAAAGATAAGAGGAGCTGCCGTTTCTATGATGAGAGTTGTAGAACGGGAGCTTTTTTTCGTCTCTTTTCGGAGAATGCTTTACAAAAAAGCCTTCATATTTTAGAATAAGGAACATGAATGTTTACTGATTGCCTTTTGCAGGTAAACAATAAGCATATGTGCCATATAAGGTAAATAAATAATGGAGGTTATGGCCTTATGGAGATGATACAGGCAGAAGAGCTTGTTTATGAATATGAAAAACGAGATGATGAGGGCAATGTAGTCGGAATGCATCGAGCGGTAGATGGTGTGGATATAGATGTCAGACCTGGACAGTTTGTTGCGATTCTTGGACATAATGGCTCTGGAAAATCTACACTCGCAAAGCATATGAATGCAATTCTTGTTCCTACAGGAGGGACGATGTGGGTGAACGGGCGCGATACGAAGGATCCGAATGAGCTGATGAATGTACGTCAATCAGCCGGGATGGTATTTCAGAATCCGGATAACCAGATTATTGGAACTGTCGTAGAAGAGGATGTCGGATTTGGACCAGAGAATTTAGGGGTCCCGACGGATGAGATATGGAAGCGAGTAGAAGACAGTCTCAGGGCTGTAGGTATGTTGGAATATCGTAAAAATTCACCAAATAAATTATCAGGCGGACAGAAACAACGTGTGGCAATTGCAGGTGTAATCGCGATGGAGCCACAGTGTATTGTGTTGGATGAACCAACAGCCATGTTAGACCCGAATGGAAGAAAAGAAGTGCTTCGTACAGTGCATGAACTTCGTAAAAGAAAAAATGTAACAGTTATCTTAATTACACATTATATGGAAGAAGTAGTAGATGCAGACTGGGTATATGTAATGGATAGCGGACATGTGGTGATGCGTGGAACACCGAGACAGATTTTTAGTCAGGTCGATGAATTGAAAAAATATCATCTTGATGTGCCACAGGTTACGATGCTTGCAGAGGAACTTCGAAAGAGAGGAATGGATATTCCAAAGGGAATACTGCATCGTGAAGAACTGGTAGGGTATATTATGAAAGCACAGAAAAAAGACGCATAGAAATGGAGAAACCAATGTCAATAAAACTGGAACATATAAATTATATTTACAATCCAGGTGATGCATATGAAAGACATGCATTGAAGGATATTAATTTGGAAATCCCACAGGGGCAGTTTGTAGGAATTATCGGACATACGGGTTCAGGAAAATCTACATTAATCCAGCATTTAAACGGATTGATCAAAGCAACTTCAGGACAGCTATATTATGAGGGTAAAAACATTTATGAAGCCGGTTATAATATGCGAACACTTAGAACACAGGTCGGACTTGTATTTCAGTATCCAGAGCACCAGTTGTTTGAAGTAGATGTACTGACAGATGTTTGTTTTGGACCTAAAAATCAAGGATTGTCAGAAGACGATTGTATGAAGCGTGCAAAGGAAGCGCTGGAACTTGTACAATTTCCTGAAAAATATTATCGTCAATCACCGTTTGAATTGTCGGGAGGACAAAAGCGAAGAGTGGCGATTGCCGGAGTTCTGGCTATGAAACCGAAAGTTCTTGTGCTGGATGAACCAACCGCAGGACTGGATCCGCAGGGACGGGATGATATTCTGGATCAGATAGCAAGACTTCATAAAGAAACAGATATGACAGTAATTCTTGTATCTCATAGTATGGAAGATATCGCCCGTTACGTGGACAGAATTATTGTAATGAATCATGGAGAGAAGATGTTTGACGGGGAGCCGAAAGCTGTATTTGCACATTATAAAGAGCTGGAACAGATTGGACTTGCAGCTCCGCAGGTGACGTATATTATGCATGACTTAAAAGAAAGAGGGCTGGATGTGCGTACAGATGCCACAACAGTCGAAGAGGCAGCAGACGAGATAATGAGGTGTTACCATGATTAGAGATATTACAATAGGACAGTATTACCCTGCACAAAGTCCGGTTCATCGATTAGATCCAAGGGTGAAGATTATTTGTACGCTGATATTTTTAGTATCGTTGTTTGTACAGAACAGTCTGCTTGGTTATGCAGTTGCAACCATATTTTTAATGATTGTAATCAAAGCAAGCCAAGTTCCGCTCAAATTTATGCTCAAAGGCTTGAAGGCAATCGTTATTTTATTGTTATTTACGGTTGTGATGAATTTATTTTTGACAAAAGGCGGAGAGACACTGGTACATTTCTGGATTTTTACAATTACAGAACAAGGGCTTAGAGTGTCCGTGTTTATGGCAATCCGTTTGATTTATCTGATTGTCGGATCTTCACTTATGACACTGACGACAACACCAAATTCCCTGACAGATGGGATTGAAAGCGTATTAAAACCGCTTAATAAAATAAATGTTCCGGTTCATGAGATTGCGATGATGATGTCAATTGCACTTCGTTTTATTCCAATCCTTTTGGAAGAGACAGATAAGATCATGAAAGCACAGATTGCCCGTGGTGCGGATTTGGAGAGTGGAAATATTATTCAGAAAACAAAAGCAATGGTTCCGATTTTAGTGCCGTTGTTTGTTTCTGCATTTAGAAGAGCAAATGACCTTGCCATGGCAATGGAATCAAGATGTTACTGCGGTGGTGAAGGCAGAACGAAGATGAAACCACTGGTTTATGAAAAAAGAGATTATCTGGCATATACATTTTCAGTTTTTTATCTTGTGGTTGTTATCATTGTGGGACATTTCATTCCATTTAAAGTATGGATCTTTTAAAAATGGAGTATAAGTAGTGAGAAGAATAAAATTAACAGTTGCCTATGACGGCACCGATTATTGTGGCTGGCAGATACAGCCAAACGGAATTACGATTGAAGAGGTATTGAACAAAAAACTGTCAAAACTGACAGGAGAAAACATTGTCATCATTGGTGCAAGCCGGACCGATTCTGGGGTGCATGCGATGGGAAATGTGGCGGTGTTTGATACTAAATCGCCGATTCCGCCGGACCGATTTTCTTATGCGTTGAATCAAAAACTTCCGGATGATATCGTGATAGTAAAATCAGAAGAAGTACCATCCGACTGGCATCCGAGATATCAGGATCATATTGTGAAAACGTATGAATATCATATTTTGAATACAGAGGTTCCAGATCCTACAAAGAGACATAACACATATTTTGTTTCATATAAACTGGACGTTGCGAAAATGCGTGAAGCGGCAGAATATTTGCTTGGCGAACATGATTTTGCAAGCTTTTGCAATATTAGGACGAATGTGGAAGATACGGTCAGAACAATTTACGAATTGGAAGTTTTGGAGTCAGAATGTGCTTATGCGAGAAATGGGCATGCGGCCGGACGAGAGCTGACAATTCGAATTAAGGGAAATGGTTTTCTCTATAATATGGTTCGGATTATTGTCGGGACGCTTCTGCGTGTTGGACGTGGGTTCTATACGCCAGAGCAGGTGAAAGAGATTCTGGAGGCGAAAGATAGACAGGCAGCAGGTGTGACAGCACCGCCGCAGGGACTGATGCTGATGCAGATTGAATATGAGAAATAAGATAAGGTGTAATATTTTCGGGAACGAAAATATTACACCTTTTTAAAACAGAGGGGTTGACAAGGTCCGTCTGTATACGTTACTATAAGCAACAGAGATGACAAAGGCATAGAAGAGAACAAGTAATAGCAATGAGTGAAAACAGAAAGCTGCCGGGTGATGAGAGGCGCATGATACGATTAGCTATGAATACATCTCGGAGCTGCGCACCGAACGGATAACAAGTAGGCTGCGACGGACTGGCAGACGTTAACATGCTAAGGCAATGATAGTTGCTGTTGAGGCAGCAGATGTGAATCTGTTGTGAATAAAGGTGGTACCACGGGAATAATACTCGTCCTTACAATTAGTTGATTGTAAGGACGTTTTTTGTTGTGAACACTTAGCGCGGTTCTATCGAGCTTAGTGAGAACACACACCTCGACACTTGGTGAGGTTCTATCGAACCTAGTGACGATGGTGTTACATTGTTATGAACACTTGAGCGAGGTAGTGTCGCAGAAACGCAGAAACACAATTACAAAAATATAATATAAAAGGAGAACACAAACATGACACTTTACGAAGAATTACAAGCACGTGGCCTGATCGCACAGGTTACAGACGAAGCACTGATTTCTGATTTGATCAACAACGGAAAGGCAACATTTTACATCGGATTTGATCCGACAGCAGATAGCTTACACGTAGGACATTTCATGGCATTATGTCTGATGAAACGTCTGCAGATGGCAGGAAACAAACCAATCGCATTGATTGGTGGCGGTACAGCTATGATCGGTGATCCATCAGGAAGATCTGATATGCGTCAGATGATGACACCGGAGCAGATTCAGCATAACTGTGACTGTTTCAAAGAGCAGATGAGTAAATTCATTGATTTCTCAGAAGGTAAGGCATTGATGGTAAATAATGCTGACTGGCTGATGGATTTGAATTACATCGAAGTACTCCGCGAAGTAGGTGCACATTTCAGCGTAAACCGTATGCTTTCACACGAGTGTTACAAACAGCGTATGGAAAGAGGACTTACATTTCTTGAATTTAACTACATGATCATGCAGAGCTACGATTTCTATGAGTTATTCCAGAATTACGGATGTAACCTACAGTTCGGTGGAGATGACCAGTGGGCAAACATGCTCGGTGGTACAGAGCTGATTCGTCGTAAACTTGGTAAAGATGCAAGTGCTATGACAATCACACTGCTTCTGAACTCAGAAGGTAAAAAGATGGGAAAAACACAGTCAGGTGCTGTTTGGCTTGATCCAAACAAAACATCTCCATTCGATTTCTACCAGTATTGGAGAAATGTAGCGGATGCTGATGTACTTAAATGTATCCGTATGTTGACATTCCTTCCGTTAGAGCAGATTGATGAAATGGATTCATGGGAAGGAAGCCAGTTGAACAAAGCAAAAGAAATCCTTGCATTTGAATTAACAAAACTCGTTCATGGTGAAGAAGAAGCAGTTCGTGCACAGGAAAGCGCCCGTGCATTATTCAGCCAGGGAAATGCAGCTGATATGCCAACAGCAGAATTAACAGAAGAAGATTTGACAGAAGGAACAATTGATATTCTTACATTGCTTGCTAAGAGTGGACTTGTATCTTCAAAATCAGAAGCAAGACGTGCTGTACAGCAGGGCGGAGTTGCAGTAGATGGTGAGAAAGTGACAGATATCTATGCGACAATTGAAAAAGATAAATTTGCAGGAGAAGGAATTGTCCTGAAAAAAGGAAAGAAAAACTTCCGTAAAGTAGTTGTGAAATAGAACTAGTGCCAAACGGGGGCAGACCAACGGGGACGGGGAGACCAATGGGGGACGGAGTTTTCTGGCTTTTTGTTAACAAAAAGCCAGAAAACT
>NZ_RBZR01000023.1:0-51407 GCF_003628495.1 Ruminococcus sp. B05 | reverse complement strand
AATCCGTATTGATGGAGCGCCGTGTGCGACGAAAGCCGCACGCACGGTGCGACGTGGGGGAAAATCCGTCCTGACTACCATATCGGGAGATATGGCAAAAGCGGCGGATTACCTATCACAATCAGGTATGGAACCGAGTGACTATCAATCGTTCCGCTCATAAATCTACCCGTTACTATGTGGATGAATTCCATCTTCTATTAAAAGAAGAGCAGACAGCAGCTTACAGTGTGGAAATTTGGAAGAGGTTCCGTAAATGGGGAGGTATTCCAACTGGTGAACTGGTTTGTTACTTGTTAGTCGCTTAAAGTGCAAACTATCGCCGTTCTGACTGAAACCGGCAAGTAAGTCAGAAGTATCAATGCGGAAAAAAACGGGAAAGGGGTAGCGACCTAATCCGAGTGGAAGGCTATTCATAATAGAATAGCCACACGCAACGCATAGAGCTTGAACCTGCATAAGCAGAATATAACAGCTCCAAGAGGCCGCATTGCCAGCCGGTACGATATAATCGTGGTAAAAAGATATGCTATGCTGAGCGTGAAATGACACGCTGATGAAAATGGGCGAAAGCCCCAGAGAGGTGGATAAAAAGCCGCCTGATAATAACAATCAGATAACACAGAATATCAAAGATTTATTGGCTTCCAGGGAAATCGAGAATATTTTTGAAAACTCTGATTTCATTTATATGCTCAACCAGGCTTCCGGAGACAGGCAGATTCTGGCAAAACAGCTGAATATCTCACCAACCCAGCTGTCCTATGTAACCAACAGTAATGAGGGGGAAGGACTTCTGTTCTATGGAAATGTCATTATCCCATTCGTAGACAGATTCCCGAAGAATTCCCTCTATAAAATCATGACAACCCGCTTGGAGGAAACTTCTGAAGCAGGGTAAATCAAAGGAGAAAACAATGTTACGAGCAATTTCATATGTATTAACTTTTAGTGGCGGTGCTGTTTTTGGCATCGCTTTTCTCTGCTTATTACAGGCAGGGAAAGGGTATCCGAAGAAGGAGGAGTAAGTAGTGGCAGAACAGAGAATGAAAGTCAGGGACAAGAAAGTCCAAAAGATGACCAAGGATGGTCTGGTGGAAGAAAACCTGACGGATAAATCTTCTGTTCGTGTCAGTAACCGTGCCAGTGATGTGCAGATGGGAGGAAAACAGGGGGAAAAAGAATTAAGCCTTGTGGATAAGTCTTCCCGCCAGTCTGAACGGAGTGGGAAAAATATTCGTCCCTCTGTGCAAAAATCCAGAGATGCACCGGAACTGATACGGACAGAGAAGCAAAGTGAGGATTTTGGACAAAATAGAAAGCAGCAAAACCGGAAAAGGATTCGTGCTGAAGTCGGAAAAGAATCCAGACTTGCAGAAAAATATGAATCCGGACAGTTAGGGAGACTGAAAGAAAAACGTGCTGATCTATCAGAAAACCGAGGAGACGGCCGGAGAAATCAGACCGGCGGCAGCAAAAAGCCAAAACAAAAACAGCGTTTGAAGTTTGCTTATGAGGAAACTGGTGCTTCTGTGAAAAATGACAAAAATATGGAGAAATTGAACCAGATGGATACGGATGGAGTCAATTTCCGCCATCAAAAAAAGAAGGAAAAAGCCAAAAAGTTTTCTTATGAGGAAGCCAAAAAGAAAAAGGAAGCTAAGCAGCATTCCAAGAAGGCACAGGTCTATCGGGCAAATGAAGGGGAAACTCCTGGAAAGAAGAAATCCCGCCTGAAGTTTGGCGAAGGGGAATCTGTAAAAACAGAAAAAGCTTCTGTTGTCAAGAAAGCAGGAAGTGCAACTTCCGCAGCATTGCATCGTGAGATCAGTAAAAATGAAGACGACAATGCGGCAGTGGAAGGTGCCCATAAGTTGGAAGAAGGCGGCGAAGGTATTTACCGGCTGGAACAGAGAAGTGCCAGACGCAGGAAACAGAGGGCATCCAGAAAGAGAAGCAGACTGGAGAGACAGAAAGAGAAACAGACACAGGCGGCAGCCCGTCAGGAGCAGAAGAAACTAAAAAAACAGATTCAGAAGCAACAGATCAAACGGGATTATGCCAAAGCGAAGCGAAGTGAACAGATAGTAGGAACAGCTGCAAAAGGTACGATTGATTATATTAAGAAGATTGGCGGCAAAGTCACTAACTTCTTTAAAGAAAACCGGAAGGTGTATATCAGTGTAGCAGTTCTGATCGGATTGATGTTTCTAATCATAACAAATATCACATCATGCTCTGCGGTGTTTTTACAAAATGTGATCACTTACACGGGAACCAGTTATCTGTCATCAGATCAGGCAATTAGGGAAGCAGAATTGTATTATACACAGCTGGAAGCTAATCTGCAGGAGCGGATCAACAACATGGAATCTGAAGAACCGGGACATGAGGAATATCGATATAACATCGGACCTATTGAGCATGATCCGTTTATCCTGATCAGTTATCTGTCAGCAAAGTATGAAGAGTTTACCTTTGAACAGGTCAAGCCGGAACTGGATGCTCTTTTTGCATTGCAGTATCAGTTAGAAACAGAAGCAGTCAATGAGACTGTGACAGAGACAGCAACTGTAAGAGTTGGAGAATCTTTGGGACAAGTAGTGACCAGTGGATATTGTAACTGTCCGATCTGTTGTGGTATTTGGAGCGGAGGACCGACTGCCAGTGGAGCATATCCAACAGCCAATCATACCTTAGCAGTAGATGCTTCCAATCCGTTTGTTCCAATGGGGACAAAGGTGGTAATGAATGGTGTCGAATATACGGTAGAAGATACCGGAGCTTTCGCAAGATACGGTGTACAGTTTGATGTCTATTATGACAGTCATGCGGCAGCATCTGCACATGGACATCAAACATGGGAATGTTATCTGGCAGATGATAATGGAAGCAATGAAGTGGAAGTGACCAGGACAAGAGATGTAGATGTGCTGAATGTCACCTTAAATAGTGGAAACCTGATGTCAATCTGTCAGGACAGGCTGGGATTTTTCCAGAAAGAACTGTTCAGTGCCTACAACGATACAAAAGGCAATTTACAGATGTTTGCAACACCGGTTGATTTTAACTGGTATTCCAGTGTGACCAGCTATTATGGATACAGGATTCATCCAATATCAGGAGCAAATCAGCTTCATAATGGTATGGATATTGGTGCACCGGAAGGAACAAAAGTGATGGCAGGACTGACTGGAACTGTTACGACTTCTGGTTATAATGACAGCTATGGAAATTACGTCATTATCAAAGACAGCAAAGGTTATGAGCTTCGCTATGCACACCTTAGCAGCCGGAGCGTATCTGCAGGAGCATCTGTTAGCAAAGGTGATGAAATTGGTCTGGTAGGAAACACTGGAAATTCGACAGGAAGCCATCTTCATATTGAACTGTTAAAAAATGGAGAACGGTTGAACCCGATCTTTTATCTGGAAACAGGAGAAGGTTCCAGTTTTGGCGGCAATGAATACACCAGTGAAGCGGCACAGCGATTACTAGAAGAAGCGGCAAAATATCTCGGAACACCGTATGTGTGGGGTGGATATTCCCCAAGTGGATTCGATTGTTCCGGATTTGTAAGCTACTGTCTGACAAACTCTGGTGTAAGGAATACAGGAAGACTAACAGCACAGGGACTGTACAACATTTGTACACCAGTATCCCAGTCGGAGGCACAGCCGGGAGATTTGATTTTCTTTACTGGAACTTACGACGCAGGGGAGCCGGTAACGCATATCGGAATCTATGTAGGCAATGGTCAGATGATCCATTGTGGACATCCGGTGCAGTATACGTCCATCAATTCCCCATACTGGCAGAGTCATTTCTATGGATTCGGACGATGGTAAGAAAAAAGGGCGGCTGCATCAGCCGTCCGGAAAGGAGAACCGATGAAAAGTCTTGAAAAAGCAACGGCAGATTATGAGAAAGCCAAGGAAAAAATGGAAGCCTCCAAAGCCAGATATGAAGCAGATTTAAAGCGGTTCAAGGCTGCGGAGATTGCAAAAACAGAAGCGGAAAATCTGGAAATTGTAAGAATTATCCGTGCAATGGATATGAGCATTCCGGAATTGGAAGCTTTCAAAAAGAGAATGAAAAATGAACTGCCCAGCAGGGTAGAAATACAGAAGGAGGAAACAAAAGCCGATGATGAATCTGGAAAAAATGAAACAGAAGAAGAGAACAATTACTAAAAGCAGGGTAAAAAAGAGCTTGCTTGCAGCAACGACATTTCTTTGCCTGACAACACCTTTGCTCCAGACACAGACTGCTTATGCAGCTGAGAATACTACACCTGCAATCACGATTGAGAAGCCGGATGGCTGGAAACAGGGAGAAACAACCATTGCTGTTACGGTAGATGCCAGCCATATGCCGGAAGGTTTCTCTATAGCAAAGATTGAAGCAAAAGCAGGAAAAGATGGAAGCTGGCAGGATGTAACAGGAAGTGGAAGTATCACGATCACTGGAAATCAGACAGTGTACGTGCGGGTGACTGATGGTGAGGGGAAGGTCTATGAGCAGAATCGCTCTATTAAGTGTTATGACACGGAAAAGCCGACACTCTCTGCTTCCCTGACAGATGGTGTGCTGACGATTCAGGGGAATGATACAGTATCCGGGATTACTGCAGTAACAGTCAATGGCACCACTTATACAGATCTGAAGGATGGAATGCTGAGAGTGCAACTGACACAGAAAGATTTTACAACAAAACAGATTGAAATCACGGTAACGGATGGTGCCGGAAATACTTCTGAGAAATATGTACTGCAGAATCCTTATTATGAATGGGCAAAGAAGCAGGCAGAGAAACAGAAAACCTCTAGTGACAGTAATGGCGTAATGGCAACTACGACCAGTGCAGATGAAACTGGGACTGAGAAAACAACGACTTCACCACTTCCGCAGGATGCACAGGCTTCTGAGCCAACAGATGCAAAAGGAACCGTGGATGATCGGACAGTGACAGGTATCGAGGAACAGCTTAATAAAGAAGGTGAGACAGCAGATTCTGTTACTAAAACAGCTACAGAAGGCACAAAAGAGTTTTATACCATTTCAACTAAGAGTGGTAAGATTTTCTATCTGATTATTGATAATTCAAAATCTCAGGATAATGTGTATTTCCTTACCGAAGTCAGTGAGAAAGATCTGATGAACTTCACGCTTTCTGATTCAGTGACACTTCCGGAAGTAGATACTGTTTATGCAGAACCAGAGAAAAAAGCAGAGGAAGAAAAGACGGAAACGACAGAGACAGCCGAGAAAGATAAGGTAGAGGATGATATTCAGATGCCTGAAGATAAAAGTCCATTTGGAACGTATCTTCTGATTGCACTGGTAGCAGTCGGAGCTGCGGCAGGAGGATATTACTTCAAAGTCTATAAACCGAAGCATGAATATGATGACGAGGATGAGATGGAAGAGGATGAAGAGGAATCCGAAGATTCAGAGTCTGAAAAGCGGGAAGTAGACGATGCAGATGAGCAGGAAGAAAGTACAGAACCGGAAATCCTGAGAGATGAAGATTTTGACGATAATGTGCTGGAAGATGAAGAAGAGGAGCAGGAGTAAATGAAATTAGTGATTGCAGAAAAGCCATCGGTTGCGATGGCACTGGCTTCCGTGCTTGGAGCCAGAACAAGAAAAGATGGCTACGTGGAGGGAAACGGTTATATCGTTTCCTGGTGCGTAGGACATCTGGTTGGATTATGTGATGCATCGGAATACGATGAAAAATATAAAAAATGGAGATATGAAGATCTGCCGATTGTGCCGGAATGTTGGAAACACAAGATTTTGGAGGGCACAAAAAAGCAGTTCGGAATCTTAAAGAAACTGATGAGAGATTCCAAAGTAGATGAAGTGATCTGTGCAACTGATGCAGGACGTGAAGGTGAGCTGATCTTCCGTCTGGTGTATGAGCAGGCAGGATGTAAAAAGCCGATGAAGCGACTCTGGATCTCTTCCATGGAAGAACAGGCAATTAAAGATGGATTTTCGTCATTAAAAGACGGTTCGTGTTATGACAGTCTCTATCAGTCAGCACTTTGCAGGGCAAAGGCAGACTGGCTGGTGGGAATCAATGCGAGCCGTCTTTTTTCCGTTCTGTATAACCAGAATCTGAAAGTTGGAAGAGTACAGACACCAACACTTGCCATGATTGTGGATCGAAATCAGAAGATCAAGGAATTTACCAAAGAAAAATATTATATGGCTCATATCAAGTTTGACGATATGGATGCGGTCACAGAGCATTTTCAGAAAAAAGAAGATGCAGATAAAGTGGCTGCGGACTGCCTGGAGCGGATGTGCGAAGTGGAGAAGGATGATGTGAAAGAGAAAACGGTCCGCCCTCCAAAACTCTATGATCTGACCACCCTGCAGAGGGAAGCTAACAGAATGTTTGGCTATACCGCACAGCAGACATTGGATGCTGTGCAGGAGATGTATGAGCAGAAGCTTGTCACTTATCCGAGAACAGACAGCCAGTATCTGACAGATGAGATGGGAGAAAGCACAGAAACTCTGATTCAGATGTTATTTGGGAAAATGCCTTATGCTGAAGGTCTGGAATATCAACTGGACGTGAGTAAGGTATTAAATTCAAAGAAAGTATCCGATCACCATGCGATTATCCCAACCATGGAAGTAGCCAAAGCAGATATTGGTGAACTGAAAGAACGAAGCCGCAAGATTTTGTATTTGATCAGTGCCAGGGTTCTGACAGCAACTGCAGAGCCTTATATTTATGAGAGTCATAAATGTCAGATTACCTGCAATTATCATACGTTTTATCTCAATGCAAAGAAAACAAAACAGGAAGGGTTCAAGACAATTGAGAAAAAACTGAAACAGTTCTTTGGAATCATTGCAGAAAAAGAAGAGCCGGAGTTGGATATCTGGGCAGGCAAGCATTATGGTCCCTGTGATTCTTTTGTATCGGAGCATTTTACACAGCCACCGAAACAGTACACAGAAGATACCCTGCTTTCTGCGATGGAACGTGCAGGGAATGAAGAGCTGACCGAAGATACAGAAAAGAAAGGACTTGGTACTCCTGCAACAAGGGCAGCAATCATTGAAAAACTGATTCAGTCTGGCTTTGTGAAAAGGGAAAAGAAAAATCTGGTGCCGACAGATGATGGGAATGTGCTGATTACGGTTCTACCGGATGAGATTAAATCTCCGAAGATGACCGCAGAGTGGGAAATGGCATTGAATCATATTGCCCAGAATACAGAGACAGCAGATGAATTCCTAAATGGGATTACAGAGCTGATGCAGGAACTGGTTGCCAGATATCAGGGGATTTCAGAAGAGAAGAAAAATCAGTTTCAGGGAAAGGCAAAAGGAGAAGTCATTGGCAAATGTCCCCGCTGTGGAGCAGATGTCAGGGAAGGGAAAGTAAACTTTTACTGTTCTGACCGGAACTGTGCTTTTACCTTATGGAAGAATGATAAATTTCTTGCAAGCCAAGGGAAAAAGATGGATAAGGCGACAGCAAAGAAGTTCCTGTCTAAAGGAAAAATCCATTATAAGGATCTGGTATCAAGAAAAACAGGGAGACAGTATGAAGCAACCGTGGAGATGGTCGATCCCGGTGAGGGAAATGTACAGTTCAATCTGATTTTTCCACAACGATAAGTAGTGTATTGCAGGCAGTCTAAGGACTGTCTGTTTTAATACAAATATATGAAAGAGAGGACCTTAGCATGAAGAAAAAAGGTAATTTTAGAAAAGTAGTATCTGGCTTGCTGGCAGGCATGACAATGCTTAGTACAGTGTTATCTCCGATGACAGCATATGCAGCGGAGATCCAGCCAGAGGAAAAACCGCCACTTTATGAGGAAGTGAAAGACCTTCTGGATGAAGATGAGGTAGTGACTGCCAAAGATTATGAAATGGAAGCTGGCAGTGTATTTGATGTGAAATCGGATTATACCGGACTGGAAATCAAGGATGATAACAAGGTAAAAGTCACATTTGAGGAAGCAAAGAATGACAAGGATGAGGATTTTACGACAGATCATGCGGACACTTACAAAGCGGTCTATTATGTGGAACCGGTAAATCAGGAGCATCCGAAGTACCAGATCAGCCGAAAACTGATTGTGCGTGAGAAAGCAACTGAAGCTCAGACAGAGGTGGCAGGGAGTGAAGCAGTGACCGAATCCGAAACAGCTGTAAGTGAGCAGCAGACAGAGGAAGCGGAGGATTCCGAAGCAGACTCGGAGGTTACCGATATTGACGCTGATGAATTTGATGATTTGGTAGAGCAGGCACAGAATCAGGATACCTATGATGAAGAATCAGGGTTAGAGCTTCATGATGTTTTGGAACAGGCAGGAGACGAAGGTGTGGATCTTGATTCTATGGAAGAAGGAGAGATTGCAACATTTGAAGCAGTTTCGGCTTATTCAGCAAGAAGTACACAGCAGGTAACAATCGAAAAAGGACCTCTGTATAGATATGCAGATTATAATCTTGGAACCTATCTGACAGAGCCGTACTATATCAGCTACGGAAGCGTCAGAGCAACTGCGTATTGTGTACAGCCAGCAAAACCTGGACCAGGATCCGGAAATTATACAATCACAAAGATTGGGGACAATCAGGCGTTAGCAAAAGTGTGTTATTACGGTACAGATGCCGCAGGGAGCGAAAGCTTTTTTGCGAATAAACACACGGATTTCTCAGAAGGAAAAAGATTCATCATTATTCACATGGCTGCATCTTATGCCAATGGAAGCAGTGATGCATTCTATGGAACAAATGCTACAGGCGAGGCTTTGGCAAAAGAGCTTTATAATTATTGTGTGAATAAGCCGGAAATACCAGATGTAGCGATGTCATTTTCAAAGCCGAATGTAAAGGCTTATGTAGATGGAAATGTTCAGAGAACGGAGAACATTCAGTTCAACGCATCTTCCCAGCAGAAAATCACAATGGACTTACCAAAGGGAGTAAAGCTCCATAATGTATCTACTGGAACCGTAAGTGCGACAGGTGCAAGCGTAACAATTGGAGGAGGAACCACGTTTTATCTCTCAGCTCCTCTGACACAGACAAGCGATGTAAGTGCTACTTTTTCTGCAAAAATGAAGGGAAGTATTACAAAAGATTATTCAGCATATAAATTGACTACGAATGCAAGTGTTCAGGATCTGGCATTTGTATTTGGAGAAGGTGTTGCTGATGAAAAATATGTAAGCTTAAAGGTGTCCTGGATTGAACAGGCTACGATCGAAATCGTAAAGAAAGACGATACAGCGGATGTCAATCTTGCAGGTGCAGTATTCGGCGTTTACAGCGATGAGGCTTGTACAAAGCTGATCACTCAGATGCCTGCAACAGATAAAAATGGAAAATCATCTGTTACGATTATCAAGACACAGGATACCGTTTATCTGAAAGAAATCACAGCACCACAGGGATATGTAGTAAATGCAACGGCAACAAATGTAAAACTGGTAGCAAGTAAGACCTCAGCT
This sequence comes from Ruminococcus sp. B05, assembly GCF_003628495.1. Taxonomy (NCBI): domain Bacteria; kingdom Bacillati; phylum Bacillota; class Clostridia; order Eubacteriales; family Oscillospiraceae; genus Ruminococcus; species Ruminococcus sp. B05. The sequence continues at coordinate 41,910 of NZ_RBZR01000023.1, read as the reverse complement.
GTAACCGTGGAAAATAAGGAACAGCTGGCAGAGCTTACCATTTACAAAGAAGGACAGGTTCTTACCGGAGCAGATGTCAGTGAAAATGGAACGGTATTTCAGTATGAAAACCGCAGACAGAAAAATGCAGTGTATAACGTGTATGCCGGGGCAGATATCGTAACAACTTATGGCACAAAAATGTACAGCAAAGGTGACCTTGTAAAAGAAAACCTGACAACAGGTGAGAATGGTTCTGTCACACTGAAAAACCTGCATCTTGGAACCTACGTGGTAAAAGAAACAAAAGCACCGGACTCTTTCTATAACGGTAGCGAAGAAAAGTCAGTGACTCTAACTTATGCTGGTCAGAACAAAGAAGTTGTATTTGCAGATGTGACTTTTAACAACGAGAGACAGAAAGCAGATGTTTCCGTAGTAAAACAGGATAAAGACACCAAGAAACCACTGAAAGGCGGTATTTTTGCTCTGTATGCATCCGATGATATCAGAAATGCAGACGGAAGCGTTGTTGTGAAAGAAGGAACGCTGATTGAGAAAGTAACTACTGGCGCAGACGGAACTGCAAAATTCACAGTAGACCTGCCAATCGGATATTCCTATTCTGTAAAAGAAGATCAGGCGCCGGAAGGCTATGTAAGAAATACAGAAGATGTGTATACGTTCAAGTTTTCTTACACCAATGATAAAGAAGCAACCGTATCATTTGCCCATACCTTCAGCAATGACCGTGTGACAGCAAAGATCAATTTATTCAAAGTTGATAAAGAAACAGGAAAAGCAGTACCACAGGGAGATGCCACACTGAAAGGTGCAGTTTATGGTCTGTATGCCCGTGAAGATATCGTGCATCCGGATGGAGCAACTGGAACTATTTATAAAGCAGGAGAACAGGTAGCTTCTCTTACAACAGATGACAAAGGACAGTCTTCTGTAAATGGCTTATATCTTGGCAAATATTATATCAAAGAGATCACACCGCCGACCGGATACCTGGCAGATACTGAAGAGCATGATCTTGTGTGCAGTTATGAAGGAGATATGACAGCAGAAGTGAAAAGAGAGTGCACTTCCAGTGAGCAGGTCATCAAGCAGCCATTCCAGATCATCAAAGCAGCCAACAATGGAAAGACCGATGCAGATCTGTTATCCGGAGCTGGATTTACAGTTTATCTGAAATCTTCCCTTACAAAGAAAGCAGATGGAAGCTATGATTTTGATTCTGCCAAACCAGTAGTGAGTGGCGAAAATGGAGCTACTGAGATTTTCACAGATGAAAAAGGGTATGCCTGCAGTATTCCATTACCATTTGGAAGCTATATCGTGCGTGAGACAACAACACCGCACAACTACAAGCCGGTCGATGATTTTGAAGTGAATATCACAGAGCATCATCCAAATGAGCCACAGATCTGGCGAGTGCTTCTGGATGAAGAGTTTAAGGCAAAACTGAAAATCGTGAAAAAAGACGATGAAACAAAGAAATCCGTATTGATTGCAGGAACAGAATTTAAGGTATATGACCTGGACAACAAAAAGTATGTGGAACAGGTAACAACTTACCCAGTGACAACCACTCACAAGTCCTATTTTACGGACAGCCAGGGATATCTGATCATGCCGAAGAATCTGAAGATCGGACATTACCGGATTGAGGAAGTCAACGCACCGGAAGGGTACACAATTAACAAGAACTATGTAGAGATTGCGGTGGATGCAAACACAGCATATCAGATGGATTCTGAGAGCGGAGATGCCATTATTACGGTAGATTACGAGAACCATCCGGTAAAAGGAAAGCTGACGATTTATAAAAAAGGTGAGATGCTGACCGGATTAAAAAAGGATTTTGTTTATGAAGAAAGATACCTGAAAGGTGCATCATTTAATGTCTATGCAGCCGAAAATATCTTTACACCGGATTATCAGAAAGATGAAAACGGAAACAGGCAGCTGATCTATGCGAAGGATGCACTGGTAACAACTGTTACGACCGGGGAAGACGGAAAAGCAGTTGCAGAGAATCTGCCGCTTGGTTCGTACTATGTGGTAGAAAAGATTGCACCGGAAGGATTCGTTCTAAACCATGATAGATCAGAAGTCGCATTTGTCTATGCCGATCAGGATACACCTGTGATTGAACAGGAAGTGACTGTTGGCGATGACCGACAGAAAGTTGCAATCCAGGTAGAAAAACAGGATGCAGAGAATGGTGCAACCGTAGCAGGGGCTGTCTTTGGTATCTATAACAAAGAGGATATCAAGGCAGATGGAAAAGTGATTGTGAAAGCAGATACACTCTTACAGAAAATGACTTCTGATAATGATGGTCTTGCAGTATGTACGCTGGATCTGCCACTTGGACAGTATTATGTGAAAGAGTTAAAAGCACCGGCTGGATTTGTATCCTCTGATGAAGTGCTGAATCTGGATGCTTATTATCGGGGACAGGATGTGAAGACAGTAAAACTGAAAACTGTGAAAAAGAACCAGCCAACAACAGTTGAAATCACAAAATCTGATGTAACAACAGGTGTGGAACTGGATGGGGCAAAACTCACCGTTCTCGATAAAGAAGGAAATGTTGTGGATCAGTGGACTTCTGTAAAAGATCAGCCACATGTGATCAAACGACTGACAGTTGGTGAGGAATACACCCTTCGTGAGGAAATGGCACCTTATGGTTATTTGAAAGCAACGGATGTGAAGTTCACGCTGGAAGATACCGCAGAGATTCAGAAAGTAGAGATGAAAGATGAAGTTCCAACAGGACTTCTGATCATTAACAAAAATGGAGAGTTTTTGGATAAAGTGACACTTCTGGACAATGTAAAAGGTACTGTGGAGCATCTCTTTGAGTATGTAACCGGAAGCCTTTCAAATGTAACTTTCGATGTATTTGCTGCGGAAGATATCAAAGCGGCAGATGGTGTCAGCGAAGATTATTTCAAAGCAGATGAAAAAGTGGGAACCATTACTACGGATTCCAATGGTATTGCACAGATGGGAGATCTACCGGCTGGCAAGTACTATGTGAAGGAAGTAAAAACTGCCCATGGTTATATGCTGGACGGAGAGCCGAGATATGTTGATCTTTCCTACCGTGATCAGGACACACCAGTCATTACTTATGATGAGAAATGGCAGAATGCCCGTCAGAAAGTAAAGGTTACGGTTGTGAAGAAAGAAAAAGATACAGACCGTGTCCTTGCAGGTGGTGTCTTCGGTCTTTATACCAGTGAAGATATCAAAAATGTAAAGGGCGAGGTACTCCTTGAGAAAGACAGTCTGATCGAGCAGCGAGTAACGGATGAAAAAGGACAGATTACTTTTACGGCAGATCTTCCGGTAGATGGAAAATACTATGTGAAAGAAATCTTTGCGCCGGACGGATTTGTTACAACAGAAGAAGTACAGGAATTTACCTTTGAATATGCCGGAGAAGACCAGGCAGAAGTAAGCTACGACTTTACTTTTGAAAATCAGCCAACCACAGTGGAGCTGTCCAAAACAGACCTGACAACAGGTAAAGAACTTCCAGGTGCACACCTGAAAGTAACGGATTCAGATGGCAATACAGTAGATGAATGGACTTCTACGGAAGAATCCCATGTGATCAAAGAACTGGTTGTTGGTAAGAAATACACCATGACAGAGACAAAACCGGCAGATGGATATGTCACTGCAGAAAGTATTACTTTCACAGTAGAGAATACAGCAGAGGTTCAGAAGCATGAGATGAAAGATGATGTGACAAAAGTAGAGATCAGTAAGACTGATATCACAGGAGAAACTGAGATTCCAGGTGCGAAACTGACGATTCTCGATAAGGATGATCAGGTAGTAGAGAGCTGGACTTCCACAGAGGAAGCACACTATATCGAAAAACTGCCAATCGGTAAATATACCTTACGTGAAGAGCAGGCACCGAAAGGATATCTTCTGACAGCCGATGTGACATTTGAGGTGAAAGATAACGGAGAAATCCAGAAAGTGGCTATGAAAGATGATACTGCCAAGGGAAAAGTGATTCTCAATAAGACAGATAAATCATCAGGAGAACCGCTGAAAGGGGTAGAATTTGAACTCCGTGACAGCAAAGGAAAAGTTCTGGAAACCTTAAAGACAGATGCTGCCGGTCATGCAGAAAGCAAGCTGTATGAGATTGCCACATTTAAGAATGGCAAATATGATACCGCTATCAAGTATTATCTGGTGGAAACAAAAACACTGGATGGATACACACTGGATCAGACCAAGCATGAAGTGACATTTGCTTATGCGAATGACAGTATACCAGTCGTGGAAGTTACTTTCAATCTGACAAATGAGAAACCGGAAGTTCCAGAAACACCGAATACACCACAGTCCCATGAAGAGACAAAGGTATCAAATGCACCAAAAACAGGTGACAGCACGAATATTTGGCTGCCGATTCTGCTTCTGGTAATCTCCACAGGAGGTATGGCAGGACTTTATATCTGCAGAAAAAGGAAAAGCAAATAAGGAAACCAACGGTTATGATTGGGAGCTTCTATGTGAGGCTCCCTTTTTCATACAAAAAAATCACAGAAAGGAACAGAAAACTATGATGAAAGCAATGGAAAAAAGACAGGAAGCACGAAAAAACCAGGAGAAAACTTTAAAGAGAATGATGGCTTATCAGAAGAAAGCCGAGCAGATGGTCAGCAGAAAAAGAATGAACCATCACATGATCAGAAAGGGGTAAAAGCGTATGATGAACAGAAAAGAATTTTATGAATATGTCAAAGACAATGTAAAGGAGTATCTGCCAGAGTCTTACAAGGACGCAGAAATTAAACTTCAAGAAGTAGAAAAAAACAATGGGCTGAAGCTTACTGGCATTACAATTCCAAATGGAGATCAGAGAATCGTACCGACAGTCTATCTGGATTCTCTCTATCAGGAATATATCAATGGGAAAGATGTAGATTCTTGTGTTGGTGATGTAGCTGATATGCGTATTGAAGCACAGGGTAAAGCAGAATTTTTTGATATGGGAGTTCCGGACGTTTTTGATTATGAAAAAATGAAGGAAAAATTGCAGGTGAGAATCTGTGACAAGGAATGGAATACCGATCGTCTTGCTGATAAAGTAGTCACAGAACACGGAGATTTTGCAGCTTATTATGCAGTAAATCTGGAGGAAAATGGAGAAGGGATCAGCAGTATTCCGGTAACTGTTTCTCTGATGAACGAGTGGGGAGTATCTGCCGAACAGATTCAAGCGGATGCAATGACGGCAGACCGAAAACGTGGTGTCACACTTATGGATATGAATGAGATTATCAAATCTATGATTTTTGGTGAAGAACCAGAAAACCTGCTGAATGAAAAAATGGATATGGAAGCCATGGAAAACTCAATGTTCTGTCTGACAAACAAAGCTAAGATGAATGGAGCTTCCCTGTTACTGCAGGAAGACATCCGAAAACAGATTGGGGAATGCCTGGGAAGTGATTACTTTGTCATCCCATCTTCCATTCATGAAGTGCTGATTATCCCTGATAACGGAATTTTTCAGGTCCCGGAATTAAATGCGATGGTAAAAGAAGTCAATGAGACACAGGTAGAAAGAGAGGAACAGCTGTCAGATAAGGTTCAGTTCTGTGATGGAAAGACAGCAGTCATGGAAAATGCTGAACGTAGGGAAGCACGTCTGGAAAAAGAAAAAGCAGCTGAAAAAGCAGAAGTAAAAGGTGGAATCCACGGAAAGCTGGAGAAAGCCAAGGCAGAGATCAAGGCAAAAGAAGCAGAGAAAGTGCCGAAGAATAAGTCAAAAGATCTTGCCACAGCATTATAAAGAGAAGCAACGATGATTTTAAGGGGACTGTGCTAAGCAGTCCCTGATTTTATGAAAAGGAGTAGCACATGGCAAATAAATTATATGTAATGGAACAGCTGACGGAAGAGGTGGCAAAAGATGTAGCTGCCAGTCCGCAGGAATGGATGCGGTTCCTAAACACTGCATCCAGACTGTACAAATACACTTTTCCAGAACAGCTTTTAATTTATGCACAGCGGCCGGAAGCAACTGCCGTAGCATCCATGGAAATCTGGAATCAGAAGATGTACCGATGGATCAAAAAGGGATCTAAGGGGATTGCCTTGATTGACAATACTTCCGGACCGAAAACAAAACTTCGGTATGTATTTGATGTGCAGGACACTTATAAAGTGCGGAATCTTGGAAAGGATCCTCAGTTATGGAATTTTCCAGTAGAAGGAGAACATCTGGTGGCAGATTATCTGCAGGAGCAGTTATCACTGGAAGATACAGAAGGAGGACTTGCTGAAAGTCTGCATCAGGCAGCGAAGGAGAGTATGCAGGAATGGCTTCCAGATGCATTGGAAGAACTGAGACTGGATGTGACAGGGACATTTTTGGAAGAACTGGACGAACAGAATCAGGAAGTAGAATTCCGAGAACTGATGACCAATAGTGTCTGGTGTGTATTACTAAACAGGTGTGGACTGGATGTACAGGAATATCTGGATGCAGAGGATTTTCGGCATATAACGGACTTCAATCAGTTGAAAGTGTTAGGACATCTGGGAAGTGCAGTCAACGAGATCAGCAGACCAGTCCTGATGCAGATTGGACGATATGTTCTGAATGATCTGGAAAATGACCTGAAAACGGTTGCAAAAGAAAAAGAAGTAGCTTATAATGAGTTTAACACGTTAATTCGTGAAAGTAACACAGATAATACAGAAGATAGAGAAGAAAAAAAGGAGGAAACAGACTATGAGAGAGATCAGTTACAGCCAGAACGGAGAGTATCAGATTCCAGATATCAGCCTGGAAGAGACGAGAGGAACGATCGGGAAATATGGAATGATGAGGAAAGAGTATCTGAGAAACCACAAGGTAGCCAGGTTCAATATTCTGACACTGCAGAACCGTCTGGACAGTCATCTGATGGAGATCGACAGTCAGGCAAGGCAGAGAGTAGACAACCTGATGAACGAACTTCTGGAGAAAGATCCGGCACCGGACAAGATGGCAGACGGGATGGCATGGACCAGACACATGAACCAGATCAAGGCACAGGCAGAGGAACTGGTAATTCGGGAGATTATTTACAGTTAAGCCTGTTCCCAACAGAAGAGGAACAGTTAGGAGAAATAAGGAAAGCGGCAGCTGCATTAGAACAGCCAGCCGCTTTTCTTATTTCGGATGAAGTGGTAGACGATATTCTCAGAACAGGAAGCGGACAGAAAAATACACTGTTTCACATTACTGCAAGATTGATCGAAGGTCTGGATAATGAAGAAATGCAAAGCTTCCTGAAAGAGGAATATGGCACTGGAGGAAAAGGATTTACCATAGATGGGCAGAAAATCAGTATCTGGTACGACAACGATGGTATCCGTATCCGACGAGGCGACTCAGCAAGAAGAAATTTTGACCGTATCGTTACGTGGGAAGAAGCTGCTGACAGGATCCAGGATATGTATGAGGAAGGAAATTATGTTGATAATCTTATCTCCAATAATGCTATCGAGCAGGAACAGAAAGAAATGACAGATCTTCTGGCACTCCATTTCCGTGATACGAGCAGAAACAGAGAAGAACGGTTGTCCTATTCTGACTGGCAGGATGTAGTGGGGGCGGCTTGGATAGATCCGGAAGAAGCAGCTGCGACAGCCTATCGTTTTGAATGGCTTCAGGAAGATATGGAAAAGAATCCAGAAGATTACCATCGTTGGGAAATCCAGCATAATCCGGAATATTTCCAGCGCTATAAAGATCTCCAGAGGGAGCGTTCCTGGGTGGATCAGCAATTCAAGGTAGAGCGACCGGCACTATCCTTTATCACACAGGATGAAATTGACGCAGTGTTAAGAAGAGGCGGCATTACTGCAGGAGGACGTAACCGAATCTATGAGTATTTCATGGAACATCATGATATGAAAGATGCAGCTGAGTTCCTGAAAAATGAGTATGGAACAGGTGGTTCTTCACCCGGAATACTAGGAGCAGATGCTTCCGACGCATCCCATGATGCAAAAGGATTAAAACTTGCGAAAGGAAAGATTGGCAGTCCAGAAGTAGAAATTCTATTAAAATGGAATAAGGTTGCAGAACGTGTCCGTCAGCTGATCCGCACCGATGATTTCTTATCACCGGAAGAATTGGAAAAGTATGAAGAGCGGCAGGAAGCACAGAGACTGGCAGATTTGGAAGAAGCACAGCAGATGTTAGGAGAACAGCTGGAGCAGGATACTTTGACAGCGGAAGATATAACTGATTTGAGATTAGTTGATTCAGAATATATGTCCGGTACCAGAACAAGAATCCATGATTTTGATTGCAAAGTTAAGGGAGAAGTGAATCGACTTCAATACACATTAGAATATCATGATGATGGAGAAGGTTTCACGATTCATACGGAAAAAGATGATATTTGGAATCGAATGTCAACACAAGAATTGGAACGTCTGGATGTAAAACTCGGACAAGAAGTACTTTATTATCATTATCACAACAAAACTGTAAATGCGGATACCTTAGATGAATTACGGGAAATCAGGGAAGAAATTATGGAGGAAGAGTCCTCGTATTTTACTGCTATTTCTCAACGTGTGTGGACAGATTATGATAAAAAAGAAAAAGAATTATCGGGAGAAGCTGAGGTATCGGAAGAAAAAGAATCTTTGGAAGAGATTAACGGAATAGCAGAACCGATTCAAGCAACGAACTTCCGTATCACAGATGATGAACTTGGACAGGGAACACCGAAGGAGAAATTCCGAGCCAATATCATGGCTATCCAGTTGTTAAAGAAATGTGAGGATGAGAACCGCAATGCGACATCAGAGGAACAGAAAATCTTATCCAGGTACGTCGGCTGGGGAGGTCTTGCAGATGCATTTGATGAGACAAAAGCTGCATGGGAGACAGAATATCTGGAATTAAAGACGGTTCTTACACCAGAGGAATATGCTGCAGCCAGAGCTTCCACGTTAAATGCTCATTATACACAGCCGATTGTGATTGAAAGTATGTATCAGGTGTTGGAGAATCTGGGATTTACAAAAGGAAATATCCTGGAGCCGTCTATGGGAGTCGGGAACTTCTTTGGAATGCTTCCAGAAAATCTAAATCAGTCCAAACTCTATGGTGTGGAACTGGACAGTATCAGCGGTAGAATTGCAAAGCTACTCTATCCAGATGCCAATATTCAGATCAAAGGTTTTGAGAAGACAGATTATCCTAATGATTTTTTTGATGTGGCGATTGGAAATGTGCCATTTGGTGCATACAAGGTCAATGACCGTCAGTATGATCGCTACAATTTCATGATCCATGATTACTTTCTCGCCAAGACGATAGATCAGTTACGTCCAGGTGGTGTGGCGGCACTGATCACAACAAAGGGAACTATGGATAAGGCGTCACCGGAAGTCCGGAAATATCTGGCAGAGCGGGCAGATCTGTTGGGAGCAATCCGACTGCCGAACACAGCTTTTAAGGCAAATGCGGGAACAGAAGTCAGTGCTGATATCTTGTTTTTCCAAAAGAGGGAAAGCCTTACGAAAGAAATGCCGGAATGGATAAATCTGGATAGTGATGTCAATGGCATTACAGTCAATCAGTATTTTGTTCAGCATCCGGAAATGATTCTGGGTGAGATGAAAGAAGAGTCCGGTCCGTATGGTATGGAAACAACATGTGCTCCAATGGAAGGAGCTGATTTGGAATTACAGTTACAAGAAGCTGTAAAACACATCAAGGGAAGCATGGCACCGGCAGTAGATGTGGAGACAGAACTGGATGAGATGCCAGAGAGTATTCCAGCAGATCCAAATGTGCGAAATTACAGTTATACGGTGGTAGATGATCAGGTATATTACCGTGTCAACTCTTTGATGAATCAGGTGAAAATGCCTGCCGCTACTGCAGAACGTGTAAAAGGGATGGTTGCAATCCGTGATACTGTCCGAGAGCTGATCGCTTTGCAGATGGAGGAAAACGTCACAGATGAAGAAATCCAGAAACAGCAGGAAAAACTGAATTAGGTATATGATACCTACACGGTAAAGTATGGAGTCATTGGAAGTAATGCCAACAAACGGGCGTTTTCTGATGACTCTTCTTATTGCCTATTGTGTTCTCTGGAAGATCTGAACGAAGATGGAACATTGAAGCGAAAAGCAGATATGTTTACAAAACGAACCATCAAAAAGGCAGTAGCAGTAACCAGCGTAGAAACAGCGACAGAAGCGTTAGCATTATCTTTGAATGAAAGAGCAAAGGTGGATCTGACCTATATGGCACAGCTGACTGGAAAGACAGAAGAAAAAATCACGGAGGAACTGGTTGGAGTTATCTTTAAGAATCCACTGACAGACCAGTGGGAGAGTGGAGATGAGTATTTATCTGGAAATGTCAGGGATAAATTAAACACTGCGAGAACCTTTGCCGAGAGTCACCCGGAATTTACACCGAATGTCCGTGCATTGGAGGCGGTTCAGCCGAGAGATCTGGAAGCATCTGAGATTGAGGTACGTGTTGGAGCCACATGGATTGAACCTTCGGATTATCAGGATTTTATGGTAGAACTGCTTCATACGCCATGGTATCTTGCACAGAAGGAAATACAGGTAAAATTCTCTGAGGTAAATGGTGAGTGGAGGATTACAGGAAAGAATGCCGACAGTCCAAGAAATGCGTTTGCCTATGCAACGTATGGAACTGAGAGAGCAAATGCCTATAAGATTCTGGAAGATACCCTGAACCTGAAAGATGTACGCATCTATGATAAGAGTGTCAATGAGAATGGTGATGAAATCCGTGTCCTCAATAAGAAAGAAACCATGCTGGCATCGCAGAAGCAGGATGCCATGAAAGCAGCATTTAAAGACTGGATTTTTAAAGATCAGCAGAGGCGTGAACGACTGGTAAAGGTGTACAATGAACGATTTAATAGCATCCGTCCCCGTGAATATGATGGCAGTCATTTGACTTTCCCAGGAATGAATCCGGAAATAGAACTTCGTCCGCACCAGAAAAATGCAGTTGCACACCAGCTTTACGGAGACAATGTGCTTCTGGCACATGTAGTAGGAGCTGGGAAGACCTACGAAATGGTAGCGGCGGCAATGGAAAGTAAAAGACTGGGATTATCACAGAAGAATCTCTTTGTCGTGCCAAACCATTTGACGGAGCAGTGGGGTGCAGAATTCCTACAGTTATATCCGGGAGCCAATATCCTGGTTGCAACCAAGAAAGATTTTGAACCAGCAAACCGAAAAAAATTCTGTGCCAGAATTGCTATGGGGAATTATGATGCCATTATCATTGGACATTCCCAGTTTGAGCGTATTCCAATCTCTGATGAGAGGCAGGAAGCTATGCTGCGGAAGCAGATTGATGATCTGGAAATGGCAATCCAGAGTGCAAGGTATGAACAGGACGGTGGGCGTTATACCGTCAAACAGATTGAAAAGACCAGAAAGACACTGCAGACAAGGCTGGAAAAACTGAATCAGAAAGAGAAGAAAGATCAGGTAGTTACGTTTGAAGAACTGGGCGTGGATCATTTGTATGTAGATGAAGCACACAGCTATAAAAATGCGTTTCTTTATACAAAAATGAGAAATGTAGCCGGGATTGCACAGAACGAAGCACAGAAGTCGGCAGATATGTTCAATAAATGTCAGTATCTGGATGAGATTACCAGAGGAAAAGGCATTACCTTTGCTACGGGCACACCGATCAGCAACAGCATGACGGAATTATATGTTATGCAGCGGTATCTGCAGAACAGCAAACTGCAGAATATGGGACTTGGATTGTTTGATTCTTGGGCTTCCACTTTTGGAGAAGTTGTCACGAGCATCGAACTTGCACCGGAAGGGACAGGGTATCGTGCAAAATCCAGGTTTGCTCGATTCTATAATATCCCGGAACTGATGAATATGTTTAAGGAGATTGCAGATATCAAGACTTCCGATCAATTAAAGCTTCCAGTGCCGGAAGCGGAATATGAAACAGTGGTGTTAAAACCAACGGAACAGCAGAAAGAAATCGTAGAAAGTCTGGGAGAACGTGCAGAAGTTGTCAGAAACGGAAGGGTAGATGCCTCGGTCGATAATATGCTAAAAATCACCAATGACGGAAGAAAGTTAGCATTGGACCAGCGTTTGGTGAATGAATTATTGCCAGATAATCCAGAAAGTAAAATATCAGTTTGTGCAGAGAAAAGCTATGAAATATGGAAAGACACAGCAGCACAGAAATCCGCACAGTTGATTTTCTGTGATTTGAGCACACCAAAAGGTGATGGCAGTTTCAATGTTTATGATGACTTGAAGCAAAAACTGATGGAGAAAGGTGTACCGGAAAAAGAGATTGCTTTTATTCATGATGCAAATACAGAAGCAAAGAAGACGGAGCTGTTTGGAAAAGTGAAATCCGGGCAGGTTCGTTTTTTGATTGGTTCAACAGCAAAGATGGGTGCAGGAACCAATGTGCAGGATCGTTTGATTGCCCTGCATCATCTGGATATTGGTTGGAAACCATCTGACTTGGAACAGAGGGAAGGACGTATTATCCGTCAGGGAAACCATAATAAAAAGGTTCATATCTTCCGGTATGTAACAGAATCCACTTTCGACAGTTATATGTGGCAGTTGATCGAGAACAAGCAGAAATTCATTTCCCAGATTATGACGAGCAAAGCACCGGTCAGAAGTTGTGAAGATGTGGACGAAGCGGCGCTGTCCTATGCAGAGGTCAAAGCACTTGCAACCGGAAATCCGGCAGTAAAAGAGAAGATGGCATTAGATGTGGATGTGGCAAAATTAAAGCTTTTAAAAGCTAATCACATGAATAACCAGTACCGCCTGGAAGATGACATTGCAAGGAATTTTCCGCAACAGATTGCAAAACTGACGGAGATTATTGCCAGCTACAAGGCAGATATCGCTCATTTTTCTGAGCATAAAATCACAGATCCAGAGCAGTTTTCTATGGAAATCAGTGGCAAAGTGTTCACAGAAAAGAAAGAGGCAGGTATGGCACTTCTGGCGGTCTGCAAAGACATTAAGTCTGTAGATGCAGCTATGGACATTGGAAGTTATCAGGGATTTAACATGAGAATCCAATTCGACAGCTGGAGCAAAGAGTTTATCCTGTCTGTAAAGCATGAATCGGTAGCTAAAGTTCGGTTGGGAGCCGATGCCCTGGGAAATATCACTCGTATCAATAATCTTTTAGAAAGTTATCCGGAGAAACTGGCAGAAGCAGAACAACGGCTGGAAACGGTACAGGAGCAGATGGCAAATGCCAAAGAGGAAGTCGGGAAGCCATTTCCAAAAGAAGAGGAGTTGAACCAGAAACTGGAGCGACTGTCAGAGTTAAATGCACTTCTCAATATGGATGAGCGGGAAGATACAGAAACAGAGCAGTCGGAATCAAAAGAGAAAGAAGAAAGACCGGCACGAGGTTCTATCCATGAGAAACTGCAGATTTATAAAGAAAAGAGTCAACGGGAAAGTGAAACTGGCAAGGAAACCAGAAAACGGGACTTCGGTTTGGAATAAGTAAACAGGAAAGATGGCATAATTTGGTAGAAGAAGGTTCTGCCGGTTATGCCATTTTTTAGAACACAGGAGGAATTTGAATGGCGAGAAATATGATATCAGGAAAAGAAACGCAGAAAATGCAGGAATATACGCAGGAACAGATAGACCGTGCAGAACACATGGAAATAGAGATTCCAGCGGATGTAAAGGAACAGATTTTTGAATATGCAAATCTGATTGGCGAGGAAGAGAAAGTAAGGACGTTGGTAAGAAATCTGACAGATGCAATCAATCAGGCAGATGAAGATAAAGTAGAGGAACTTCTGGATGATGCAAAAATGGATATTCAGGACCTACCAGATCCAACCATAGGTAAGCTGGAATTACGTGATTATGGATATACAGCAGAAGACATGGTGCCGCTCAGAAAAGAAGCAGCTTTGGATTATCACAGAATGGGTTCTAAGATTTATTGCCTGGGCAGCGATGGCGGTAAGGGAGAGTATGCAAGTAAAGAAATGATACAGGCACACGAAGGGCTGTTTGGCATGGAATTACAGATGTGGGAACGGATAAGGGATCAGGATCTGGATTATGCAGATGAAGATTTTGGAGCATTTCAGGAGCCTATGAGTGTCATTGATCAGGAAGAAGCACTGAAATTATACGATGCCGGAGCAGATATCTATCTGATCACTAATTTTTCGTCACCGATCTATGTCACGGAACGCATGGAAATTGAACGAGGACCGGAGCATTATCAGATGTCCATGGCAGAACTGGAGCGTTTCCGTAACCTGGAATGGGAAATGCAGAAATATCCACAGATTCAGTCTTTGAAAGAGGCAAACCTGTTGTTAGGAACTAGGCGAACCTTTGGTATTTATCAGATCAAGGATGATTCACCGGGCGAAAACTATGCATTTATGAATATGCGCTTTATTGAAAGTCATGGTATGCAGATAAAAAAAGAAGATTATAAGCTGGTCTATGTTGGAGACTTATCGGGAAATATGTCACTGGAAGATATTTTTGAAAGGTTCAACATTGACAGACCGGAAGACTTCCGAGGACATTCCCTGTCTGTCAGTGATATCGTAGTTCTGAATGACGGGGAAAAAGTAACAGCTCATTTTGTAGACAGTATCAGTTTTGAACAACTGGATTCTTTCCTGAATCTGGAAGAACAGGTTCTTAGTGAACTGGCATATGAGGTAGGAGAACGTTACTTTGCTATTCAGAGAACAGAAGAAGGATACGATTATTCCTTTTACGATGAAGATTTCCGTCTGATGGATGGTGGCGTCTATGAAAATGATGAAATTTCTATTAAAGAAGCGGCAGAGGAACTTCTGGAAGACGAAGGCTGGACTGGAGAACGCATCCGTGGAGATTATGATCAGCTGATGGAAAAAGTAGAAGAAATGGATGAGGTTGTAATGGCGGAGATTCAGAACAGCCAGGGAGAATATAAGCCGTTGGCAAAGGTGGAGGAACTGGAAGAGGTGAATTATAACATGATTGATAATGTCCTCAATAATATGCCGCCGAAGAAAGAACCGTATCTGGAATACTTTGCGGCAGAATGCGATGAGTTCCATGATATGGGAGCTTATGAAAAAAGTACCGATGTTAATCAGATAGCTGCAGTCTATGAAAAATATAGGGAGAATCCAGAAACAGCTTATCTCGGATGCTCAATGGGAATTATCTATCGTGATCCGGAAGACAGTTACTATGATGAAGCCGAATTTGCAATCGTAAAAGGAAATACCGTATTTGGGAATCTGATGGATGATGTTCGGTTTTATGAGGAGCTTGCACTGGTACGGGAAGGAATTGAGAAAATTCATGAAGCATTGCCGGACTACAAGTATGTACCGATGCGAGATGTTCGAGAAGCAATGTATCCAGAGAAGATGACCACAGAACAGCTGGCAGAGGCATTGGATGAGATTGCAGAAGCTTTTGATCCGTATGAGTATCGAGATAATGTGGAGCCGGGAGAAAATACGGTACAAGAGGTGATGTTGGATTTGCAGAGTGGCAATACACATTCTTATATTTCTTATCTGAAGGATATTGTGGACGAAGAATGCGACCTGTCTGTTCGTGCAGGTGTATTGATGGAAAGACTGAAAGCCTATAAACCGGAGCTTTCAAAAGATATGGAGCCGATGGTGTATGTGAATTATTGTGAGAAAAGTGAGTTGGGGAGTCCAAGATGTCAAAAGTTATCTGATCTGGATTCCAAAACCGTAGAACAGGACAAAGCCTGGTATGCTGACCGTGATCCAAACACCAACGAACCAAAAACGACAGCACAGATGTTTTTTACAGTATATTATGCTGAGAAGGGTGATAAGATGCTGCACCATTTTCAAGGTAAGATAGAGATTGGTACCGGAAACGGTGGTATCATCAGTCAGTTAAAGATGCAGAATGAAATGAAATTGACAGATGAAAGCTGGATTAGTTATCAGCAAGGAAAAGGTAATGAAGAGTATCAGAAGTATATGGAAGATCTGACGGATATGCAGAATCATGTTCTGCCGTATTTGCAGAGTTTTTGCAGTCTGGAAGAAAAAGGTGTGAAGGAGAGACGAGAACAGCAGGTGACAGAGAAAAATGAGAGCAGAGAAGCTGTGTCAAGAGCAGGCGTTGAAGCAAATACAGCAGTTAAGGACGCAGGGAAAGCTGAAAGAAAGCCAGTAGCACAAAAGAGAGCAATGACGGGAAAAGAGAAGAAACCATCAATCCATGAACGATTGGAAATCAATAAGAAAATTATCCAGGAAAAGCAGGGAAAAGATAAGCTGGAGAGAGGGGCTGATTTGGGTGTAAGATAAACAATAAAGCCTGGTAGATGATTTTAAAAGATTATTTACCAGGTGTTTTTGTGAAAATCTTAGAAAACAATAACAAATCAAACAACCTAGAAGAAAACTTAATTTTGGTTGAAACTATTCCGATAAAAGAATATACTTATAATAGGCTTGTTGTATCATTTGGAGGAAAATTATGGATTATATAACAACGATCGAAATGTCAAAAATATGGGGAATTTCATCTAGAAGAATTTCTCTTTTATGTAGCCAGGGAAGAGTGCCTGGAGCAGAGAAAAAGGGAAAGACTTGGCTAATACCAAAAGATGCGGTAAAGCCAACAGATCCTCGAAAGAAAAACAGATGACGTATTGGAGGTTATAATGCTTATGGGAAGACCAGAAGATTCCAGAGTGAAGATTCCAGCGCTTGTGCACTTCACAAGACTTGGATATACCTATATGTCAATTAAAGATGAAGTAGAAAGGAAAGTACCATGACAAAGGATGAAGTAACAAAACTCTGGATGGACAGTCCGGAATCACTACAGTTTTTAAATAATGCTACAAAATTTTATAATTTAATGATGATGTATCGTTGTGCTATTCGGGAGATACAAACTAAACTTGAGGTTTTGGATGATGAATTTTCAGTTGAGAACAATCGAAATCCTATTTCTTTTATAAAAACAAGGATTAAGAAGCCCAATAGTATTTACAATAAATTGCAGAAAATGGAACATGATTTTACAACAGAAAATATACAGACATATTTAAATGATGTAGCAGGCGTTCGAATAGTTTGTGCGTTTATTGACGATATTTATATGATATCAGATTTGATTACCCAACAGGATGATATTAAAGTTATTGAAATAAAAGATTATATAAAAAATCCAAAACCAAATGGTTATCGAAGCTATCATATGATTGTTGAAATACCAGTATTTTTTGCTAAGGGTAAAACACCTATGCGTGTAGAATTACAGATCCGAACCAATGGTATGGATTTCTGGGCAACATTGGAACATCAACTTCGCTATAAAAAAGGAATTGAAGAAATGCCTGGTTATGATGAGATAAGTGAAGAATTACTTCATTCTGCAAGAGCTATCATTGAAGCGGATAATGAAATGCAGAGAATAAAAGACAAAATTGGTATGTTTCATGAAATTTAGGCAGAAAACTGAGCAAGTAGGAAGGTGGAATATATATGAAGCAAGATACTTTAGAGGGCAAAGCAAAAACAAAAAATGGGGTAAAACGGCTGTGTTTTTCCATAGTCTGCATTCTTCTGGAAGTAATTTTTATTATTACTATCGTAACACGCTTGAATGAATATGCAGAAATTATAAATTTATTTACAAGGATTTTGAGTGGAATCTTGGTTTTGGGATTGTACGCATCAGATAAGACCTCTTCTATGAAAATGCCTTGGGTCATCTTAATTCTAATCTTCCCAATTATGGGTGTAGGCCTGTATTTGTTGATTGGTTTGAATGGTGGCACACATAAAATGCGTGAGCGATATGCAGAAATTGATAGCAAATTGTTACCAATGCTTCCGGACAGTCAGGAGTGTTTGAGCAGAATAAAAGAAACAATTCCGAAAGCAGGAAATATAGCAAGTTACATACAAAGAAATTCGCAGTATCCAATCTATCAGAATACGGATATTGTGTATTTTGATGAAGCAGTGAAAGGATTAGAGGCACAGATTAAGGATTTGGAGAAAGCACAGAAGTTTATCTTTATGGAATATCATGCGATAGAAGACGCTGAAGCATGGCATAAGATTCAAGATGTTCTGGAAGAGCGAGTAAAAGCAGGTGTGGAAGTTAGAGTATTCTACGATGATATGGGTTCTATAGGCTTTATTAACACAGATTTTGTGAAAAAGATGGAGGCAATAGGAATTCATTGCCGTGTATTCAATCCGTTTATGCCAGGTTTAAATCTGTTTTTGAACAATCGTGATCATAGAAAAATAACAGTTATTGATGGAAAAGTCGGATTTACAGGTGGATATAATCTAGCAAACGAATATTTTAATTACACACACCCGTATGGACAGTGGAAAGATACAGGTATTCGTTTAGAAGGAGATGCTGTTCAGTCGCTTACGGTGACATTTTTGGAAATGTGGAATGCAGTAAGTGATAAGGATGCTAATGATTCTGATTTTAGTAAATACCTTTTCCACTATGATTATGCGGCACAGCAAACTGGGTTTGTTCAACCTTATGCAGACAGCCCTATGGATAATGAGCAAGTAGGAGAAGAAGTTTATATCAGTATGATAAATAAAGCTGAAAAATACTGTTGGTTTATGACTCCATATCTAATCATAACAGATGAAATGACGCATGCGTTATGTCTGGCTGCTAAGCGAGGGGTAGACGTAAGAATTATCACACCTGGTATCCCTGATAAAAAATTTATTTATAATATAACTCGTTCTTTTTATCATGGATTAGTTAAACATGGTGTTCGTGTTTATGAGTGGACTCCTGGTTTCTGTCATGCAAAAATGAGTGTAGCAGATGACTGTATGGCAACTTGTGGAACAATTAATCTGGATTATCGAAGTTTATATCACCATTTTGAAAACGGCTGTTTTATGGCAGATTGTCAGGCAGTTGTGGAAATAAAAAATGATCTGATAAGAACGATGGGAGAATGTCGTGATGTGACAGACCAATATCAAACCGGACGAAGTGCATATTTGCGACTGGGACAATTATTTATGAGATTATTTGCTGGATTGCTATAAGAATCTGATGAAACGACCTTTCAAAAAACAGTTGATTTAGAAGTTAACTGTTTTTGAAAGGCCGTTTTTGCTATATCTAACAGTCTGTTGTACAAAGAAGATTTTGCATGGATGAAAAAACAAACCTTGTTGAGGTTAAATTGAGTTTTTCATTGTATTGTATTGTATTGCTAATGAATAAGAATAAGAATAAGAACAGACAATGCTGAATGCTCTGGAAACAAGAATATCTGAGTATAGTATGTAAGTTCGTAACAGAATGAAAGGAGCGATTCAAATGAGCAATTTGGAAAATTATATGAAACAGCAAGCAATTTTTTGTGAACAAAATGATAGCATTAGTAAGAATCTGTATTCAGAGTATGGTGTAAAAAGAGGCTTACGAGATGAAAAAGGCCAAGGTGTGTTGACGGGGCTTACAAATATTTCTGATATAAAAGCTTTTGAATATCGTGATGGAGTAAAGAGTCCATGTGATGGCGAGTTATCTTATCGTGGTTATAATATAAAAGATTTAGTAACAGGAAGTAAAGGAAAAAGGTTTGTCTTTGAAGAAGGAGCATATCTTCTTTTATTCGGAGAATTGCCAACTGATACACAGTTAATGGAATTTCAGGGAAGACTATCTGATTGTATGGAACTACCGACTAACTTTACCAGAGATGTCATTATGAAAGCACCTACATCAGATATTATGGGTTCTATGACTCGAAGTATTCTTACATTGGGCTCTTACGATAAAGAGAAAGAAAGTCTTGAAATTCCGAATGTGCTAAGGCAGAGTATGCAGTTGATCGCAGCATTTCCTATGTTAGCAGTATATGCATACCATGCTTATTGTCATTATGAAAAAAACGAAAGTATGTATATTCATAGACCTGAAAAAGATTTATCTATTGCTGAAAATTTCCTGCGCCTATTAAGACCAGATACAAAATTCACAGAACTGGAAGCAAGAGTACTGGATATAGCATTATTGTTACATATGGAACATGGTGGTGGTAACAATTCTACATTCACTACACGGGTAGTAACATCTTCAGGTTCAGATACTTATTCTGTTATTTCAGCAGCAATGTCATCCTTAAAAGGAAAAAAACATGGCGGTGCAAATCTGATGGTAATGAATATGATGGATGATATTAAAAGTCATGTGAAAGATTATGAAGACGAAGAGGAAATTGCATCATATCTGAGTAAGATTTTGAAGAAAGAGGCGTTTGATCAGAAAGGACTTATTTATGGAATGGGACATGCTGTATATTCTATTTCAGATCCGAGAGAAAGGGTGTTCAAAGGCTTTGTAGAACAACTCGCAAGGGATAAAGGACGTGAGAAAGATATGACCCTTTATAACAATATTGAGAAGATTGCACCTAAGTTGATTGCAAAGCAGCGTCAGATATTCAAAGGAGTAAGTCCTAATATAGATTTCTATAGTGGTTTTGTGTATGACATGTTGAATATTCCAAGAGAATTGTACACGCCATTATTTGCGATAGCAAGAATTGCTGGTTGGAGTGCACATCGCCTGGAAGAATTGATAACTACAGATAAGATCATTCGCCCGGCATATAAGAGTCTAGTCAGCAAAAAAGAATATATAGAAAGAGAGGAACGATAATATGGGAGCAGGAACCAGTGCAGAGGAGTTTTTTTTAAAGAGCATCAATGTTGAAAGTATATTTGAATTTGTTGAAAGAACAGATTATTTGTTCCTTTATAGTATAAAGGAATGTGTTGAAAAATCAGACTGTCATGAAGGAGTATATCTTTCAGAAGTGGCAGAATACATGAAATTATCGATTCCAGAAACATCTAAGATGGTAAAAAGTCTTGAAAATAAAGGATATATTATCTGGAAATTAGATGAAAAAAAAGAAAGAACGTACCTTGTTTTGACGAACAAGGCAATTGAATTAAGTAATTGTCAGAAAGAAAAAATGATAGAAGCTTATGAAAAAATCATATCGAATATACAAGAAGATGACCTGGCAGTTACACGGTGTACATTGAGAAAAATCCGACAGCTTATGGAAGAAATAAAATAGTGATTAATACAACGGAGTAAGAAAAGCTCCTTCATATATTAGAATAAAAATATGACTGTTTCTTTAAAAAGAAGCCTGTCATATTTTTTTATGAAAAATAAATTTTGTTGAGGTTAAATTGAGATTGACTTTGTATTGTATAAGTATGAAATAAAAAGGAATCAGGTGATGTACAATGAAAAAGCATAAAATATGTAAAATTCTTCTTGTTATACTGGCAATTTTTTTATGTGTGGCTTTTTATGAATTGCTCGGAATCTGCGTTGCATATAAAAAGCAGCCGGAAGTGTCCAATACAACCAAAAAAGAAACAAAAAATGGGTCATGGAATGAATGCAGTGAAAATACAGAACGGGCAGTAATCATAGAAAAGAATCCAGAAGCGCTTTTACAAAGAGTGCGTTTGATCAAGAATGCAAAAAAGGAAATTATTCTTTCTACTTTTGCATTTCAATCCGATGAAAGTGGAAAATTGATTTTAGGAGCACTGCATGATGCGGCAGACAGAGGTGTACATATTCGTCTGTTAGTAGATGGAATGGAGAGCTGGATTGATATGGAAGGAAATCCGTATTTCTATGGATTATCTTCTCATGAGAATGTTGAAATTAAACTATATAATAAGGCCAATCCGTTGAAACCATGGAAGATGATGGGTAGAATGCATGATAAATATTTGATTGCAGATGGAAAGAGATATATTCTTGGGGGAAGAAATACATACAATTATTTCCTGGGTGATTTTCCGGGACATAAGAACTATGACAGAGACGTGTTAGTGGTTTGCGATGAACCTGAGAAAAAAAATTCAGTTAACCAGTTGTTAGAGTATTTTGAAACGATATGGGAACAAGAAGACAGTGGTTATTTTCATGACAATAAAAAACTGGCAAATAGAAAATCTGTAAAGAACGCAGTTTTAGAGCTGCAGAACGGCTATCAGAAATATTTTGAAGAGAATAAGGAAAGAATCTGCGATACCGATTACACGGACGAAACTTTTGAGACAGAAAAGATTGCATTAGTGTCAAATCCTATTCACACAGGTTCCAAAGAACCAGTAGTGTGGTATCAGTTGGGAGAATTGATGAAAAATGCAAAAAATCGTGTGAAGATCCACACGCCATATATTATCTGTAATGATATGATGTATAATACATGGGAGGAGATTGCAGAGAACGTTTCAGATTTTTCTATCATGACAAATTCAGTTGCGAATAATGGGAATCCATTTGGGGCTGCCGATTATGCGAAAAACAGAAATAGAATCTTAAGTACAGGAATTAATATCTGGGAATATGAAGGCGGTTATTCATACCACGGAAAAAGTATTCTGATTGACGATGATCTGTCTGTAATCGGTTCCTTTAATATGGACATGAGAAGTGCATATCTGGATACGGAACTGATGCTTGTAATTCGCAGTAAAGATATTAATAAACAGTTGGAAGAGGGCATGATGGAATATGAAAGAGTGTCCCGCCAGGTATTGGAAGATGGAACCTATCGTGATCCATATCATGTAGAGCCAATCGAATTAACAAAGAAACGTCAGAGAAACATACTTTTGGTACAGCATCTGCTTGGATGGGCAAGGTATCTGTTTTAATAAGGAGGAAGGAAAACGTGTTTCAAATATTGATTGTAGAAGATGATAAAGAATTAAGCCAGCTATTCCAAAAAGTGCTTGAGAAGAATGGATATCAAGTCAAAAGTGCATCGGATGGAGCACAGGCATTAGAAGTATTGGATAAGGAATATATTGATCTGATCATTTCTGATATTATGATGCCGGTTATGGATGGTTATGAACTGGTGTCGGAACTCCGTTCAGCAGGATATCAGATACCGGTACTTATGATCACTGCGAAAGGTTCCTTTGATGATATGCGCCAGGGATTTCTTTCGGGAAGTGACGATTATATGGTAAAACCGGTAAATGTGAATGAAATGGTTTTAAGAGTCGGAGCACTGCTTCGCCGTGCACAGATACTGAATGAACACAAAATTGTGATCGGTTCAACAGAGTTTGATTATGATGCAATGACGGTTACAACTGATAAGGAAAGTCTTGTTTTGCCTAAAAAAGAATTCCTGCTTTTATATAAGCTTGCAGCTTCGCCAGGCAGAACATTTACAAAACAACAGTTGATGGATGAAGTATGGGGATACGAGACGGAGGCAGACCCACATACGATAGAGGTACATATAGGAAGGATCAGGGAGCGTTTTAAAGATAACCCTGATTTTGAAATCGTAACAATGCGTGGAATTGGATACAAGGTGGTGAAAAAATAATGGAACAAAAGAAAGAAAAAGGATTGCGGATCCGATCCTGTCTGACTGGTGCAATCTGGCTGGCACTTGTATTTTCAACAGTCATATCTGCTTTATTATTTGCTTTTTTGAATCATTTTTTTAATCTGCCGGGCAGCATACCTGTGCTTGGCTGGCTTTTGATTTTCAATACATTGATTGCAGGGCTGATCACTTCCTTTATCAATGCAAAGTTACTGGAACCAATTACCAGACTTAGTAAAGCAATGAAGGAAGTTTCTCAGGGAGATTTTGAACAGCATTTGGAAACGAACAGCCGTATAGCAGAAGTTGGAGAATCTTATCAAAGTTTTAACGTTATGACAAAAGAACTTCGTGCAACAGAGGTGCTGCAGATGGATTTTGTATCTGATGTTTCTCATGAGTTTAAGACCCCGATTAATGCCATTGAAGGATATACAATGCTGCTTCAGGGAGAAGAACTGTCTCCGGATCAAGAGGAATATGTAGAAAAAATCTTATTTAACACCCAAAGACTTTCCGGATTGGTTGGTAATATTTTGCTGTTATCCAAGTTAGAGAATCAGAATATACCAATGAAAAAAACAGAATATCGTCTGGATGAACAGATCCGCCAGGCATTTCTTTCATTGGAAACAAAATGGACAGAAAAAGAAATTGGTTTTCAGGTAGAATTGGAGGAAGTTAAATATACTGGGAATGAAGGACTTTTTATGCATATCTGGATAAATCTTTTGGATAATGCGATTAAGTTCAGTCCTTCAAAGGGGACAATTACGATGTTTCTGAAACAAGAACAGGATTCTGTTAAGTTCATTCTGGAAGATGAAGGACCAGGAATAGAGGATGATGTAAAATCCAGAATATTTGACAAGTTCTATCAGGTAGATGGATCTCATAAAGCAGAAGGAAATGGCCTGGGTCTTGCACTTGTAAAACGGATTGTAGATAGTGCCGGAGGAACAATCAAAGCAGAAAACCGTGAATATGGTGGATGCAGATTTGTTGTAGAGCTTCCGATACAGAAAGATGAGGCCATATAAGTTTAAGAAAAACAGATAGAGGAGGAATTACATGACATTTTATCAGGAATTGCAGTTAAATCAGGCAGGTTCTAAAAATCTGTTGAAAAAGAGTGAAACAGTGAAAGAAAAATCATATCATATACTGGTATATTTGGTAAAGATAGCCGTTACAATGGCATTTTGTTTTTTATTTGTTACTATTTTCAGTATCTTATTTGGAAATGAGAATAGTATTGTGGGTGTAGTAGTTTTATTATGCCTTATGGTATTTCGGAATGCGGATCTGGGGATCCACACCGGACAATCTACGATGCTTTTGGCTTTGTTCTTTGTAATTATGACTGTATGTCCGCATTTAGCAAATCAGTTTTCACCGGTATTGGGAATGCTGTTAAATATTGCGGCACTGGCTGTGTTGATTCTGTTCGGATGCCATAATCCATTCATGTTTAATCAATCTACATTGGTTCTTGGGTATCTGCTGCTATATGGTTATGATGTTACGGGAAAAAGCTATCAGATGCGATTAGTCGGAATGGCTTTAGGTGCAGCACTTACCTGCTTCGTATTTTATCGAAATCATAAAAACAGAACTTATAAAAGAAATCTGAAAGATTTGATACAAGAATTTGATATCACTTCTTCCAGAACAAAATGGCAGATATGTCAGATTTTATGCGTACCGATTGTCCTTTGCATTGCAGAACTTTGTAATATGCCACGTGCAATGTGGGCTGGTATTGCGGCCATGTCCGCGATTTTGCCGTTTATGGAAGATATGCACTACAGAGTCCGTAAAAGGATTGTCGGAAATATTGCAGGTGTTATATGTTTTACAGTATTATATTTTCTGCTTCCTTCGTCAATCTATGCATATATAGGAATTCTTGGTGGAATCGGTGTAGGATTTTCAGCACAATATGGCTGGCAGGCAGTATTTAACACATTTGGTGCTTTAGCCATTGCTGCAGAGACTTATGGACTACAAGGAGCGGTTAGTCTTAGAGTGATTCAAAATGTTTTTGGTGTTGTGTTTGCTTTAGCATTTTGTGTTATATTTTATTGGTTTATGTCTAAAAAAAAGGAAAGTGAAGTGACTGTACATGCAGAGTGAAGTGAATCAGGAAGAAAATTTGAATAGAATTATTACGGTTCCTAATCTTCTTTCTTTTTTTCGGCTTTGTCTGATTCCGGTAATTATATGGAGTTATTGTGTAAAGAATAATCCTCTGTTAGCTGGTGAAATCTTATTGCTGTCTGGTCTTACGGATCTTGCTGATGGATATATCGCAAGAAGATTCCATAGGATTAGTAATTTAGGAAAAATACTTGATCCGGTGGCTGATAAGCTGACACAGGCAGCGATGTTAATCTGTCTGTTTACTCGTTTTCCGCATGTGCTTCTTTTAATCGTAATAATGGCAGGTAAGGAGCTGTATATGGTAGTCAGTGGATGTCTTGTGATACGAAAGACAGGAAAAGTACATGGTGCAGACTGGCATGGAAAGATAGTAACCTTTTTATTATATGGAACTGCAGCGGTGCATATTATATGGTTCCACATTACACCGATGGTATCAGATCTGTTTATTGGTTTGTGCGCTATAATGATGGTCATATCGGTCGCTCTGTATATTATCCAGAATACCAGGACTCTTAAGGGAGAGACTGTATAAGCAATTTTATATTGCAATGACTAGAAAAATATTTAGGAGAACGAGGAGGCGGAAGTGATGAAGGAAATTTATCAGCAGACGGTAGAAGAGGTTCTTGAAAGGGTGAATGGCAAGAAATCTGGGCTTACGAGTGAACAGGTGAAAAGATCCAGAGAAAAGTGTGGGTGGAATGAACTTACAGAAGGAAAGAAGAAAGGTATCCTGCAGATTTTCTTTGAACAGTATAAGGATTTTCTTGTACTGATTCTAATTGCATCAGCAATCATATCTGGTATGCTTGGAGATGTGGAAAGTGCGGCAGTTATCGTGACGGTTATTACGATCAATGCAATCTTGGGAACAATACAGACGGTAAAAGCAGAACAATCTCTGCAGAGTTTAAAGAATCTTTCTGGCCCGGAGGCAAAAGTATTGCGTGATGGTACAGTCGTTCAAATTCCGGCAAGAGAACTGGTTGTTGGAGATGTGATACTGCTTGAAGCAGGAGATATGATTCCGGCTGATGGAAGACTGATTGAAAATGCAAGTCTTAAGATTGATGAGAGTGCTCTTACAGGAGAAAGTCTTGCAGTTGAGAAAAACATGGATACAATATTGACGGAAGCGCCACTTGGTGATCGGACAAATATGTTATTTTCCGGTAGTTTTGTAACGTATGGGCGTGGGAAAGCTGTTGTAACGGATATAGGAATGCAGACTGAAGTCGGAAAGATTGCAGGACTTTTGAAGTCAACTTCGGAAAAACAGACACCACTTCAGGTGAGTTTGGAAGTCTTTGGAAAGAAGCTTTCTATTATGATTCTGGTATTTTGTGGACTCTTATTTGCAATAAATGTGTTCCGCGGTGAAAAGATCAGCAGTGCATTTATGTTTGCAGTAGCACTTGCAGTAGCAGCAATTCCTGAAGCGCTAAGTTCTATCGTGACAATTGTACTTTCTTTCGGAACACAGAAGATGGCAAAAGAGCATGCAATCATTCGTAAACTACAGGCGGTAGAAGGACTTGGAAGTGTTTCTATTATTTGTTCGGATAAGACAGGAACGCTCACACAGAATAAAATGACGGTTGAAGATTATTATATAGATGGAAAAAGAATTTCAGCAGAGGCAATTGATATATCAGATCAGGCACAAAAATGTCTTTTAAATTACAGTATTCTATGTAATGATTCGACAAATGAAAATGGAGTAGAAATTGGAGATCCAACAGAAACAGCATTGATTAATCTTGGAAGTCGATATGGGATAGAGGCGGCAAGCGTAAGAAAGCTTTATCCAAGAAATGGAGAACTGCCATTTGACAGTGATCGAAAGATGATGTCAACACTTCACCTGATAGATGGTAAAAATCAAATGATTGTAAAAGGTGCAGTCGACAAGCTCCTGGAACGTACAGAGCAAATCTGGACGAAAGAGGGAATTCGAAAAATTACTGAGGAAGATAAAGAAAAAATACAACGTCAAAATCAGGAATTTTCGATGGAAGGTTTAAGAGTATTGGCTTTTACCTATCGTGAAATTCCTAAGAATCACACATTAACGATACAAGATGAGGATCACTTAGTATTTCTTGGTTTGATTGCGATGATGGATCCTCCGAGAGAAGAATCAAAAGCTGCGGTAGCGGAATGTATAAAAGCGGGAATTCGACCGGTTATGATCACCGGAGATCATAAAATTACAGCAGCAGCAATTGCAAAGAGAGTTGGCATATTACATGATTTATCGGAAGCCTGTGAAGGGGCAGATATAGAAAATATGAGTGACGAGGAACTCAAAGAATTTGTCTCAAATATTTCTGTGTATGCAAGAGTGTCACCGGAACATAAAATTCGCATTGTTCGGGCATGGCAGGAAAGAGGAATGATTGTGGCAATGACAGGAGACGGTGTCAATGATGCACCGGCATTAAAGCAGGCAGATATTGGTGTTGCAATGGGAATGACCGGAACGGAAGTTGCGAAAGATGCAGCAGCGATGGTACTTACAGATGATAACTTTGCAACAATCGTAAAAGCAGTGGAAAATGGACGAAACTTATATCAGAATATCAAGTATGCGATACAGTTTCTTTTGTCAGGAAATTTCGGAGCAATTTTAACCGTTCTTTGTTCATCGGTTGCAGGACTTCCGGTGCCATTTGCACCAGTACATTTACTCTTTATTAATCTTTTGACGGATAGTCTTCCGGCAATTGCGTTAGGCTTAGAGCCGGATAGAAGTGAAGTGATGAGTGAAAAACCGAGATTGGCAGATGAGTCGATATTGACAAAAGATTTTCTTAGCAAAATCGGTCTGGAAGGTTTGGTAATTGGAGCAATGACAATGATCAGTTTTTTGACAGGATACAACCAGAATGGTACATTGCTTGGAAGCACGTATGCTTTTGGAACTCTTTGTCTGGCACGTTTGTTTCATGGATATAATTGCAAATCAGATCATCCGGTCATTTTTACAAAAGGTCTCTTTCATAACAAGTGGCTTCAGGGAGCATTTGTGTTAGGTGCAGTACTCATTACAACAGTACTGACGGTTCCTGGTTTCCATAACTTATTTAAAGTGGAAACTTTGAATCTGATGCAGCTTGGATGTGTATATTTATATGCTTTTGCAAGCCTTCTGATTATTCAATTACTTAAGTGTATACGTATGAAACTAAGAAAAAGAGGGGAAAGATAGTGGACTTAAGTAGATGTTCTATGAAAAAAATTCGAGAACTGATTGTGTTTACGGCATTTCTTGTAGTTGCTTTGTGGAAATTCGATGTGGTGATTGAAGTGCTGAAGTCAATATGGAAAATTGTGTTTCCTTTTGCGCTTGGTGGTGTAATTGCCTTTGTGATTAATGAACCAATGAGTTTCCTGGAAAAGAAAATGCTCGGAAAGATAAAAGAAAACAATAAAATAGGAAAAAAGGCTGCGAGACCGATAAGCCTGCTTCTTACAATTATATTGGCAGCAGGTGTAATGGTATTGGTAATGTTTGGTGTGATTCCACAGCTTACGCAGACTATGGGAAATCTGATGACGAGTATTTCAGATTTTATTCCACAGATGCAAAACTGGATTCGAGAATTTTCACATGATAATCAGGATATTATGAAATTGGTAGATCAGCTGCAGTTTCAGCCTGATCAGGCAATTAAATGGGGAATAAGTCTTCTTGGAAACGGAGTCGGAAATATGATGAATACGACGATGTCAGCAGTAGGTTCCATTGCCAGTGGATTAGCGACCTTTTTTATTTCGTTTTCCTTTGCATGCTATATTCTTTTTCAGAAGGAAAAATTACATTTACAGGTAAGAAAAGTGATTTTCGCTTTTATTCCAAAACAAAAAGCAGATGCAATTCTTAACATATGTTCGCTGACATATCGGACATTTGCAAATTTTCTTGCAGGGCAGTGTCTGGAAGCAGTAATTCTCGGAATGATGTTTGTTATCACGCTAAGTATTTTAAAAATGCCATATGCACTTTTAATTGGAATTTTGATCGCGTTTACCGCATTGGTTCCTATCTTTGGAGCCTTTATTGGCTGTGCCGTGGGAAGTTTTCTGATCTTTATGGTAAATCCAAAACAGGCAGTTTTATTTATTATAGTTTTTCTGCTTTTGCAGCAGATAGAAGGTAATCTGATCTATCCTCATGTGGTTGGCGGATCAGTAGGACTTCCATCAATTTGGGTACTGGCGGCAGTTACAATCGGCGGAAATCTTATGGGAATTATAGGTATGCTGATTTTCATTCCACTTGTATCGGTATTTTATACTATATTCCGGGAGTTCGTATATCTGCGCCTAAAAAAACAACATATAAAACGAGTAACGAGAACGGATGTGGAAGAGTATGCGGAGGAGGAAATTGCGTCATCCTTTATTGTGCCGAATGAAAAATAATGAGATGATACAAATATAAATGAAGTGTAATGCCGATTATTAAGACGTTATAAAAATAGATTACAAAGGAAGAAGATATTATGAAGAAAATAGGAATCATGACAGACAGCCACAGTGGAATTTTGAGCGAAGAAGCGCAGAGACTCGGAATTAAGGTACTACCGATGCCCTTTTATATCGGAGAGAAAGTGTATCGTGAAGGAGTAGATCTTTCCAGAGATGAATTTTATGATATGCTTCGAAAGGGCGTAGATGTATCTACATCTCAGCCGTCACCAACAGAAGTTATGGATATGTGGAAAGAGATGCTGAAAGAATATGAGGAGATTGTTTATATTCCTCTTAGTAGTGCTTTAAGTGGGTCCTGTATGACAGCAGAAGCCATGGCAAATGAAGATGAATTTGCCGGTAAGGTGTTTGTCGTAGATAACGGTCGTGTGGCAACCCCGATGCATCGTTCTGTTCTTGATGCAGTAGAAATGGCAGAAGAAGGATACAGTGTAGTCGAAATCAAGAAAATTCTTGAAGAAACCAGAGAAAAAATGACAATTTATATCGGGCTCAGCACACTGAAATATCTCAAAAAAGGAGGAAGAGTCAGCTCTGTGACAGCTTTGGCAGCAGATGTCCTGAATATCAAACCTGTTATGCATTTCAGCACAGGAAAGCTTGATATCTACCAGAAATGCCGTGGTATGAAGAAATCACGTAAAGTTATGATCGATGCAATGAAGCATGAGCTGGAAACGAATTTCCGAGAAGAATATGCTGCGGGTAAAGTGTACCTGATGGCGGCGTCCAGCAGTACCGATGAAGTGACAGAAGAATGGGTAAACCAGATTAAAGAAAGTTTCCCGGGAATGGAAGTCATGTGTGATAAACTTTCCTTCGGTTTGTCCTGTCATATCGGTCCGGATGGACTGGGAATCGGATGCACCTGTAAGCCAGTGTAAAAAACTGCTCCGGAGAAGATAAAATAAAAGATTAAGGTGTCAAAAGGTTTATAGCCTTTGATATAAATTTGTACCTTGAAAACTTAACACGATATGTAAAAACATTGGATTCTTTGGTAAAATGTAGGTAGCATTTTATGAGGTGATCTATATGTCTTTTGTTAAAAATGATAATCAACAGCTTACTGTTTTAGACAGTACTTTTAATCTTACAGAACGCGAAAAACGAATGTTAGAAAAATCATGGGCAAAAATTTTTGCAGACAAAGTTTTTCCTGCTATTGATGAAAATATTTTTTCTGTTCTTTACAGTAAAAAAGCATCCAGACCTAATACTCCGGTCAATGTGATTGTTGGGGCACTGATTCTTAAAGAAGCTCTTAATGTTACTGACAATGAGATCGTTGAAGCTATGGCATTTGATATCCGCTATCAGTATGCACTGCACACAACCAGTTTTGAAGAGCAGCCAATTAGTGACAGAACCCTCAGCAGGTTTAGAGCAAGAGGAAACAGAGCATGATGTTGATCTTATTCATGAATGTGTTGTAAAAATGGCAAAAGAAATATCTGATTTTATGGATATCACTCCGGATAAACAACGTATGGACAGTTTAATGGTTGCTGCAAATATCAGAAACCTCTCATTGCTTGAATTGTTTTATACTTGTGTTGCTAATCTTTGCAAAATAATGGATGAGCGTGGAACAAAAATTCCGGATGAACAATATCATTATATTAAAAAAGATGATTATAATAAATGCATTTATCACAAGCGGGATATGGATGCAACTGAGAGAAACGTTGTTGTGATGAAAGATGCAGATATCTTGATAAAGATTTGTGATTCAACCGGTGATTTTGATGATACAAGTGAATATCAGCTTCTTATTCGCCTATTAAAGGAACGCACAATCATTGATGATGGTGGCTCAAGGCGGCTTCGACAAAAAAGAGGAAGTTGAAAATCCTTCAGAAGTATTGCTTAATCCTTCTGATCCAGAAGCCACTTTCCGCTATAAAGCAGGTGGCAGACATCTTGGATACGTTGGAAACGTAGTTGAAGCTGTCGGAGAAAAAAGCAGTCTGGTCATTGTCTACGATTACCAGCAAAATACCTACGCAGATAATCAGTTTATGAAAGATTATCTTAATGAGAAAAAAGATTTTTCTGATGGTTCTTTTATTGTTGCCGATGGGGCATACAGCGGAGAAGAGAACTCACGTTTAGCATCTGAACATAATCTAAAACTTGTTACAACCAATTTCACAGGACGCAAACCAGATGAAATATATGCTGATTTTGTTTTTACCGATGATGGAAAATATCTCATCAAATGTAAGAATAATCGTGTACCTGAAGACTGTATCTATGATCCGGGCAATGAGCGTTCCGTTGCGTATTTTCGGATAAGTGACTGCGAAGGATGTCCTTACAAAGAACGGTGTCAGTCGCGTTTTCTAAAAACACGAGTTCGAAAGGAAGTATCTTGGAAATCCGTTGGTCATGCAAAACAATTACAGTACATGCAGACGGAAGAATTTTCTGAATATGCAAAATTTAGAAATGGAGTAGAAGCAATTCCCTCTCTTCTTCGTCGAAGATATCATGTGGACAAGATACCTGTGCATGGCAAAAAACGTACCCGGTTATTCTTCGGATTTAAAATAGCAGCATTAGATTTTCAAAAGCTATTAGATTATAAAAAAGCATTATATTTTCCAAAAAGCTGGTCGATAGAATCCAGGAGGCCTGCAAGATCTCCAATTAGTTTCGTGGCTGAAAGAAACAGATTGTGAGATGGCTGCCATGGAAAGTACGGGCTCTTATTGGAAACCTGTATATAATATATTTGAAGAAGAACAGATACCGATCATGGTTGTGAATGCGTAGCATATCAAAGGAGTTCCCGGACGTAAGACGGATGTAAAAGATGCAGAGTGGATTGCCGATCTGGTACGCCATGGATTAGTAAAAGCAAGTTACATACCAAATAGGGATATTATATGGTTCCAAATTACACCGATGGTATCAGATCTGTTGATTGGTTTGTGCGCTATAATGATGGTCATATCGGTCGCTCTGTATATTATCCAGAATACCAGGACGCTTAAGGGAGAGACTGTATAAGCAATTTTATATTGCAATGACTAGAAAAATATTTAGGAGAAGATAGATATAAACAGTAAGTCAAACACACAAACTATGGAGTCTTTAGTCGGTTTAATAAAATTTTAGATAGAAAATAAATCATTCAATGTCATTTAGATAAGGTTTTTTATGACAAAAAGACAGATTGCATATCTGCCTCATAATGCAGTATAATGGTAACGAGATTTATGCAACCCGATACATGAAATCCCTATTTCTCTTTGGACTGAGGTGGATAGGATATTTTCGATTGTACCTGACAGGTGTCAGATACTTTTGTATGAGAAGCATGGTCTCTGTTTCATTACCGCCGTGTTTGAGATATGCCCTGCATATGTTTACTGCAGCAGAAAGAAGAGGTGTTCGATATGTGTACAGCAGCAACTTACAAAACAAAAGATTTTTATATGGGCAGAACGCTTGATTATGAATTTTCCTATGGGGAACAGATCACGATAACGCCAAGAAATTACGAATTTGATTTCCGGTTTGCCGGGAAGATAAAAAGCCATTATGCTTTGATCGGAATGGCATTTGTTGCAGGAGGTTATCCGCTTTATTATGATGCTGTTAATGAAAAAGGCCTTGGAATGGCAGGTCTTAATTTTGTCGGCAATGCGGCATATGAAGAGGCTTTGCCGGAAGATGAAACAGAAGTCAGCCAGGTGGCACAGTTCGAGTTCATCCCATGGATCCTTACACAGTGTGCTACTGTAGCAGAGGCGAGAGAGAAGCTGGCAGCAATGAGACTGACAGGCACAGCATTCAGTGAACAGCTGCCGACAGCACAGCTTCACTGGATCATTGCAGACAAAGACGCCTGTATCGTTGTTGAGTCTATGAAGGATGGGCTGCATGTATATGATAATCCGGTAGGAGTGCTTACCAATAATCCACCATTCCTGAGTCAGATGTTTGCACTGAATAATTATGCCGGAGTATCCAGAAAACAGCCGGAGAGTACTTTTGCAGGAGTATTACAGCTTGATGCATATAGCAGAGGAATGGGTGGAATGGGAATACCTGGAGATCTTTCCAGCCAGTCAAGATTTGTGAAAGTTGCCTTTACAAAATTAAATTCGATCTCCGGTGAAGAAGAGGGTGAGAGTGTAAGCCAGTTCTTCCATATCTTAGGATCTGTAGATCAGCAGCGTGGATGTTGTGAGGTGACAGAAGGCAAATATGAGATCACGATATACACGTCCTGTTGTAATACAGCAAAAGGTATTTATTATTATACGACTTATGATAATCATCAGATCACAGCGGTTGACATGCATGCGGAAAATCTGGATTCAGATCAGCTGATCTGTTATCCGCTTCTGTCCAAGGGCGAAGTCAGATGGCAGAATAAATAATACGAAAATGCACGGAGAAAGCATATCGCAGAACAACAGGAGGAAAGACCATGAAAGAAGTTAAAACACCGAAAAAACCACTGGCATATTATTATGGGATTGTGTTAATAGTGCTGATCGTATTTAATCTGGTTGTCACACCAATCCTTATGGAGCATCAGGTAAAGGAAACGGATTATGGAACTTTTATGAGCATGATCGAGAAGAAGAATATCGGTGAAGTAGAAGTTAAGGACAATCAGATCATCTTTACAGATAAAGATCAAAAAAATATTTATAAAACAGGTCTGATGAACGATCCGAACCTGACGGACAGGCTATATGAATGTGGAGCAGTATTCGCAAAAGATATCGATAAGCAGATGTCACCGATCATCAGCTTCCTGCTGACCGGGGTTTTGCCATTGATCCTATTTATCGCACTGGGAAATTATATGGCGAAGAAACTGATGGAGCATGCCGGAGGAAAAAATTCGATGGCTTTTGGAATGGGAAAAAGCAATGCGAAGATTTATGTGCAATCCAGTGAGGGAATCCGTTTTTCAGACGTTGCAGGAGAAGATGAGGCGAAAGAAAACCTTTCAGAGATCGTTGATTATCTTCACAATCCGAAGAAGTATACCGATGTAGGTGCGTCTATGCCAAAAGGTGTCCTTCTTGTAGGACCTCCGGGAACTGGTAAAACAATGCTTGCAAAAGCAGTTGCGGGTGAATCAAATGTACCATTTTTCTCAATGTCCGGATCAGAATTCGTAGAGATGTTTGTCGGTATGGGAGCTTCCAAGGTTCGAGATCTTTTCAAACAGGCAAAGGAAAAGGCACCATGTATCGTGTTTATTGATGAAATTGATGCCATTGGTAAAAAGCGTGACGGACAAATGGGCGGAAATGATGAGAGGGAGCAGACCTTAAATCAGCTTCTTACAGAGATGGATGGATTTGAAGGAAATAATGGTGTCATCATTCTTGCTGCAACGAACCGTCCGGAGTCGTTAGATCCGGCACTTACACGTCCGGGACGTTTTGACAGGCGTGTGCCGGTTGAACTGCCGGATCTTGCAGGCCGTGAAGCAATTTTAAAGGTTCATGCAAAGAAGATAAAAGCATCTGATGATGTTGACCTGCATACGATTGCACGTATGGCATCCGGTGCATCCGGTGCGGAGCTTGCCAATATTATAAATGAAGCAGCATTACGTGCTGTCCGTAGTGGAAGGACCGTTGTAAATGAATCTGATCTCGAAGAAAGTATAGAAGTGGTTATTGCAGGATATCAGAAGAAGAATGCGGTTCTTTCAGATCAGGAGAAGAAGGTTGTTGCATATCATGAGATAGGACACGCTCTGGTAGCTGCATTGCAGAGTCATTCAGCACCGGTCCAGAAGATTACGATCATCCCGCGTACCTCAGGTGCACTCGGCTACACTATGCAGGTTGAGCAGGGTGATAAATATCTGATGACGAAAAAAGAACTTGAGAATAAGATTGTTACATTTACAGGCGGACGTGCGGCAGAGGAGATCGTATTTGGTGAGATCACGACAGGAGCCTCCAATGATATCGAACAGGCAACAAAAATTGCAAGAGCGATGATCACCCGCTACGGCATGACAGATGAATTCGACATGGTGGCAATGGAAACCGTGACCAACCAGTATCTTGGCGGCGATACGTCTCTTTCCTGTTCCACAGATACCCAGAAGGAAATTGATGAAAAAGTCGTGCAGCTCGTAAAAGCAGAGCATGAAAAAGCAAGAAAAATCCTTTCCGAAAACAGGGAAAAACTGGACGAATTGGCTATGTACCTGTATGAGAAGGAAACAATTACAGGTGACGAATTTATGGATATTTTAGACAGAAAATAATGTAGTTAATTAGATAATCAATGTCATTTAGATAAGGTTTTTTATGATGAAAACAGCATATCATATGCGTTCATGCATTGAAAATACTGTTCAGTTAAGAAATGCTGTATTTTTTGTGTATGACAAAAAGACAGATTGCATATCTGCCTCATAACGCAGTATAATGGTAACGAGATTTATGCAACCCGATACATGAAATCCCTATTTCTCTTTGGACTGAGGTGGATAGGATATTTTCGATTGTACCTGACAGGTGTCAGATACTTTTGTATGAGAAGCATGGTCTCTGTTTCATCACCGCCGTGTTTGAGATATGCCCTGCATATGTTTACTGCGGTGGCGAAATTAATTTTATAGACGTGTTTGGTATTTTTAGATGTTTTTACCACAATAAAACAGATTAGATGGAAAGGGAAGAGGCACCGTTACATAGGTACCTCTTCTTTTTAAAGAGTTGGCTCTTTCTCTGATACAGGAATTTGTATCTCCGGAGCATTGAGCAGTGCTGTGAAATTCTGCTGAATGATTTCCAGAGTTTTCAGCTTTTTCTGTAATTCTTGTTTTTCCCGAACAGTAGTAGTCTGTTCAGATTCAAGATTTTCTATACGCTTCTGAATTTTATTAAAGCTTGGTATTTTGGTAACACCGAGATCCTGAAGCTCTTTTTTTAGTGAATCGTGCAGTTGGTATTCTGCTTGATGTTTGGTCCGGTATGCTTTCGGATTTTTAGCAGATTTGCAATCTTCAATCACTTTTCGGCAGAGCCGATAAGAATCACAGTGTTTTTGAATGATTTTCTGTGTGCTCAGATCACTGTTGATTTGTGCTATTCTTTGGTCGGCAACTTTCACAGAAGCTTCAATGTCAGATACATGCTGCCTGAAATCTTCATAATTCAACAGGTTATTTTCGGAAAGATAGTTGAAGGTGCGGGCTGCCTCTTTTAGATTATTTATTTTTGCCCAATGTTCAAATCCTTCTCGATTGCCGGTTGTAACATACGTGGAGATATTGATATACAGGCGAGCTTCTCTGGACAGATGCTTTGGAGTTTTCACTTTGTTACGATTTTTAGCCAAGCGGATGCGGACATTTTCTTCTGAATAATAGCTTCCGAGAGATTTCATATAAGTGAAATTCTTCTGCTCCGGTGCACGGAAGGACAGATGTTTTCCTTGGCGGACTTCATATCCGGCTAACTGCATTTTTTGTAGAAATTCCTCATAATTAATGGAAGTCCAGATTGCCTTATCAACTGCAACACGTAGCTTGGTTTTCCAACTGGTGCCACGATGATATTCCATGTTCTCTTTATAGCTTTTTCCTTTTTCTCCGGTTGGCATACTAGTGGAAAGTCCATTTTCCTGGCAGATGCGATTACTGATCCGGCAGATTTTATGGTAGCTCCGCTTATTGGAAACATACTTGTGATGATCAACAAAACTTGCTGCATTAAAGATGATGTGGTTATGGATATGATTTTTATCAACATGGGTGCTGATCACATATTCATATTTTCCTTTCAGTACTTCGTTTGCAAATTGTTGTCCTAAGCGATGGGCGATTTCTGCATCTGTTTCACCAGGCTTAAAGGACTGAATCAGATGAAATGCCAGATTATCACCTTTATCCATTCCGTTCTTTTTTGTCTGTTCTCTCGTCATGGCAAATTCCAGATCAGCTGTTTCAGGAGAACAGCCAAAACTAGAAATCAATAGTTTTTCATCAGTCTTATCAGGATTGGTAATGTAGTCCAGAGCTTTTTTGTCCGTTACTTTGATTGGGAAGATCTTAATATATGCCATATCTCTTTTACCATCTCTTTCAGTTCTTGCATTTCTTCCGGATACAGATCTCCGGTGGTATTCACTTTCTTCGCAATCTGGTTGATATTTACGCCAATCTTGTGCATTTCCTCATACTGTTTCTTCAGTGGAGTGGTATCGGTGTTGACGATGTAACCGTCGATTGCCATTTTCCGCAGATAAGCTCCCATGTTTTTGGTCTTTGATTCTATCATCTTCCTGCGGATCAGCTTCCGCTCTTCATCTGTGACATAAAAATGAATTTCTTTGTTTCGTTTTCTTTCAGCCATTGGTAATTTCTCCTTTCTGAGAGGGCAGTAGTATCGCTGCTTTCAGCGTTTTTCAATTTAGGGCAGGGTACCCTAAATTGGGATTTTCCGGAAGTGTATCCTCACTTCCTGTCCTTGCTGTTTTACCCCTCTATTAGTTAAAGTCAGGAGAACCGGGAAAATGCAAAAGAATTTTGCAGGTAGTACGGGATACGAAAATGTGGTATGATTATGGGCAGGATATCAGAAGAATCAGGAGTTGAATAGATTGTGAAGAAAGAAGAAATTTTTGAATATGTGCAGAAACAGTATGGCACAATGCCGGAATATTTATGGAGTAAACTACCGGACAGTGCAGTACTCCGACATGAAAATGGAAAATGGTATGCAGTGATCATGACGGTTGAAAAATCGGAATTGGGATTAGAGGGAAATGATCTGGTTGACATCATGGACGTAAAGTGCGATCCAGAAATGATCAGCATGATTATTCAGACTTATGGATTTTTACCAGGATACCATATGAATAAGCAGCACTGGATCACGATTTTACTGGAAGGTTCGGTCAGTGAAGCAAAGATACTGGACTTTTTGGATATGAGTTATGACCTGATTGATGGAGCAGGCAGAAAGGAAAACAAATGAGAAAAGCGATCGTATATGCATCTGTCCATCATGGAAATACAGAAAAATTAGTAAAAAGCATAGCAGAAGAGTGTCAGGTCGATTTGATTGATGCTGTAAAACAGCCAAATGCAGATCTGAACAGTTATGATATGATTGGATTTGCATCAGGAATCTATTTTTCAAAATTTCATCAGTCGATATTGGGATTTGCAGAGAAGAACCTACCGGATGACAAAAAGATATTTCTGATTTGTACTTATGGTGGAAGTGCGAATTATAAATCCTTAGAGCAGATTTTGGACAAGAAGCATTCTAAAGTGATAGGAAAATTTGGGTGCAAAGGATATGACACATTCGGACCATTTAAACTGGTTGGAGGTATTGCTAAAGACCATCCTAATGAAGAAGATATGAAAAACGCAGTGGACTTCGTAAAAGGATTACACTAATTTTTGAGCAAAAAGGAAAACCGGGGATTTTACTCCTCGGTTTTCTGGCTGTTGTACTTCAGTCTTCAATTTGAAAAATATCTTCTACAGGCACTTTCAGGTAATGTGCCAGCCGGATTGCAATCTCAAGAGAAGGATTACGTTCTCCACGTTCGATGCGGCCTATAGTCTGGCTGCAGGAACCTATGGCTTCAGCCAAATCTGCTTGAATGAGATTCCGTTCTTCACGAATATCTTTTAGTGTATTATTGATTGCCATTCAATCACTTCCTTTGCTTATTGTTATCAGCAGGATCATGAACCTGCTGTTGAAATCTAATGAAATCCCGGAATTTCTGCACCTTTGCATTTCCCGATTACTTTTCCAAAAATCTTAAAAGAGTCAGATTCCAAAACCTGGATAGGACGATATTTTTGATTTAAAGAGATCAGATAAACACCATCTGGCTCATCGTGTAATTCCTTGATGTAAGTATTGCCGTTGAGATAGAAGATTCCAATTTCACCATTAGCAAGAGAATCTTTTTTCTGAATCCATGCGACATCGCCTGTGTGATAAAGTGGCTCCATACTGTCACCGGAGATCCGTACACCAAAGTCAGTCTGCTCAGGAGCAAGATGTCCTACGTCATAGGTTTCTTTTACAGAATCTTCCAGATAATTTCCAGTACCAGCAGAAACAGGTTCCCAGGTAATGTCTACAGGATGATGGAATGGGATAATCTTTGCAGACAGTGGAGAAAACTTTTTAGAAGCTTTCAAAATATCAGCAAATTCAATCAATTTATTTCTGCCTTCTTCATTCAATCCACTCATAATGTTATATGGGTTTTCTCCAAAGAAGGATTCGTATATATCTTCGATATCAAGTAACTGGCAAAGTGTCAGGAAAACATGTAAAGCTGGTTCTCGTGCATTGGTCTCCCATTTGGAGATTGCTTTTGTAGTAACCTGAATACCTTCCTGAGAAAGCAGGTCTACCAGATCTGATTGAGAGTATCCTTTCTTTTTTCTATTTTCTGCTAATATTTCCCCGAAATCACGCATTTGTTCGCCTCATTTCTATTTGAATTTTCTATATGCATTATACCGTATGTTAGAAATAAAATCAACAATAATCTCCAAAATGGAGAAAATACAACCAAGATGTCACTTGACTGTCTCCGGAATGTCGATATATACTAAACATACAGAAATTGATAAGACATTATGTTGAAGAAAACAGCTGGGAGGTGAAAAGTTTGAGTGAGCGTGTGATCCTGCATAGTGATATGAACTGTTTTTATGCCAGTGTAGAAATGCTACATCATCCGGAATTTGCCGGAATGCCTCTGGCAGTCGGTGGCGATCCGGAAGCCAGACATGGAATTGTACTGACAGCAAATTATATTGCCAAGAAAAAAGGAGTAAAAACCGGAATGGCATTATGGCAGGCGAAACAGGTTTGTCCGGGACTTATTTTTGTACCACCACGGATGGATTTGTATTTGAGATTTTCACAGATGGCAAGAGAAATCTATTCGGAGTATACGGACAAGATCGAGCCATATGGAATTGATGAAGCCTGGCTGGATGTATCGGACAGCAGAAATCTGAAAGGAAGCGGAATGACGATTGCAAGAGAAATCAGCCATCGGATTAAATACGAACTGGGTGTAACGGTAAGTATTGGAATTTCCTGGAATAAGATTTATGCGAAACTTGGTTCAGATTATAAAAAGCCGGATGCAATCACAGAGTTTAATCGAGAAAATTATAAAGACAGGATATGGCAGCTTCCAGCGTCAGATTTGCTTTATGTCGGAAGACAGACAAATAAGAAATTGCAAAAACTTGGAATCCGGACAATCGGGCAACTTGCGGAATCAGACGAAAAGTTGTTAGAGAGTCATTTTGGAAAAATAGGAAATGTATTATGGGCTTTCGCAAATGGCTGGGATGAAGATCCGGTTTGCAAGGAAGGATATGAAGCACCAGTAAAGTCGATAGGTAATAGCACTACAAC
Source organism: Ruminococcus sp. B05 (assembly GCF_003628495.1). Taxonomy (NCBI): domain Bacteria; kingdom Bacillati; phylum Bacillota; class Clostridia; order Eubacteriales; family Oscillospiraceae; genus Ruminococcus; species Ruminococcus sp. B05. The sequence continues at coordinate 327 of NZ_RBZR01000023.1, read as the reverse complement.
ACCGAGAGATCTGGAAAATGATCTGGATGTCTGGATCATTCAAATAGCATTGGCAGAAAGTGTAGCTGCACGATTGCGGAAACATGGATTTAAATGCAAAACAGTAGAAATTACAGTTCGAGATAATGGATTGTATAGTTTTTCCAGACAGATACATTTACGACAGCCAACGAATATTACAAACGAGATTGTAACTGCAGCATTTCAGCTATTTAAAGATAATTACAAATGGGAATATCCCATTAGAAGCCTGGGAATCCGAGCTGCGGATCTTGTGTTAGATGATATTCCCGTGCAGTTGGATTTATTTGGAAATCAGGAGAAAAA
>NZ_RBZR01000022.1:0-52458 GCF_003628495.1 Ruminococcus sp. B05 | reverse complement strand
TTCACGCGCCGGGATGTTCTTTTATAGAGATAATACGAATCTCCTTTTTTCTTCACGGTAGTTCCTTTGATCCGATACTTCTGAACCCAATCCGGGTACTTTTTCTCAGTTACTGGCATAATATCCTCCTTTCTGTATAGGTGCAATACACCTATACCATATAGATATTATACCTCTACAGGCACAAAAAATCAAGAGTTACACATGTTTTGTATAACATGCATAACCCCCGATAAAATCTGATCTTTTTATGTTTTTAAAAATCCTTCATGAAACAACCCTGATTCTCACCTTTGACAGTCGATTTAAGTATTTTATTCAACTATAGAGATTTGATGTTGCTGTCTCCAATGTGGTCATATATGTCATATTATCAAAATTTTCCTGCTCTCAAAATATTATACTCTTTATGGTTTCGACTCACTTCATTTTTTCATTTATATAATATGTATAACCAAATTCTGCCCTTCCCGGAAAATCTCTACCAATTCCACCAGTTATCTTTTGTTTTTCTCCTAACACGGTCCATACAACATCTAAACCATTTTGTTCTATAAACTCAAGCAGCACTTTTTTCTTAATATATAAAGCATTGTTTCGGCCATTAACAATCACTGTACTGCCATTTGTATCATATCCAAATGAACCATTCCATGTTAAATTCATTTGATCCATCAAATAATCGGTTATGTATTCTTCCTTCTTTCGTATACATCTTTTTTACATTTTCTTTCTCGCATCTCTTGTTTACAAAATTTGTTACAATACTTATCAAAATCACTTTTTATTATGCGTTGTTGATAATTCTCTATCTTACAAATTTTATCTTTTATTTCTCGTTTAAAATTATTTGTTGACACCTTATCCTTATATACGACATATGAACTTATTATTTCTGCTATTATTTTGTAAATGTTATAAAGTAAATCTAATTTTTGTATATTATCATATTTTTCAAAAAATGATAATATTTCTTCACCAGCTAAATTCCTTCCTATAATATCACGCCCGAAAAATCAATGATTTAAAGCTTGACATTATAGGAAGGAAAGTTTATTGCTAATATCACATATAGCATACTAACTTCTGGAAGTTGCTTATTACCAATATCTTATATCTGCTTCATGAATCTTCCCAAAAGATAAACATTAGTAAATTTCGAGATCGTTCGCTATAGTTCCGAAAGTATATTCACTAAAAGCGTTTATAAAAAGTCCATCACCTCACGGAGACATGTGTACTCACTTCCAATAATTATCCAATCAGCATTTCCCCTAAAATACACTCTTCTCAGGAAAAAGAGCTTAAGTTTGCTAACACAAGTACCTTCCAAATTATGAAACCGGAAACATCCGTCTTTGGCAAAGCTACGTTTACTATAGACAGAGACTACGATGACAATAAGATATTTTTGATATTAGATGCGCTTTGTCAGGATTAAGTGATTGATACTTTGGAAGAATATACTCATATTAAAACGCAATTTGCGAAAAATCAACAATTCTTTTTAACTCCTTCATTCACTTCTTTATATTGCATAATAATAAATTTGATTTTATCCAATAATGGTCTGAAATCATCAAAATTTATTTTCCCATAATTCTTCATCACGTATTTTGAAAATCTGTCTTTCCCGTAATTCTTTTTTTTATCATATTTATCTTCTTTAGTAAATTTTTTGCCCTCTATTTCAATATTCAATACTTTTTCAGGAAACAAATCCTCTATATCACTTAACTCTTTTCCTTCTTGTAGCGGAGTCATCATTAAGAATAAATTTGATTCTAATAATGTATATAATTTTTCTTGCAATTCTGCTTTTTGTTCATCTTTTACATAAGCTCTGCAAAAATTAGAAATTGGTCTATTCTTTTCTCCTAATTCATTGTCAAACAACATGATTACAACATTTTGCGGGCTACTTCCGCGAATATTTTCAAACACTTTAATATATTGCGGATAATTATTATTTGATTGTTTTGAATAATAAAGATAGATATTTTTCATAGTATCCGCGCCATCACTCTGTATATTCAAATAGTTTTTTAATCGTTTACTTTTTTTCAAAAAAGATAAATTATAATGGAATACGCCTTTATCATCTCTCATTACTAATTCCGGATAATCCTTATACATTTTCTTTAAAGCTGCTTTTAAATATATAACATCTGTTTTTCCTTCTGTAACAATTAATGGCTTCTCATTTGCAAAAAAATATTTAAAAAAAAGAAATTTTTGATATTGTTTTTCTCTTCCATTTAACTGATTAAAATTTGTTTTTTTCCCGAAACATTCCGCCTGATTTATAAAAGTAAAACGCCCTTCCAATTGGTTTAGGCTTCCTTTCTCTCCATTTATATAAAATTCTCCTGTCTTATACAAATTATTTGCCATAGCTCTAGTATTCTTATAATATTCTCTTTTTACACTTATTTTTTCGTTTACAACAACTCCTGTAACTTCCTGTCTAGAATCTTTATACGATACTCTTGTTTTCTTTTCATTTAAATGAAATCCTGCTCTTTCCACTTCCTTTTTTAATTTCCCCCAAAAAGCATCCCAATTTTCCATAAAGTATTTGTCATTTGAAGAAAAGGTTAAATCATCTGCATAACGCGTATAATTTAATTTATATTTTTTTGCTAATTTAATTATTCTCAAATCAAAAATATTACAGATATAATTTGAAATAATAGGAGATGTTGGTGCTCCTTGCGGTAAACTTCCTTCGAAACATGTAAGTTGAGCTATTACAGTTGCCACTTCTTCCGCTAATTGAAAATTCTTGTTTTTAATAAAATATCCTCTAACTCGCCCAAAATGAATATTATCAAAAAAATTTTCTAAATCTACATTTACAATAAATCGCTTTTTTCTATGTATCTTTGCATTCGTAAAAATACTTTTTCCTTTTTCAAAAGCTTGTGAAACACTATTAGTTTTTGCTAACTTCGAATTATATTCATATAATTCATTTGCTAATTTTCTTTGAATTAGTTTTAATTCTTTATTTGGTGCATTAATCAAACGCTGTCCACCACTTTTTTTCGGAATTTCAAATGATGTATACATATTCTCCAAATGTTTTATATATAAAAGATATGTTAGTCTTTTATGAGGAATCCCCAAAAGATCTGCTAATTCATTTCTATTTTTAACTTCGTTTATCATTTCAATTTATCCTTTAATAAAAATAACGTGTAGTTACTCATTATGCGATGCCCAAAGACTACTCTGCAACACATCATAGTTAAAAAAGTAAGAGAACGCATATCTTCCTACCATTTTTACCAACACTTGCGAAACACAAGCACAAAATCTAACTACACGTTATTAATAGAATAAAACATTTTCTTATTCTTGACAACCCATATACATATTTTTTATAAAAAAGCAGGCGATAAAAAGCAAGCGCAAAATATTGCTACGTTACGCATAAACTACGCTTGCACCAAAATGATAGATGCAAGCGTTTTCCTCTATTTTAGTTTTGACAGTTAGCTTTCACAGTCTCGCTCAATAGGGCTAGTTGTTCTAACTGTTCATCTGACATTTTATTATTTGACCGTTGTGACAAGAGATGTTGTCTTTAATTTATTCATAATACGCATTCCTCAATTTTATATTATCTTAAGTTAAAATTTAAAGGTACCTCTCACTTCTTTTCTCCTTACTGGTTTGATTCATTTACAGTATTTAATCCTATTTTTCCAATAATATATTCACGCATATCTTCAATAGACTGTTGTAATTGTTGATATGTATATTTTGTATTATTTGTATTTTCCGGATGATGCATAACATCTCTAATATAATGAGTTAATGTTCTCGTTTCATCCCTTATTGTCCCATTCCTCAATAAACGTTTATATGGTATTTGTGTTTTACCATTTTCATACTCTGTAAGCCAATCATTTCCATTAATGAATCCATATAACTCATCATGATATTCTTCTGTCACCTCCCCAAATGCTGTATAATTCACTTCATTCATTGACGGATAAACCAATATATTGCTTTGAACTGAAGTTATACATTTCTCTTTTTGATCATTTTCAGTAACAAGTCTTAAATCATCATATTGAAGTGCTTTTACAATTGCCCCACTATGAGTAGTTAAAACAACCTGTGTATTAGAAGCCTTTGAAAGCTCACTCAACGCCTCAGCAAGAATTTTCTGATTTGAAAAATGCTGTGAAGTTTCTGGCTCTTCGATAGCATAAATAATACCCACACTATCACTTTCCTCTTGTCTTCGCTCTGCCTCTGCTCTAAAAAAATTCAAAAGAATCAACCTCTTAACGCCACTACCTCTTTTATTTATCGGAATATCCTCATCTGCAGTAATTGAAACATTCTTAAAAACATCCGACCATTTTAAACTTGTTGCTGAAGGGATAATTGGTTTTAGAGTATTGGCTACTTCTGGATCCATATCTTTTAACTTTTCCAGCGTACGTTCAGATACTTCTTTTAATTTTTCTTCAACCTGCATCGCAATATTATTCAATGTTTCCTGAATTTCAGTTTCTTGTAAAAATTGAGCCACTGCTGCTTTCAAAGGATCTTGAACTTCTTTGTCTCCATCAGTATTTGCTCTATCAGACTGAAACAAGAAAAAAGCAGGCAAAAACGTCGACATTTTTGCCCATATTTTCTTTGTATCTTCACCTGCAGTAACATCTAAATCCACCATTTTCAGTTCTAACTCATCTTCGTAATATTTCCATATTGCTTTTCTCATAACCGAATTAGTTGCCTGATTATCACACTCTATAGCGCTATCACGAATAATTTTTCTTAATTCTGTAACTTTTTTAGTAAGTAAGTTCGAACAATTATCGTTTGTCGGATGGTATGCTCTGATAAAAGTACCACTACACTTGGTACCATTAAATTTCTTAATTATATCCAATTCTGATTCACGATTAAGCATATATTCTTGTTGAAGTGATGTTCGATATGTTGCATCTACAATAACTTCATCCGGAATTTCACCAAATATCACCTCAATTATAAACTGTCTTTCCTGACTTTCAACATTTACATCTGCTTTATCATATTTTATAATTCCTTTCCCTTCATTAAAAAATAAATCCAACGCTTCAAGCACTGTTGACTTTCCTATATCATTTCGCCCCACAAATACCGTAAGATCATTAAATTCAATCTCTGTTGTATCTTTATAGCCTCTAAAATTTGTCAATTTAATCTTTTTTATTTTCATTTACCTCTCTCCCTTCCTTTGTTATCTTGTTCTAAATCCATACTGCTTACTACTATAATATATTATATACTCCTTTATTGCCCAATCCAATTCTATTCATTCGACAGGTTTTGACATAATTCGACATTTATAAAGGTAACTAATGCTCTGTGACTCCCCCTTAGTCAAAAAAACTATTCTGTTAAACCTTCATTTTATTTTTCTCTCCGTCAATGTTATTTATCATAACATTTTATTCTTTTTCCATCCCTCCTCTTGCACCTTTTCCTATCTTATGTTACTATAAATACGTTAAAACCAATAATCAGCAAACGCAGTTTTGTTATTTAAAACAACATCGTATTGTATAACTATTAAAATACACACATTAAAGAAAGGATTTCACCATGAAAAAATTATCTCAGTCTCTTTTAGCTGACTTGGTTGCTACAAAGAGAAAAGAACAAAACATGACACAGCAGGCACTTGCCGATGCAACAGGAATCAATCGCGCATTAATTTCCCGCCTGGAGAAAGAAGATTTTCTTCCATCTATTCCACAGTTGGAAGCATTGTGCAAAGCTCTTGGATTTGAACCAGATGAAGTTTTCGTAGATAACACAAATACTAAGCTTGCTTCACCGGCACCACTTAATATTGCCGTTGCAGGTACAGGTTATGTAGGACTTTCTATCGCAACTTTGCTTGCGCAGCACAATCACGTTACTGCAGTAGACATCATCCCTGAAAAAGTCGATTTGATCAACAATAAGAAATCTCCTATCCAAGATGATTATATTGAGAAATACCTTGCTGAGAAGGAGCTTGATCTGACAGCTACTTTAGATGGTGAAGAAGCTTATAAAAATGCTGATTTTGTTGTCATTGCAGCACCTACAAACTATGACAGCAAAAAGAACTATTTTGATACTTCTGCTGTAGAGGCTGTTATCGAACTTGTTTTGAAAGTAAATCCAGATGCAATCATGGTGATTAAATCTACAATCCCTGTTGGATATACTGACTCTGTCCGCAAGAAATATAACACTAGCAATATTATTTTCAGCCCGGAATTTTTGAGAGAATCAAAAGCGCTCTATGATAACCTCTATCCAAGCCGTATCATTGTTTCTACTGATAAAAATGATGAACGCCTTGTAAAAGCATCAAGAGATTTTGCTGCACTTCTTCAGGAAGGTGCACTCAAACAAGATATTGACACATTATTTATGGGATTCACTGAAGCTGAAGCTGTAAAATTATTTGCAAATACATATCTTGCACTTCGTGTTTCTTATTTTAATGAGTTAGATACTTACGCAGAAATGAAAGAACTGAATACACAGGATATTATCAATGGTGTGTGTTTAGATCCACGAATCGGAACACATTACAACAACCCTTCTTTCGGATATGGCGGATATTGCTTACCGAAGGATACAAAACAGCTGCTTGCCAACTACAATGATGTTCCTCAAAATATGATGAGTGCAATCGTGGAAAGTAACCGAACAAGAAAAGACTTTATTGCTGACCGCGTGCTTGAACTGGCAGGTGCTTATGAAGCGAATAGTTCATGGGATGCAACAAAAGAAAAAGAAGTTGTTGTCGGTGTTTATAGACTAACTATGAAGAGTAATTCTGATAACTTCCGTCAGAGCAGTATCCAGGGCGTAATGAAACGAATCAAAGCGAAAGGTGCAACTGTTGTAATCTATGAACCAACACTTGAAAATGGAACAACATTTTTTGGAAGTAAAGTTGTAAATGATCTTGCTGAATTCAAAAAGCTCAGCCACAGTATCATTGCAAACCGTTATGATTCTTGTCTGGATGATGTCCGCGATAAAGTATATACAAGAGACTTATTCCAGCGCGACTAATTATCTTTCAATAATAATTAATACAGATTCAAGTTTTGAAACGAGGAAAGTGCTATGAAAAATCAAAATGTAACTTTAAAAAATGCAACGATTCTTGTAACAGGTGCAGCCGGTTTTATCGGCTCTAACCTCGTTCTTGAATTGCTTCGTACTACAGAGCCTGTTCATATCATCGGCATTGATAATATGAATGATTATTATGATGTTTCAATCAAGGAATATCGTTTAAGAAAAATTAAAGAAGAAGTCCAGAAACATACTGCATCATCTTGGAATTTTATAAAAGGATCTATCGCCGACAAAACTTTGATTGATCAGATTTTTACAGATTATAAACCAACTGTTGTTGTAAATCTGGCTGCTCAGGCAGGTGTGCGCTACTCTATCACAAACCCTGATGTTTATATCGAATCAAACCTGATTGGATTTTACAACATTTTAGAGGCATGTCGTCATTCTTACGATGCCGCTTCCTGCGATGATTCTTATCATGGAGTAGAGCATTTGGTATATGCTTCTTCCTCATCTGTATACGGAAGCAACAAAAAAATCCCTTACTCTACAGATGATAAGGTAGATAATCCGGTTTCACTGTATGCTGCCACTAAAAAGTCAAACGAATTGATGGCTCATGCTTACAGCAAACTCTATAACATTCCATCCACCGGCCTTCGTTTCTTCACAGTATACGGACCGGCAGGAAGACCAGACATGGCATATTTTGGATTTACAAATAAATTACGTGCGGGAGAAACAATTCAAATTTTTAACTACGGAAATTGCAAACGTGACTTTACATTTGTCGATGATATTGTAGAAGGAGTCAAACGCGTAATGCAAGCAGCTCCTGAAAAGAAAAACGGCGAAGATGGACTTCCAATCCCACCATACGCCGTATATAACATTGGTAACAATCAGCCTGAAAATCTGCTTGACTTTGTAGATATTCTTCAACAAGAGCTGACTCGTGCCGAAGTTCTGCCTGCTGATTACGATTTCGAAGCACATAAAAAACTGGTTCCTATGCAGCCAGGTGATGTTCCGATCACTTATGCAGATACTACTGCATTGGAAGAAGATTTCGGATTCAAACCTAGCACAAGTTTAAGAGATGGTCTTCGAAAATTTGCTGAATGGTATAAAGAATTTTATAAAAATTAATCTATTCTTGAAAAACCTTCTTTGTAAGATTACAGAGAAGGTTTTTTAAGAGTAATTTCCTAAAAATTCGAATGGCAGCTGACACCTTTTAGAGCCATGTTCATTGTTTTAAAAATCTGACTCTGTACAATCTAAAAATCGTTTCACTGTTCGTTTCTCCCTTGCTTCGATTTTTATTGCTTCATTTTTATCCTGCCATTTCTAAGTCCTCTTTCTCTTACATCAATCCCATTGACATCATATATTCTGTAAAATCGCCAATACTCATGTTAACTCCGTTATCATACATCATCTGTACTCCGGTTTTCATTTGCTCTATTGCTTCCTGTATCGTTGGATCCGAAGGATCAATCCACGACATTTCATCATCTGACAATCCCCCGACTTTTTGTACAATTACCATACAGCAATTTACTTTCTCAGTGTCAGACGCAGCATTCCAATCTTCTTTCAGCCAGTTAAGATATTGATTACCGAAATCTTTTCCCGATGCAATTGATAATTCTTCAGGCATTGAAAAAAATCTATTTCCAACCGCTGTCATATCCTCTTCATTTACTTCGTACTGTTTCACTTCTTCATCATACATAATTCGCACCGGAAAACTTTCAGGCTCACCAAATGTTTGATTAGAGGCAGCATTCTCATAAGCCTTCATAACAACTTCACCAAGCTGATCCAGACTCGGCGTAGCTATTGCGCTCTTCACCGTTTCCTTCAGTGCAAGTTCTATAAAATCAGACGGATATACCAATACATTTACAGTATAATTTCCTTCTTTATCTACTTCTGTTTCCTGTATGCTCTGCTCCTGATAACAGTTCATACGGTGTTACATCCAATACTTCACAAATTATCAAAATCTTATCACTAAAAATTTAATACTGCCTGACACCTCTTTTGTAAAGCTACTGCTCCAGCTCCGCAATAACTTTTTCAATTACAGCAACCTCTTCTTCCAACTCTTCTGCAATCACATCGATATCCTTTCCCTTCAGCAATTTCTTCTGAACTTGCTGTTTGAGAAGATCTTTTTTTCCCAATTCAAGACCGGTCTTTCTTCCTTCTTCAATTCCCGCTTTCCTGCCAGCCTCCATTGCTCTTTCTTCAATTCCCTCACTCAGATTACACATTGTCTTCACTTCCTCCTCTATTGATTCTTCCATTGGTATATCATGTTCATTTTCAAGTATATCCAATTTTTCATCTACTTTTAATTTCTCTGACAGTAATGTTCCTAACAATCGATGTAATTCATTGTTTTCATCTTTATCTGATAATTTTCCAGCTACTCCTACCATAATGATATTCAGCAGTTCAAGTTTTCCTTTCCACTTATAATCGCCCATGATTACATCATTTGTCAGATGAATATGATTCATACAATCTTCCTTCATATTCATACATATCCAAATCGAATATACCTTCTTAATGTCGTTGTAATTGCTTCCTTTAAACTCGCGATTCTTCTGCGACGAAATCATCCGACTGATATAAAAGATTGCACGATTTAAAATATCATAATCTGTAGAATATAGATGGCGCATCGCACCTTAGAATTCATTAAGAAATATGCTTTTCTCTACTCTAGCATATATGGAATGTTGATGCAATACTGTAAATGCAAAAGGATAGTATCTCTTTTCTTCTTTTGTGTAATAAGGTAAATACTCTACTAACAGAGGTCTTGGGCCCACAATACTCATATCACCTCCTGATGTAAAGGTAGAAACAACTTTTTTTCAAAGAAATTTTTTCATCACAGAACCATGCACTTACCCTCGAAAAATCGCACAAAAAAAGAACCTCCGATTTCTCAGAAGTCCTTATTTTACGCCATTTCTTTAAAATTCATCTGCTGTCTGCTCTGTTGCCTGCTTCATATCAAATTCGACCAGATTATGCTCTATATGGCACATTCCAGTCAATCGGTATGTCTTTTCCTTATCCCAATTACATGTATTCCAGATCATCCGTAACATTGGCACACTACTGATCTTAAATTCCCAATTCTCCGGATTGTATTTAGGCACACGAAAACATTCTGCTTCCTTTCTGGCACATGCCTGTACCACTAAGCCTTTCTTATCAGGGTTAAAAAGGAACCGTATGTACCTCGGCTCTCCCAGTGCCACTATTGTTGAATGAAAAATTCTTATCTTTCCCCATTTTTGGCACAAAGAAATCCCTGGTATCATCATATTGTTTTCCTGCATATTGATACCTCCAATCTCAGAGCAGACTTTTCCCTGTCTTCATCTATTTTGGTGTTGTAAATTCAGCATATCCCTTCAGCATATTTATTTCCAAGGCTTTCCTATGTTCCTCTACTGGCAATCCAAAAGAATCTTTCCATTCTTTCGGATAAAAAGGTGTACAAGTCTTTTTATTTATTTCTTCAGTAGAAGCATTATCCTCTGATGCATTCGATAATGACGTTCCTTCTATATTATTGCTACTCTCTGCACTTTCTTGATTTTCTGCATTTTTCTTCTGACGTTTTCCCTTAGTATCCAGGTATATCTCTGTCTCCATCAGATCAAATACATATATTGTCTCACCTTCAAACGAAATCTTATGTCCTAAAATCTTATAACGGCAATCCAGATTCCACCCCATCATTTCATACATCATGGCAGAAAAGATTTTGTTTGTCATTTTCCTGCTTTTTCTTTTATCTGGTTTTGCCACGCACCAGCGAAGTGCATCTTTATCATTTTCTTCGCATTTTCGGACAACCATTCTTTTATTTTCCTGGTTTACAAGTATCTGTATATAAACCGCATCCTCCAATCCGGCAATGCAGGCTGTATTAAATGTTACGCTATCTCTCCGGATCACAACAGCAGGCTCTCTTAAATGTGCAAACAACTCACGTCTGACAACCTGATAACCGTCATAACTGAAATCCTCTGCCAGCTCTATCGCTTTTTGATCAACAATCTCCTGTTCATCTGTGTAATTTGTTGTATCACTCATATGTAGCACACCTCATTCTATCTATCAGTTTCTCAGCTTCTCCCATCAAATCATCCAATATTTCTCTGGTTATGATTTCCATACCTTCAACCGTCTTTGCCGGGCGTAGTATTTCCCAGTTTCCTTTATATGCTATTCGTTGAAAAAAAACTGTTCTGTTTGTTGTTTCTCCAAAATTATGAATCCATGCTTTTGGATAAAGTACTTTCTTAACAGTCTTCATATTTTCAGATGGGGCTTCTACCGATGAGTCTATATGTTGTTCTTCAACATATTCTTGTACGAATACCTCTGGTTCTTCCAATTCAAATATCAATAGTTGCTCGTCTGAATTGCCACAGAATTGTCCTCGTAATTTATATTTACAATCACTGTCCCAATTCATAAGCTCAAATAACGGTTCCGAGAACCCTTTGCAGCTCTTTGGCAGAACTGCCCATCGTCCATTTCGTATAGTTCCCCATTTTATAGCATTTACATTACTTTTTTCACAGGGACGAACAGCGATACATTTTTCTACCGAATTAAATAACAACTCCACGTATTCTACATTTTCAAATTTTTTCATACACGCAGTATTAAACGTAATCTTCCCAGAAGATATTGTGACTACCGGATCAAACCTTGTTGAAAAAAACTGTGCTCTTACGATCTCATATCCGCTTAAATCGAATGCACTTTTGTTCGTTTGCTCTGCATGAATCTCGTTCGTATCTTCATCGTATGCACTTAATGATGCTTTTTTATAATCATCTGTTGAAAATCCATTCCATGCCCGGTTTACCGGCACAAATCCCTTTAATACTCCCTGGTCAACTACTTGCAATGTAGGCAGAGGATACCCTTTTCTACTATACTTTCCTGCTTCTAACAGTTTTTGTGCCGCATTATAAATTTCTCTGCTTACTATTGCTTCATGGTGATCTGCTTGCCTGTATTGATTTCTGTCATGGTTATTTTTCTTTGACTTATGATCCAGATAATTAGGTGTGAATGTTTTTCTGGATAAAACATCGCCACAATGCCTTTCATTGCGAAGAATATTTACAACTGCACTTCCTGTCCACTTTGTGTTTCCCAGTTTTGTTTTCCGTCCCAAATCCATTAATATCTCAGCTATTTCAGAAGTCGGAAAACCACTTAAAAACAGATAATAACACAGTCTGACCGTATCTGCTTCTGTTTCGTTGATAACAAGATTTCCATCCTCGTCTTTATCATATCCTAAAAGTTTTGGTGTTAGAAAAATCCCCCTTGAAAACCGTTGTTCAATAGAGATATTCATAATTTCACTTTTCGTGTGCGATTCTTCCTGTGCTGCTGCCGACAACACTGCAAGCATCATTTCACTTGTATTATCAAGCGTATAAATGTGCTCTGTCTCAAAAAATACACCCACCTGTGGCTTCATATTTGCCAGTTCACGAACCTTAGCAATACAGTCAACAATATTTCTGGCAAATCTGGATACGCTTTTGGTAACTATCAAATCTATTCTTCCAGCTTGGCAATCTGAAATCATACGATTAAATTCATCTCTATGCAATAAGGATGTTCCTGAAATACCTTCATCTGCATATATTCCAACAAGGTTCCATCCTGCATGTTCTTTTATCATATCTTCATAATGATTTTTCTGCAGTTCATATGAAGATGTCTGATTAGCGTCGTCCGTAGACACACGACAATATGCACACACTCTTTTTGTGCCTACATCCTCAAATAGTTTTTCTTTCTGTTTCGCTGGAATGAACTCCAATTCACTACGATCTACGCCCTTGTATCTTGCACGAATCTTCTCTTTTCGTTCTTCCTGGCTTACAGCATGTTTTTCTTGTTCATTCATATGCTGTCCCCCACTTCCATATGCCAGTACCATATCTTGCCTTTTTTATATGCACTAATCTCCGCAATTTTCTTTGCTTCCTGTACCGTTCGCTTGGCAATACCATATTCTTTCATTTTTTCATAGATATATGTACTTGGCAGATCTTCCACCGCCAATAACGTTTGAAGATATTCAATCGCAACATCTTTTTTGGCGGTACTTTTTTCCACAGCCAGCAATTCCTCTATATTTATCTGACATTTTCCCATCCAGTGAAAACCTTTTTCTTTATCCAGTTCAAATCCGATTGGTTCGCCTTCTGGTGCAAGGCTCGATTTCACCGGAAACATATATCTTTTCCATGGTTCTTCTTTGTCTCTTGATACCATAAGAATACTTCTCACTGTTGCGGCAATATCAATACTTCCTAATCCTCTATAAATCTGCTTTCCACCGCTATTCTTTGTCATATGCCCCACCAGAACAATCGCACAGTTTGTTTCTTCTGCAACCTTGGATAGTTTTGACAGTGTTTCCCGCATTTTTACGGCATTGGTCATATTTCCATTATGTCCAATAAATGCCTGTATCGGATCAAGCACAACCATTTTTGCACCAATCTGGTTAATTGCAGTCTTTATGCGTTCATCTTCCAGTGTCAGTTCTCCATTATCGTCTTTTATAAATGCAACTCTATTACAATCTGCCCCTGCCTGTTCAAGTCTTGGTTTTATCGTATCGCTTTTTCCATCTTCTGAGCATTGATAAATCACAATCTCCGGTTTTTTTATCTTTTGACCGTCCGGTAAATATCCGCCTTTTGTCAATATAGCTGCAATATGAATAATTAATGTTGATTTTCCTTCTCCCGGATCACCTTGTAACATTGTAATTTTCCCACAGGGAATATATGGATACCATATCCATTCCACCTCCGAGGTTTTCACGTTGGAATAAAATTCAACACCTGTAATTGTATCTTCCAAATTTGATACCCCCGGTGTTTTATGTGTTTTTCTACTACATGTGAATAATTACACTAAAGTTCTACTTATATTTAATTATAATATATCTCTTTTAGGAATACAATAAGAAATATCAAATGTGTGTGGAGTTTCATTGCAAACATTAACTAATAGTCAAAGTCTAGGAGGTGACAGGTTTGGAAGTAGAAATTGATTATCTTGCTATTGGAAAGAGAATCCGCACTGCACGTCTGTCAAAAAAAATGACTCAGGAAACACTTTCAAATATGATTGACGTTGCCCCTACCTATGTCAGCAGTATCGAAAACGGACATACCAAGTTAAGTCTGGCTACTCTGTTAGGGATTGCACAGAGTCTTGATACAACCGTGGATCAGCTCTTATACGATAATACCCCTGTGTTGGTTTCCAAGTTCGATGCTGATATAAAAGAACTTACTTCTGATTGCAGCAATCAGGAAAAAGAATTTTTACTGGAAATTATAAAATCAACAAAAACTGCATTACGCAACTACAAGCCCGTCAAATAATTCAAGGATGCAGAAACTCCTTTATTTCTGCATCCTTCTTTTATCCTTTTGCGGTCTTGCTTCCTTGCAATCTTGTATTAAATACGGAGGATTCATATGAAGAAAAACGCTATACTTTTTTCAGCAAGCAATTATACAAAGTCACCTCTGATCCAAATTAACAATCTACCTGGTGTAAAATATGACATTCAAGCAATGCATAAACGACTTACCCAAATTGGATTTGAAGTCAAACAAATAGAAAACATTTCAAAAGATCAAATCATTCCTGCTTTAGAAGATAATGCTTCCCATTCGCCTTGTGATGCTATCCATATCGTATACTTTACCGGACACGGCGGACATAATAACGGTAATAATTATATTTATCCAGTTGATTTTGCATCCGAGTTTGAGAAAAGCAAGGATATTGAAACATCCGCAATGAATATTCAAGATATTATCTCTCTATATAAAGGAAAAGGACGCCTTATCCTCATTCTGGATGCCTGTCGTTCAGATTTTGGCTTATCTAAAGGATATTATTCTGAGATAACTGCTGCTGAAGATGTATATATTGCTTACGGAACTCAGTTTCAATATACTTCTATCGGTATTGCCAATCAAATGAGTCCATTTACCCAGGCTATCTGTGATGAGATATTAGAACCAAACATTGATGTAGATGAGTTATTTACACGAGTACGCAGAAATGTGTATTCCAAATATCAAATTCAGATCCCTGCCAGTGTTAATGCCCTTCTCAATAGAATTGTTTTACATAAACAACTAAGTTATACGAATTTCGATGAAGAAGTGTACAAATTTGTAAAAAAATATGCGGACGATTACAACAATAAATATGGATACTTTCATGGTGATGATCTGATTTTTATAGACGCTGCTCAATATTTCAATATCAGTTTCTTAGATGCCGTATGGAAATTTAGGAAAGTAGATAATAAGGTATATACTGATAGAGGTGCAAAAATCCCTCTCCTTCCAGAAGATGAAGCAAAATTTATCACCTTTCACGGATTATTCCGTGACAAAGAATATTTTACATGTGATGAAAATCATACTTGGTATTATAATGGACGCCAAATCCGTATGGGAGAAATCCCACCATTACCAGCAAGTATGCAACCCGAAGCTCCTGAAGTTGGAAAAGAATTATATGTCACCTTTGACATTCAAAAATATGACAATTCTATCATAATAACCACCAACTTGCCTGATAATTATATTCTCCTAGTAAAGAGCAATCTTTCCAAAAATTCAGACCGCAAGACAGTAACAAACGGTTCTGTAATGATTGAAAATGCCCAAAATATTTCATCCATAACCATCGGCTCCGCTTTTATCACCGATTCTTCTGTTAAAGAACAACTAGGAAAAAGAGCCAGAAACCTTCTTGGCAAATATGTAAAATACGATCCTGTTTGTGGAAATCAAATAAGTGCTGTTTTTAACTTTTAACAATTATTCATTACTGCTGATATACAATCATTGCATATCAGCAGTAATATATATACTTACTCACAATACAGCCACCGATCACCATCCCAATATGGCTGTGCTTCACTTCTGGAATTGTACATTTCATCAAACAAATTAAAAGCTACTAATCTTGCTGTATCAAAATCTGAAATCTTTCTTCCATGATAATCCCAACGCCATTTTCCTGCGTATATAACACCCCACCCCGTATCATATTTGCTACGCATAATTGTAATGTTTTCGCCTTTATACTTTAACGTAAAATTCCCAGTTCTAACTACCTGACGCCATTCTTTTTTCATAAAATTCTTTTTTCGTTGTACTCGATTTTTCAAATCTCTTTCCCTTGCTTCCGGATTTTCGTAGTCATCCGTCATATGGCAAGCACAAATACAACCTACTCTCAATTCTCCTGGGAATTCTGGATGTGTCATAATATGCACATATCGTATTTTCTCGTTACCACACATTTCACATCGTTCGTATTCTATATCTTCTCCAAATTCCGCTTCTTCCCCCAAATCTTCCATTCCTATTTCCGTCCATCCTTTATGTGGAATGTCTTTCTTATCCCATCGCATTTTACCGCCTCCCGTCAACATTCATACTAAATATGCTAACATATTATTTAAAAATATACAACATATAGGGAAGTTAGTGCCTATTTTTTTCAGCACAACTTCCCTATACCATACTTCAAATTTTAAATTTCCGAATCAAACATTGACAACCCTGCCAACATCATATCTTCATCCATATCCAGATTTTCATTATCTTCTGACTCCGCTTCTGGCTTATTCTGATCACCTGTCTCAGTCATAGATTTCTCAATTCTTGATAAAAAATCTTTATCCTGCAATAATTGCCTTTTAATATCTTCTATATTTATGTTTCCGGTGGAAGAAACCGTATTCACTGCTGTCTCTCCGTTTTTCATCCAGGCATGAACCAGTTCTGTCACAAGTGCCGTCTTGCATCTTTTCTTGGTCTTTAAATATTCTCCCGCTTCTCTTTGGCGTTCATCATCTTCATTGAAAATCAGCACAACCTTTATCTGTCCCATGAACCGCACCTCCTACCCTCTACGCAGGCGAGCTGCTGTCAATTTTTCATATCCGATAGCATTAGCACGCACATCATCAATAAATTCCACATATTTAAACTCTGAGGAATTTTCAATTTGCTTTCTCAACAGCAAACTTCCACCACCAAGAAAAACAGCCGGATTAGTTCTGAAATCAGTCACATGAGTATGTAGTTTATTAATGATTCTCTGTAACCAGTTTTCTGCCATTCTCTGAATTTCCACAATTACTTCCTCGTCCAGAATGGTTTCCTCCTGCATTAACACCTGTTCCACATCAGAAGAATCTAAGTGAATACCATAGTTCTGCTGTATTGCATTGGAAATTTCCGACCTGAGAACTGCCATACCTGAACGATCACTGACACGGACAGATAAATCCGGTTTTCCATTTCTAATCACCAGAAGATCAACCGTTCCGTCTCCAATATCAATGCAGTTTACTGTGCGGTATTTCTTTAAAAGGCTTGCTTTAAAGCACATAACAGCCGCAAAGTTCTGAGGACTGACAAATACATCCTTCAAATAGAAACTTACAGTTTTTCCATTCATTTTAAATGTAATTCCATGTTTTGCATAATCTAAAAAATATTTCTTGAATGATGTTGCCTGCTGCCCATAATCTGCCGGAGGTAATCCGATTCCCAGTACTACATCTTTTCCCGTCAACGTAATTCCCTTATTCCGGGCTTCCATTGTAAGAGCATATAATGTCAAAATAAAATAATCATCATCTACTGTTTTGTCTGCCTTAAATGGCATTTTTGTATCAGACAACGTATAATAGGTTCCCTGGTATTCCAAAATATCCTCATTCATAAATCTTCCCGGTTCTGACACATATCGAACAAGACCACATGGGAAGCATACACTTTCTCCCTTCATATTTCCGTTTCCATGGTCAATTCCAAAAATAAGCTCTGCCATTGCTTTTCCTCCTGTTTTTTAACTGTACTTTAAGTAACATCAGTATATCTCTCAGTTTCAATTTTACTAATATTTAAGTAGCGCTTATCTGTAATCTGCTATCACTTTTGTATGTCTTGTTCTACTTAAATATTACTTTTGTATGTGCTTTAAATATATACCATACATTTGTATGTGTCAATACATTTTTATATATTTTTGTGTATTTTATGATAGGAAATATGATATAATCCAGCTATGGAGGTAGCATAATGACTGTTGGTGAAAAAATTAAATATTTTAGAACTTTACATGGTTTTACCCAGGATCAGCTTATACAGGCTACTGGTCTAAGCATAAGTACATTGCAAAAATATGAATCTGATGAACGCAAACCTAAACCGGAACAGCTCTTAAAAATATCCCAGGCACTCGGCATCAGCATAAATGTTTTCATGGATTTTGATATTCATACCGTTTCTGATCTGCTCTCACTTATTTTCAAAATGAATGAGCAACTGGATTTAAACTTTACTTCTCAAAAGGACAGCAATGGGAATATTCTGCCCGATACCCTGACGCTTTCATTTGGAAATCCGGTAATTAACCAAAAACTTTCTACTTACGTTGCTTTTCTAAATAAAATGGCAGATTCAGAAAAGGAACAATACACCCAAGCACTTCAGGAATTAGAGAACCACCTTCTTGATGACAGTACAGATATTCAAAAAACAGCTCCGATTAAGGAAGCATCTGCTCCAGCTTCTGATTCTGCTTTTTCCGATCCTTCCTATCAGAAAATACAGAACCTGTTATCTGATTGTACTTCACAGGAAATGGAATGGATTTTAAAGTCTGTACAACTTATAAAAGAATGTATGCGTAATACTCATGAGTAGCTATAATTTTCCGCAACCAAATACAAAATGAGAGGAAAACAGTTATGCTGCATCCTCTCATTTTCGTACTATCATTTTTTCAAATCTTCTATGATCTTTTCCAGATTAATACCCATTCCATTAAATTGTGGCTGTAAAATCAAATACTCTTTCAACGGTGAAAGCTTACCAAGTATCTTCCTAATCCGACCACTTTTCTTTTCCAGCTCTAATTCCAGCTCCTTCAAGCACAATTTATAATATGGAACTGCAATATTTATTTCCTTCAAATAACCTTTCAGTGTTTCTATGCTTGAAGTGTCGTTCAAACGTATGGCTGCATTTCCTAATATTATCAGAAAATCTATACAATCCACGCCCAATGTATTAAACTCGACATTTTCCAGATATTCTTTTAAATTCTTAATCTTATTTTGTTCTACCAAGCAATTCAACAAATAAATCTGTGCAAATGCGTTTTCTTCATATCCCAGACTTGTAGTAAAATGTTGCTCTGCCACTTCATAGTTTCCCAACTTCCAATTTACATAGGCTATGTCAGAAAAATATTTTGCCTTGCCAGAACTATTGAAATTATCAACCTTCATTTGCTTGCGGATCTCCAGAGCTTTATCGAGCCATTTTCTATCTGGCTCAAAATTATAATACAATTCATACATTTGAGCAGTTATATCCTGTGAATACAGCTCAATTTCCGTATAAGGTACTCCTTTTTCCAATTTCTCAATCACTTCATCTGCAATCTTTTTTGCACCCTCATTATCGGATACTAACGAAAGCTGTATTGCCTTGTCAAATTGATATTTTAATTTCATCAGAGAATCCTCTGATTTTTCGATCAAAATGTCATCTAATTTCAGCAACTTTGTCAACTCTCCTGTTGGTAATATTACTGACCGCAGTAATTCCAACATTCTTTGATCTGTGTGTACATCGACTTTTATATTCTTTGCAATAGCTTCAATCTGTTCTGTGAATCTGCCATCTTCATTATTCAAATCATAATACAATAACTGGTAGTATTCGCATTCATTTTTCCATTCTTCCGCATCAACCAATTTATTTATAGTCTCAAATCTTTCTCCCCAATTATCAGTATTTCCTTCCGGAATGCTGCAAAAAATGCGGTCTGCCAGTTCCGATAATGCATTTATATCTTGATGAAGTATGAATTTCCCAATTGCCGGATTATCCTTTAAACTTCTATTTGTATGCTTCTTAACTTTCACCAGGTAATCCGTCAGCATAGCAATTGCTATGTAATATGCTTTTATATAATTTTTACTTTCAAGCTCCCTTTTATAATCCTCTATTTTCATTCCACTGAATGGTTTACAGCAAATCCCATACATTCGCCCTGATCCGCAAAGACATTTTTCATCATCTAACATATTTCTTCTCTCCCTGTTTATGTACTGATTGATATTCTACCACATCTTTCTGCATCAAGAAATGGCAAAATAAAACCACAGGCTGTCAACCCGTGGTCATATTCTCTACCATATTATTCCCTTACATTCTTTTTCCGTTATATCCGGCCAGCATTCTGCTGATCGGATAGCCTACTATGTACCATATTGCTCTGACTGCCAGACCTGCTGCAATCACACATCCAAATACGCCACCTACAATTACGCACAGGGCAACCATTCCAAGAATACCGGATAAATCCCAGTGCCATGGAACAATAATAAACATATGCGGTATTCCTACCGGAACTCCATACACCAACATCAAGCGGAACCAGTCAATTTCTCCATTCACTATATAAATATACTGTCCAAGCCAGCCGATCAGCAACAAACCTGTGAATACTAAAACCCCTTTACATATAAAATTCTTAAATGTCATGCTTCTTTTTCCCCCTTCTGGTATTTTTCGATTGCCCGCATGAGAATATCATCAAACTTAAACACAACCTCTATCCGTTTTTTATCGTACACATATACTGTATCAATCGTAGCATCAACCAGCTCCTGTGTGATTTTTTCATGCTGCATTTCTCCATCAAGCAACTCTATCGCAGACGCTACTTTGTTTTTATAGGTACTTTCCTCTACTGATAAGTGAGTAAGTCTTTCCATTTCCGTCTCATTGCGGTTGACTTTATCTGTAAGCTGTTGCTTCATAAGCAAATATTTATCTTTTGTAATAATTCCTTCTGCATATGCTTCATATTGCCGCATTCGCTCACTTTTCAATTTGTCATTTTCTAATTCCAATTGCTTTAGCTTCTTTTTCCTTACACCGTCTAACGCATTTGCTTTTTCCTCAATATCTTCCCGAATCATATCAAGTACATAGAGAACTTGTTGCAGTGCATACCATACATGCCCCTCTATAATCATAACAGGAACCGCTTCATCTGAACATTTTGAAAACTTCCCCGTCAGTTTTTTATGCGGACAGTACACTTTATCATTTGCACCAGACTCCATCAGAACCATCGAACGTCTGCAGTTTCCACATCTTAATTTCCCCTTCAATGCAAATTTTCTTGTTCCTCGGTATCCTGGCTTATTCATAAACATGATCGTTGCTTTTGCCAGTTCATATTCTTCTTCTGATACGATTGCCGGATGAACATTTTTTGTAATAACCATATCTCCATATTTTGATTTTCTGGTTATTTTACTTCCAACTGCAACACTCTGTCGTTTTCCCTGTACTAATGCTCCTGTATATTCATATCTGCAAAGGATTGTACGAATCATCCCACAATCCCATAATACTTCTGTCTCTGGTAATTTCTGATTATATCCATAATGTGTCAGACCATTTTCTTTATTATATTTTCCCGGTGTAGGTATCTTCTGCTCATTCATATAATACATAATCTGCGTAGTATTACAGCCTTCTATTGCTTTGTCAAAAATAGCTCTTACATATTTTCCTGCTACCGGATCGATCACCCATTCTCCCGTCTCAGTATCTCTTAAATATCCAAATGGCGGTTTTCCTCCCGTCCATTGTCCGTTTTTCCATTTCACTCTCAACGCACTTTTTATCTTCTTCGAAATATCTTTGCTGTAAAGATTATTAACCAGGTTATGAATAGCCATATCCATTCCCATCGTTTTCCCAAGATAATCATTACTGTCATAATTATTGTTGACTGAAATAAAACGAATTCCCAGTATTGGAAGTATCTGCTCCAGATAATCTCCAACACCAATATAATCCCTTCCAAATCTGGAAAAGTCTTTTACAATGATCGTATCTATCTTTCCTGCCTTTGCGTCTTCTATCATTCTTTTAAATTCCGGACGTTCAAAATTTGTTCCCGTATAGCCGTCATCGGCGTATTCTATATATTCGTCAGCCAGATCATCCCTGTCCTGCAAAAAGTTCACAAGAAGCGTTTTCTGATTTTCAATACTATTACTTTCATCTTTATTATTTTTTCCCAGATCACCATCTGCAAGTGACAATCTAAGATATAATGCGTTCTTCAGCACTCTTAACACCCTCTATCAATTCTATTATCTGCTGGAATTTATCATCACATTTGAAACATACATGAATGTTCCCATTTTTATATACTTCCACATATTCTACAAGTTCCTGCACCAGCTTTTCATTGAAACTTCGTTCAGACAAATATGGCTCCAGATTATCTACCATATCCATATATCTGTCGGCTTTCTTTTCCAGCATTCTTTGTTTCTGTTTTGCAGCTTGCAATTCATCCCTTAATTCCTGTAAGTTCTGAATGTACCGCTCCTTCATCATGTCAAAATCTTCTTTTTCAACAATACCACATACATAATTTTCATATAATGTTGCATTCTTTTCTTCTGCCTGCGATACCTTTCTTTCCAACATCCGCACATTTGCACCGGCTTCATAAAAAGCATTTTTTTCACTGGTATCGGTTTTCATTTTCTGTAACAACTTCTTCCTGTCGCATAAACTCCTTATAAGAATTTGAATCTGATCCATCACAAGCATTTTCAGTAAATTTTCTTCTATTTTCTGGTCACAATGATTTTTAGCATGATTTTGGGCGGAACACGTGTAATACATTCCAACTTTCTCCATCGTTTTATAATTATGCGTATATCGGACACAATACATCGTCCGACCGCAATCTCCACACCGTACCATTCCGGCAAAGTAATCTTTGTATTTCTCCCGATCTTTCATATATTTCACACGCCAGTCCTTCGTTATTTTTTTCATTGCATTTGCTCTTTCCTGCAATTCTTCATAATCGTCTCTGGCAATCATAGGCTGATGCATATCTCTTTGAATATTCCAGTCTTCCGGACTTGTCTTATACTGTTTGACGCCTTTATACAACGCTTGTTTCAATTTTCCTGTCACAATATCTCCGGCATATGTCGGATTATTCAAAATTTTATCTACACTGTCCGCACGCCATTTTGTCTTTTCCAGGGGAACCGTTAAATTTTCCATCTTCTCTCGCTGCCCTGGTGTTGCAATACCCATAAGATTTAATCTGTCTGCAATTTTAGGCTTACTGACTCCCATCATGTACCACTGAAATATCATTCTTACAAATGGGGCTGTCTCCTCATCCACAATCTGTCTGTGCCTGTCTTCTGAGCGAATATACCCAAACGCCACCTTACTCAATGTCACATTTCCATTTCTCCTCTGTGCATCCTTTGCAGCCAATATTTTCTTTGACATATCTTTTGCATACATGGCATTAACCATATTTTTCAGAGGTACACTGATATTCTCCTGATCTTCCTTTCTGGAACTGTCATAATCATCCGTAATTGCAATAAACCTTACATTAAGTCTTGGAAGAATGGTTTCCAGATAATATCCTGTTTCCAAATAATCCCTGCCAAAACGTGATAAGTCTTTTACAACAATGCATTGAATTTTTCCTGTTTTCACATCTTCCATAAGTTTTATGAATCCAGGTCGATCAAAATTGGTTCCACTAAATCCATTGTCACTATATGTACCTGCCAGTCGCAAGTCAGGATGTTCTTCAATATATTTTTCAACCAACATCTGTTGTACTACCAGCGTTTCATCTGTCTCATTTCCACCGTTCTCAACAGACAAACGAACATATATTGCTGTATCTAACAGATTTTTATTTTTGACTATGTCCTGAGAAATATTTACTTCAGTACTTTTATTTCTTCTGCTTTTTCTCGCCATAAACTATTCCTCCAACCATTCTTCTGGAAAATAATCTCTCCATCTCTGCATTGTCAAATACACATGCACCTCTTTGAAATTTGAAACAATTATTTTATTTACCCATTTCTTCACATGTTCAAATTCCAGATCTTCTGGAAGCTCCACTCTCTGAAACGTCTTTATCCATTCATTTTCATTGCTGAATGCTTTCTTCATCTCGGCAAACCGCTCCATAAGTCCTTCAAAATCCATTTCATACATTTGTAGCTGTGACTGTATTTCTTCTTTTTTATTCAGATACTCTGTCTCTGTAAGCTCATTATTTTTAAATTTCTCATATATCGGAATACGATCTTTTTCTACCTGCTCCATTTCCTGAAATATCATCCAAGCCTTTTCTGAATATTGCTGTTGTTCTTTTTGTAACAGTTTCTGTATAGCTTCCGTTTCCAAATATCTGGTCATTCTTTCTGCCATATCCATTTCCGATTGAATTGCTTCTTTTACTGCTCTTGTAACTACGTCTACTTCTATATAAATTCTTTTGCTCTTTGGTAGCTCATTTATCTTTGAATTCAATACAAATACAGACTCTCCGCTTTGAAAATTTCTCAAATACAGTGGTTTTCCTGTTTCTTCATCAAATATTTTATGAACATACGGTCCCAGTTTTCCGCCTTTGCGGTTTTTTGTCGTTGACCGGCTTTTTACAATTTCTTTTGCCTTATCAAATACGCCTTTTTCCAATATCGGAGTAATTGGAATTGTACAGAGTTTTCCATTGATTGTTTTCTTCCAATAGCCGTCATACGCTGTACAGTCTAAGATTCTCCGAAGCGATCCTTCACTCCATTTATTTTCATAATGTGGCCAATGCTTATGTCCCACCCTGGCATTATGTACCATAGGTGATTCAACACCTCTCTCATTCATAATATCGGCTATTTTTTTTACTGATACACCATTCAAAAGCATTTGAAACACTTCACGTACAATCGTAGCTGCTTCTTCTTCAACCAGTAACTCTTTCCGGTCTTCTGAAAGTATGTATCCATACTTTTCATCATGTACGTTATAATATCCTTCAATTTGCTCTCGCACAGCGAACTCCCGCATACTCTTTATCTGTACCGCAATTTTTTCTTTTCTAAAATATTCACCAATTTCTTCTCTGCTTTTTCCGATACTGCAAAAATCATCCTGTACTACTGAAAAATGGATTCCTGCCGGGAAGAATGTTTTTGCAAGGACATCTTCAGCACAGGAAATATATTTACCACAGCGATCAATGCTATTTACCACCACCATGTCAAACTTCCTGCTGATACCATCCACTGTCATTTCTTCAAATGCAGTATTCTCGTTATCATCCCTTTTTCTGTCACTGTATTTCGCAACCAGCTTCCAGCCATGCGATTGTATATATTTTTGAATCTGTTCATTCTGCTGCTGAATAATATCTGTCGGAATGCTTTCACTGGATTTGCATGATGTGGTTCTTGTGTAACTTACGCACCGCATTTGAATCTACCTTCCTTTTCTTCTATTTCCCGAATATTTTGAGCTACCTCCGTCATTTCCTGTATTTCATCGGCATACTTAAACTGAATTTCCAGACGGTCTTTTCCATAAACGATAATCTTATCAATTAATGTGACTACTGCTTTACGGTCAAGCTGTGTGATATTCTGATAGCTTTTAAAATCTTCTATCCAGGGATGTTCCCTTTTCCCTTCCACTACTGCCTTTTCTTTCTTTTTTTCCAGTTCACGTTTTGCTTCTTCCGCATTATGCAACTTATCCGAAAATCTCTGGTTATACTCATGGTATTCTTCTCTGGTCACAATATTATCCAACATATCCTGATATAAACGAGTTTTTAAATCTTTATATCTTTCCACTTCCTCATGGAGAACAGTCAACTGCTTTTCCAGTGAATCAAATTCTGTTTTTTTATAATTTTCCATTCCACTGTCCCGGATAATGTTTTCCGCATCTACTAATAATGCAATCTGCTTCTGAATCGCTTCCAACACAACTGCATGTACAATTTTTTCACTGATCAGATGTGAGCTGCACCCATCTCCGTTTTTATATGTAGAACAATGGTAATAATAATATCTCTTTCCTTTTTTAGATGTGCTTCTTTTTACCATGTTCTGTCCGCAGTCTCCACAGCGTAAAAATCCCGAAAACAAATATACAGAATCTTCATCCGGTGCAGTACGGGTATCCAGTTCCAGCAGTGATTGTACATACTGAAATATTTCTTCTGCTATGATAGCTTCATGAGTTTTTTCAACCCGAATCCAGTTTTCTTCCGCTACTGGTCTGCACTCTTTTACTTTGTAATTGATCTTACGATTTTTTCCCTGAACCATCGTCCCGGTATAAAGCTCATTTGTCAAAATACGGTTCACTGTCGTAACTGCCCATTTGGGATTAGCTCCCGAACGAAATCCACTGTTATATTTCATTCCACGGCTTCGCTTATACTCCAATGGTGGCAATACTCCCATTTCATTCAATTTTGTAGCAATTCTCTGAGAACTGTACCCACCCATTTTCAGATTAAAAATAAACTGAACAATCTCTGCTGCATATTCATCTATGATAAGATGATTTTTGTTCTCCGGGTCTTTCTGATACCCGTATCCTGCAAAGCTTCCTATGAACTGCCCATTTTTTCTTTTCACATCTAACTGACTTCGGATTTTAATTGAGATGTCCCTACAATAAGCATCGTTTATCAGATTCTTAAAGGGAACTATGATCTGATCTGCATCATCCGATTCTGCAGCACTGTCATAATGGTCTGTAATGGCAATAAACCTGACTCCAAGAAACGGAAATATCTTTTCCAGGTATCGTCCTGTTTCGATATAGTTTCTTCCAAGTCTGGATAAGTCCTTAACGATGATACAGTTGATTTTCTTTTTCTTCACATCTTCGAGCAACCTTTTAAATGCTGGACGCTCAAAATTTGTTCCACTGTAACCATCATCAATATATTCATCGACCAGGGTAATGTCCGGGTGCTGTTTTACAAAATCGTTAATGAGACTTCTTTGATTGCGGATACTATCACTTTCCAGCTTGTCTCCATCTTCTCTGGAAAGTCTTAAATAGTCTGCCGCTAATATAGACTTTTGATTAAAATACATAAAGCCATCAACCTCCTAATTTACTATGCCGTCCGGCGGTGTAAACCAAGAAATTCATGGCTTCTTGAATGCTCTTAAATTTTGACCCAACACCATATTAACATAACTTCTGGCTCACTGCTACACCTTTTTTCATTCTTTTCCAAATTTCTTTCTGACCTGTTTTTTCGTTCTTCATAATGAAATACACCTGTTCAGACTTTCTTCCAGCGTACATTTCCCGGTAAAACTGATTTTCACTGCCACCCCATGAGAAATATAACAATATGGGTTCTTAATCTGATGAATATAGTCTGCAATCCGTTCCTCCTGTGGCAACTCCGTTCTTATCTTTACGTGCTCTATATCAATCAGATTACTGGTATCTATATTTTTGAGGTCTACCTCTGCCATTGCCTGCATTTCCTCCGGTGTTGGTAATTCTTTTACTGACATTCTTTTACACCTCCTGAAAATTTCCTTCTACCTATAAAGCCCGGCAGAGGTTATTTACCAACCCCCTTTTTCAGATTTTTTTACTTTTTTCATTTTAGGGGTTTGTAAAACAGCTTTCTCACGCTTTATTAGTAGAGGGATTTCTTTCTTAGAGCAAGTTTCGCCTTGGCAGCCAAAAACTCGGATACCGAGTTTTGCCAGCAGGCAACTTGATGGGGATTTTGCTCCCCATACCCTCAAATACAATTAAAAATTGTCTCGTTGGTTCCCATTTGCATGGTCACAGCGTAATAAAGTTTTATTACTTGCCTTTCACTGTAAACGTGAAATTTGCCTGTCTGTAAATCATCGGGAGATAACGAAGGAAGGAATAGAAATTATGACAAGACCAAAGAAAGAAAAAGAAATGTCCCGCAATCAACGTATTACTGTCCGATTCACGGACACTGAATTTGCCATTATTGAAAATGCCGCAAAGCAAGCCAACCTGTCGCTGGCAGCTTATGTACGAACTCAAACCTTAAAGGGAAATGTACATACAAAAATCGAGATTGTTGCTGATGTTCCAGAAATTAAAAGTCTGCTTGCAGAGTTCGGTAAAATAGGCAGTAACCTCAACCAGATAGCAAAATATTTTAACCAGGGCGGAATTCTTTCACAGGAAATGCGTGGAGAAATAAATAAGCGTCTTCGGGATTTATATGAAATGAAATACAAGGTAATGGAAATGGCAGGTGATTTTCGTGGCAATACTGAAACATATCGCAAGTAAAAATGCTGATTACGGAGAAGCTGAGCGTTATCTGATTTTTCAGCATGACGAATATACGCAAAAACCTATTCTTGATGATGAAGGGCATATGCTCATTCGTGAAGAATATTATCTTGACGGCTTAAACTGTGATCCGTTCAGTTTTGCTGCTGAGTGCATGGAAACAAATGCCTATTTTCATAAAAATCAGTCTTTTAACGAAATCAAATCTCATCATTATATTATCAGCTTCGATCCCAAGGACAGGGACGAACATGGTCTGACGGGTGAACAGGCCCAAAAGTTAGGGTTGGAATATGCAAGAGAAAACTTTCCCGGACATCAGGCTCTTGTCTGCACTCATACTGACGGTCATAATGGAAGTGGCAATATCCATGTTCATATCGTAATCAACAGCATTCGGAAATATGACGTCGAACCACAGCCATATATGGAATTTGACCGTGACGCAAAAGCCGGCTATAAGCATCATCTTTCTGACAGATACCGAATCCATCTAAAACAAAAAGTCATGGATATGTGCAACGCCAACGGACTAAACCAAGTTGATCTTCTGACACCTGCCGAAAAGAAAATATCTGAGAAAGAATACTGGGCGAAACGCAGAGGGCAGAAAAAACTCAATCAGCACAATGCTGAGCTTGAAAAAGAAGGGCTTACACCAAGGCAGACAACCTTTCAGACCGAAAAGCAATTTCTTCGTAATGCAATTGAAGATATTTCTTCAACCGCAGTCTCACAAGAACAGTTTGCAAAATTGCTGTCAGAAAAATATAACATCACCTTTAAAGTTAGTCGTGGCAGATACAGTTATCTACATCCAAATCGTAAAAAATATATTACCGGCAGAGCACTGGGAACGCTTTATGAAGAAAAGCATCTATTAGATGTATTTCAGAAAAATGCCAGTCAGCAAATCTCAAAACAGCCAGCTTCTGATATTACCAACAATATCAATTCTTCTGCTATGCCTACATCTTCTGATTTTGGATCTTCTCATGCATTCCTCTTTATCAAATCTGACTTACGACTGGTAACGGACTTACAGCATTGTATCAAAGCACAGCAAAGTCAGGCATATGCTCAAAAAGTAAAATTATCCAATTTGAAGATGATGGCTCAGACCGTAGCCTATGTGCAGGAACATGGCTTCCAATCAAAAGAAGATTTAGATACTGCACTTTCCAATGCCACTGCTCAAAGCACCACTGCCAGAAATTCCCTAAAAAATACAGAAGATACTTTAAAAGGAATCAACGAGCAGATTCATTACACCGGGCAATATCTGTCAAATAAAGATCTCTATTCCGAATATCGAAAAAGCAGGAATAAAGAAAAATTCTATGAACAACACCGGGCAGAACTCACCCTTTATGAATCAGCTCTCCGAATACTGAAAGAAAAAGCACAAGGAAAAAAATTACCCACCTTGAAAATGCTTCGTGAAGAAAAGAGTCGTCTGACTGCATTGCAATCCGATCAACATGAAGAATTTAATGCCCGTCGTGAATATGAGCGGGAGCTTCGCACCGTATGTTCTAATGTTGACATCATACTCGGCATCCATCAGTCACAAGAGCGACAGCTTGAACAGACCCATGAAAAATGATAAGTAAAAACTGAGGTTTCTTCTTTGTGGAAGTAAACCTCAGTCTTTCTATTCAACTATTTCTCCGTCTACATACATCGTAAATTTTTCTGGATTATGAACAATATCATAATCTTCATTTTCTTCCTCTGACAGATACGATATTTCACAGAACTTTTTGTTATCATCAAAATCCTTTTCTGTCTTATACACATTAATCTGCAACTCTGTTGGACACACCATATCATAAGAGAACTTAATAGACTGAAAGGAATTATTCTGGCACATTTCTACAATCTGCTTCGCCAATTTATGTTTATCTTCAATTTCTTCCTGATTTGCTATAACCGTCAAATGCTCCGTCGTATTAAAACGTGAACTATTAATCGCATCCGGGATTTCTGAAAGAGGTTTTGACTGCACTGTATAGAAATAACTACATATCCCCACTACTCCTATTAAACAGGCAATTATCAGTATCTGTCTCCCAATATTTGTCTTTTTCAAATCTGCTCCTCCTTATACACATGGGTTCCGAAAACAGAACCTTTGTTACTTTCTATCTTAACCCTATAATGAAGGAAAGACAAGAAAAAGGTGGAGATACCCGTTGATTAAATATGATAACCTGTGGCTTACCATGCAGAAGAAAGGTATCACAAAATACACATTTCACAAAGAATACCATTTCAGCAAGTCACTGATACATCGTTTGCAGAACAATGAAGGTGTCAGTATGAATACCATTAACACCCTCTGCAACATTTTGGATTGTGAAATAGAAGATATTGCAACTCACTACAAAGACTAGCCTTAAACGATAGGATCGTTACTGGCCAGTCTTTTTATATATGAAAAAAGACCAGCCACAACCAAGTGACCAGCCTTTCTTCTTTGCTATTTCTTTGCTCTCTCCATATCTTGCCCCATAATTTCCTGCATGGCTTTCTTTCCACTGCGTCGTGCAATTTCTTTCTCTTTTTGATGGAGCTTTGCAAGAACAGATTCTTTCGGACGCTTCTTTTCTTTTTTTGGTGCAGCATTATTATTGAGTCCGTCAATCATATTATAATTTGCTTCCTCTGTCATTTCTGCACTTCGTAGATACTCACCGTTTTCCAGATACTTTTGCCAATTCTCCAGCTTTGGTTTTTGCTTTTCCGGTGAATCCTGTGTCGGTGGATGCAGATAATCACGGATTTTCTGTTTTACTTCATCATCAAATCCGTTATAAGTACCATCCACGAGTACCTTTCCATTCTGGTCAAGCACTACATAGGCAACATCTTTTCCATGTTGCTCATGCTCCATAAGGAAAAAATTTTTCCCTTCCATGAGAACATAATCTACTACTTCCCATGTACCGCCTTTTCCACTGATTTCATATCCTGCTGTGTTCTTCGTAAGTCCACCAGAAGAAGATGGAATCCTCATGAAATCCGGTACTACAACAAAAGAATTCTTATTTACATAGTAAGCTATTGTTTCACCGTTGTCATTCAATACCAGAACATCACTGGTACTAATCGCATGTCCCTTATAATTGTGTGGTTGTCTCTGATCAATATTTTTTTTTACCTGTTCAGGTGTTTCGCCCGGTTTCATTGTCCCAATATATACCTGTTCATAATTTCCCACCTGCACAGGAATCTGCTCCTGTGCAAGTTCTTCATATGTTCGATAAAGAAAATTTCTTAATTCCGGTTTTCGTTTTAACTGATAAACTGCAAACTGACTCGTACTCATTCTTCATCCACCTCCAGATCTGCTTTATAAATTTCTACGGTTTTCTGCAATTCTTTATACCCTTCATCGCTGAGATAATATAATTTCTTAATCGTTGTAAAAATCAGAAATTTCATATCTTCATCCAGATAGGAAAAAATTTCATCCATCGCCTCCATTGTCTGGACTCTGTCTCCCGTATCAAAAATTGCCACAGCAATATATTCATCTTCGTCAAATCTTACCATCATAATGTTACTTCTCCTTTCTTGCGAGCCTTCGTTTTTTCTTTTGCGTTATTCTGTTCCTGCTCTTTTATCTTTGCCTGACGCTCCCGCAATGCCTGAAGAACCGATTGCTTCTTTCCTTTTGGCTGTCCGGTCTGCTCTTTCGAAATTCTTTTGCTCTCAGCAGTCTTTTCTTCTGTTCGAGACTTTTCCTGTTTCTCTGCAAAATACTTCTCCACATCATCCATTGCTTTCTGAACCAATGGACTGTCCTTGTAATGTTGAATCATGTTGATACCTTCACGATCAACAGTCCCCATTCTCATAAGATCATACGGTCCATCATAATCACTTCCGTCATGCAGCTCAAACCCGACTCCTTTAATTCCATTCATACGATCTGCCGGAATAGTTTCATATATGCGTAAGGCTTCTTCCAGGGTAAGATTTTCATGGTATTCACCCATGACCGGAAATTCCATACACTCCGCTACATAAAACGCAATTGTTCCTTTAGGCTGTTCTTCGATAACTGTTGAATGTTCCTGCTTATCCAGATACTCCTCTGCCTGCTTCATATATTCTGCCAGCGTCCCTGTTCTTTCTTCTGAAATCGGATTAATATCTATCGGAAGTCCTGCAATCTTCAACCCAGCTTCATTAACTGCATTAAACAACGCATCTTCTCGAATGTTTCCCTGATAAGACACTACTACATCTACATCAGAATCTGCACGATAAAGTCCCTCTCTGCTTCTGGAACCATATACTCTTGCCCCGATCAGAGTAACTTCATTTTCCATTCCCATTTCTTCTAATACTGCCCTTATGTGAGCCAGTACGTCATATTCAATTTCTGCCCGGTTCATTCCATTCAACGCTGCTTCACATCTTCCAAGTTCAGAAGTACAACGAACCGTTCCATTTTCCAACAACTCTTTCGCTTTCTGAATCAGCTCGTCCCTGAATGTTGAATCATCTATTTTTATACACTGCTCCTTCTGCATTCCTTCTTTTTTCAAGATTGCATAGGTTGCTTCCTGTATGGAATCATCCAGATATTCATGCGTTCCGCCGCCGACTTCCTTCAAATCAGCATCATAAAAAATATAGGAATAACCTTCTTTCGTTGGCTGTACAGTCAGATAAGTCTTAGCATCTGCAAATTGAACAGTAATTCCCTCATATGTTTCTATCGCAGTATTTCTATCATATCCTTCAAAAATAGATTTCGGACAATTCTGCTCCATCTGCATCTGTTCAATATTCTCTTTTTCTGCATGTTCCGTTTTTATTTCCAATGCCTCATAGTCAGTCACTTCCGCATCCTTTAGTGAAAAGCCTTCCTCCTGCAAAATCTCATCTACCGCTTCTGAGATAGAAATATCCGGATCATCGTAAATCCCGCCATCCAGTTCCAAATAGTTTTTATCAAAAAATGTATAATCGTACCCTTCTTCTGTTGTCTGAATCGTCAAATATGATTCTCCAATCTTATATGCGATTTCCGTATCGTGCCCATCCAGACTGATTTTCAGATTTTTGAATATATTATATATCTCCGGATTCAGCCATCCTTCTACTTTCTGGCAATCATAGATTAATGTGTCTATACCATTTTTACATTGAATAAAATCCAGGCTTCCTGGCAATGGTGCCGTATTTTCAATTCCAAGAGCTTTCATCTTATGATTTGGCAGTGAATAATATGCTCCCAGTGCAGCTTCCAAACCGTTGTAACGTTCAATCTTCAAGCCACCTTTTGATTCCAAGTCTTCAATCACATAATACTGACCAACATAATGAATATCTGGCATTTTCAGATCAATCCCATCATTTTCCCTGACCTTATGTATCTCAAAAAAGCTAAACTGCTGTTCTTCATCCTTCAGATTCGTCCCTGTCAGAGTTGGTTTCCAGCTTTCTGTATTGACCACCTGCTGTTTTTCCGTTTTTAATACTGTTCCATCTGTCAGGATAACAGTTGCCTGTGGTGGAATTTCTGTCAGATCATAGACTGTCGCTCCATTTTCTTCCAGATATTCCGAGATTGCTTCTCTGGCTCCTTCATCAAATCCATGCCAGATGTCCTCTGCTACCAGTGTTCCATTTTCAGAAACTATAATATCTGCTACTTCCTGTCCATACTGTTCACTACGCATCTGGAAAAATCTCTCTCCATGATATTCTTTCATATCCAGTGCATACCATGTTCCAGTGTGTCCCTCTGCTTCATATCCTTTCGTATTTTCAGTAATATGCTGATTTTTCACATCAAGCACCTGTTCCAGCTTGCGGGTATGAATTTCTCTCCTCGCCATATCAATGAAACCATTCAAAACTGCCGGATGGCTGCTCACAATATAGTCTCTGTTCAGATCCATTCCCCGACTGATGTTTTCTGGAACCTCAACACCTTCCGCCCACTGTTTATTAACCTCAGAAAATCTTCCATCATAGGAAAGCTGTTTCAATGTATTTGCCAGAACAAAAGCAACACGTTCTTCTCCATATTTTTCAACCACAGCTACTGCAGTATCAGGGTTCAGGCTCATACCATCAAAGTTATCTGAAATTGCCTGTTCTATTGCATTTTTGCAGTCAATGTTCAACTTTCTGGAATCCAGGTAAGTATCTACATTTCTCTCCTGCATAGCGTTTTCCAAAGTTCCCATGTAAACTTCCGGATACGCCTTTATCAGACTGGCATTTAACACCTCTGCTCTCTGCGCAATAAAGTCTGGCAATTCTTCAAATCCAAACGAGTCCACATAGTATGCTTTTAGATTTCCGCCACGGTTCATTATAATCACATCACTGACTG
Source organism: Ruminococcus sp. B05 (assembly GCF_003628495.1). NCBI lineage: Bacteria > Bacillati > Bacillota > Clostridia > Eubacteriales > Oscillospiraceae > Ruminococcus > Ruminococcus sp. B05. Next base: position 17,655 of record NZ_RBZR01000022.1, on the reverse strand, counting down.
ACATAGAATGTCCGGTAAAATCATTTGGTCTTTCTATGTTAAATCTTTCATAGAGATTATCCAGTGTAGTCGTAGCCCTCAGTCTCTCACTGTAAACCATCTGATAATCTTTTCCGTGAATGGTAAAACCAAGTTCTTTTGCCGCTTCAAGTCCTAAAAACTGATACCCTCTTTCTTCCTGTCTGCTATTGATCTGATAAATGCCGTAACGATTTCCCTCCCCCTCCAAAAGGATGGTTTCTTTTATTTTCATCTTTTCTTCTAGTGTTATGGCTGTTTCCATACTTCTCTGATAATTTTTCCATTCAAACTTCGTCACTCCAAATAAGCCATCATGCCGAGAAATATCCTGTTCCAGATTTATAAGTTTCTGTGACTGTCCCTGTTCTTCTCTGGCTCCATTCAAGCCATAGACTGTCACACCCTCACGATACAGTTCTACTGCTCTTTCTTCGGTAAGTGGCAGCATAATATCTGAATAAAATCCAGCTTCATGCAATTCGGATAATCCGATCATAGGATCTGGCAGACTATCAATCTGTGTCTGTGCCTCCTCACTCAATTCAAATACCTTCTCTCGATTTCCATTTATAATTGCATCTGCAAGATTCTCTGCTAATTGCTCTGTTGCTTCTCTATCATCCAGTTTAAATGCAAAATTGACAATAAGATTTCTCTGGTCGTTACTGAAGATTGTTCGTTCCTGCTCCAGCCGGTTAATTGTCTGTTCAGCAAACTGCATGGCACTGAGTTCTTCCTGCTGTTCCGGTAATTCCACCTGCAATTCTTTCATCTGCGTTTCAATCTGTCCGATCATTTCAGCAGAAGTCTTGCGAATGGTATCCATAGACGCTCTCAGTTCTCTCATATTTCTTCCAGAAGTCCAACTCGCAATATAAGAAAACGAATACTCCGAAGTGTCCAATCCGAAATGATTGCATACCACATAAGCAATACTCTCTGCTTCCACCTCTTTCGTAAGTTTGTCCTTTACTACACCTTCCTCAGCCATCTGGTCACGATCATGTAATACCGCATGTGCAGTCTCATGCACTGCTGTTTTCATCGTTTGTGCTTCACTCATTCCTACCTGAACAGCAATATATTTATCTACAAACTGATAAAAGCCTTTCGCTTCTCCATCAATCTCTATAAAGCGGATTGGCACCGGAGCAACTGTTTTTAATGCTTCCATAAAATCATGATAAATCAGCACATCTCCATCCAATTCTGAGACTTCAAATTCCGGAATCGGCTCTCCCGTTGTCTGACTGACATCAAATACAGTAGTCACTCTGAATTTTGTAACAACACGCTCTACTACCTCTGTCTCTGGCTGCCCATCTTCTCCGATTACAATTTCGCCTGTTTCCGGATCAGTCTTTTCAATCTCCTGTTTTTCTTTGTACGGTGCAGGTGCAATAATCTGTATTCCTTTTTCTCCTCTTTTTACCTGCCGGTTAAATTTTTTCTGCCATGCCTGATATCCGGCCACAAGCGTTGCCTCCGGTTTCTGCATGGCAATCAGCAGTGTATTATTAAAGCTGTAATTATGGAACTTTGCCATTGTCTGTAAATATTCTGTATATTTTTCTGATGTAAATATTTCAGAGACACCCTGTTCCAACTGGTCGGTTATCTGTTTTAATTGTTCTTCTCTATTCGCCATAATATCATCCTCCATAGAAAAATCCCGCCAAAGCTCATTACTCTGACGGGATATACTCTTATAACTCCTGTTCGTGTTTCCTTTTTGGTTTCTGTTGTGTAGCAGTCGTATTTTCCTGCTCTTTTTGTGCTTTCAGTCTTTCCAGAATTGAAACCTTATGGATACCGTCTGCAATTCTTTCCTGACTCCTATCTGACGTGGTTACTTCTGGATTCTCTCCAACTTCTTCATCTGCCAAAATATTTTCTCCCCCTTTCTCATCCATGTTGAGCATGGCATTTAATTCTACCAGACGTTCCATTTTTTCATTCAATTCTGTCTCTTTTGGAAATGGCTTCTGTACTTCCTCCTGTGCAGTCTTTAACTGCTGTTGCACCGTATCCAGATTTCTTTCCGTTTCTTCCAGTTTTTTCTCAATTGCCGAAAGTGCATTGTGGATTCTCTGGATATTACCAAGTGGGTCCTTTCCAAATTCAATCTTATACGAGCATTTTCCTTTAATCGTCATGGTGTAAGTATTGGACAGAAAATTGTACTCTGATGAAAGCGCAAAGCCATGATATTCTCCAATCTGCCCTGCTGATTTTACCGTTTTTAATCCAGATGCTGCCGCAATCAACGCCAGACCTGCTTCCTTTTTATCATTATACATTTTTCCACCAACCGTCATTACGAAGCTATCATTATCCTGCAAATCCACACCTTTTACCCTTCCTGCATCTACACGCATTCCAGCTATTTTCTCTTTTAATGCGGTAATCTGTACTGGATAACGTTTCGCTATATCCGATTCCAGGCGATAAATCTGACTGGTATGGTTTGCTTTCAGAAGTTTCAGCTTACTCACCTGAACATCCAAATCCATTTTTTCCTTAATATATTCATTTCCGGTAGCAAGTGCTTTGATTTCTGCATAAGATAATGCCGTATCATCCACATCCTCACAGGCACGAACCGGAGATTTGCTGGTCATAATCTGTGAAATGAATTTCTGCTTATTCTCCAGAATCTGCCACATGTACGAGTCAAATGTATTTTCTGTTACATATCGGAAAATCTTTACCTTGTCATTCTGATTTCCCTGTCGTAAAATACGTCCTTCCTGCTGCTCCAGATCTGACGGTTTCCAAGGACAGTCCAAATGGTGTAATGCCATAAGTCTGTCCTGGACATTCGTACCTGCACCAAGTTTCGGTGTAGACCCCATCAGGATTCTAACCTGTCCTGCACGCACTTTTGCAAACAGCTCTGCTTTCTTTGCTTCTGTATTGTATTCATGGATAAACGCAATCTGTTCTTTTGGAATGCCACGCTCTACAAGTTTGTTTCTCACATCATCGTAAACATTGAAGGTTCCATCATTCTTCGGTGTGCTGAGGTCACAGAAAATTAATTGTGTACCCTGTGTTTCTTTTCCATCTTCCCATACCTGAAAAGCATTCTCCACACAGGCATTTACCTTACTCTCTCCTGCATCCGGTAGCATATCATTAAGGAGTCTCTGATCTAATGCACATTTTCTTCCATCGTTGGTTATCTTGAGCATGTTATCCGTCCTTGGATCAACATTACCGCCTCTAACCTGTTCTGCACGCTCCGAAAATGCCTCTACCATTTCTTTCTGTTCTTCACTTGGTTTGAGTACTTCATTGATATACTCCGCTTCCGGTACAGGCAGATTCAGCATATCAGAAGTCTGAATATCTGCCGCTTCCTTAAATATGGAGATCAGCTCTGGAAGATTGAAAAAACGGGCAAATCGTGTTTTTGCACGATAGCCCGTTCCTTCCGGTGACAATTCGATAGCCGTAACTGTTTCTCCAAATGTTGCCGCCCAGGAATCGAAATGTCCCATTCCCATATTCATCAGCGTATCATACTGAAGGTATCTCATAATGGTATACAATTCAGTCATACTGTTTGACACAGGTGTTCCAGTCGCAAATGTAATTCCCTTACCGCCTGTAATCTCATCCATATATCGGCACTTCATAAACATATCCGAACTTTTCTGTGCATCTGTCTGTGAAATGCCTGCTACATTCCTCATTTTTGTATATAAAAAGAGGTTTTTGAACGCATGGCTCTCATCTACAAAAAGCCTGTCAATGCCAAGCTGCTCAAATGTAACAACATCATCCTTCCTTGTCTGGTCATTTAATTTATCCAATTTTGCTTTCAGTGTTTTCTTTGTCTTTTCCATCTGTTTGACTGTATACTGCTGTCCCACTTCCAGTTTTGCAGTTTCAATCGACACTGTAATATCTGCAATCTGATCTTCCACCAATGCAATCTGACGTTCCCTGGAAAGTGGAATTTTCTCAAACTGACTATGTGCAATAATAACTGCATCATAATCTCCTGTTGCAATTCTAGAACAAAAACGCTTTCTGTTCGCAGGCTCAAAATCTTTTTTTGTTGCTACCAGAACATTCGCACCTGGATAAAGTCGCAGGAAATCGCTTCCCCACTGTTCCAGCAAATGGTTCGGTACAACATACAGACTCTTTTGTGAAAGTCCAAGTCGTTTACTCTCCATTCCAGCTGCAATCATCTGGAATGTCTTGCCCGCACCCACGCAATGTGCAAGCAAGGTGTTGTTTCCATATAAAATATGTGCCACCGCATTTTTCTGGTGCTCCATAAGTTTAATTTCCGGATTCATACCGACAAACTGAATATGACTGCCATCATATTCTCTTGGACGGATACTGTTAAACCGTTCATTATATATCTTACAGAGATTTTCACGGCGATCCATATCCCGGAAAATCCAGTCTTTAAACTCCTCTCTGATCAATTCCTGTTTCTGCTGTGCCAGCGTTGTTTCCTTCCGATTTAATACCCGATGTTCTCCATCTGCATCATGGATTGTATCATAAATCTTAGTATCACGAAGATTCAATGCGTCTTCCAGTAAGCGATAAGCGTTTGTCCTCTGCGTTCCATAGGTCGATGTAGTAAGCGGATTGTTACTGCTATCTACATTCTTTCCTTTTATGTTCCACTGTCCGGTTACTTCCGCATACTGCACTTTAATTCTATCATAATTGATATGATGCCTTGGTGTATGGAAAGTTTCAGCCATAAATTCTGTGATATAATCTGGGGAAATCCATGTAGCACCAAGTCTGGCTTCAATTTCAGATGCATCCAGGTCTTTCGGCTGCACTCGTTCCAAAGCCTGCACATTAACCATATACTCGGAACGATTTTCTGCAAAGGCTCTTGCAACGCTTAATTTTTCTCTGACATTTCCAGACAAATACTCATCGGACGGCTCCCATTTTTCTGTAATAGGATTCTTAAAGATTACCCCTGCCAGTTCCTCCGTTATTTCTCCTTCCGTTTTTCCGGTAAGCTGCATCATATAAGGAATATCTACTTTTGCTTTTTCTCCGATTGATACTGCCAATGCTTCACTTGCCGTATCCACGGACGTTACCGGTTCTGCTCTCCGAATGGTTCTCTTACTAAATATATCTGCTTTCCGCTTTAATTCTCCCTTTTCATCCAGAAATTCCAGCGATGTCAAAAGACAATAACTGCTGTCCATGCTGAACGCTCTTTTATTTGCATTACTGCTAAGAAGACCATATTTTTCAGTAAATCTGTCATAAACCTGGTTTAGTTCTGCCTGTAATGCAGAGATTTCTTCATCGCTGCCTTCTTCTAACTGCCTTTCAAGGAGTCTACTGGTTGCATCCCTGATAGCTACCATGCCACGGACACGTTCTCCCGTTACTACTGGAAGTTCCAGTTTATTCATTACCGAATTTTCACGATAATAAATATCTTCTCCGACAAGTGCAAAACTAAAATTTTTAATATCTGGGTCTGCCGGTATCGAAACTACCTGTTCTTCCAGTTCCGTATCTGAAATTTCCAGTTCCGTAATTGTCCCCTGAATATGTCCGATTGCTTCTTTTAACTGTTCTGCAAGATTTTCCCCTTCTTTTGCTTTTACAGTTATTTCCTGCTTTCCATACTGTGTACTTTCTGTTGTAAAATCTCCCAACACCATTTCCGGATGATCTGCAAAATAAGCATTGACCGTATATCCTTCCTCTGTTGTCTTTAGCTTTACCCAGTCAGGCTCCGCAAGAGAAATTCTGTCTCTTTTCTGAAAAAATAATATATCAGCAACAACATTCGTGTTCGCATTTTTCTGAAAAGCATTGTTTGGCAGTCGAATAGCTCCCAATAAATCTGCCCGGTTTGCAAAATACTGTCGCACTTCCGGGTTCTGCTTGTCCATTGTTCCACTTGATGTAACAACCGCAACAATACCACCTGGGCGAACCATATCTAAGGACTTGGCAATAAAATAATCATGAATCATAAAATGGTATCTGTCATATTTCCGGTCACTGACCTGATAAGCTCCAAACGGTACATTTCCAACCACACAGTCGAAAAAGCTGTCTGGATAATTTGTTTCTTCAAATCCCTGTACCGCAATCCTGTTTTTCTGATAAAGTTGCTTTGCAATCTGTCCCGAAACAGGATCAAGCTCTACTCCATACATATTTGTATGATTCATACTCTCTGGCAAGAGTCCCATGAAATTTCCCACTCCACAAGATGGTTCCAGAATATTTCCCTGTCTCAATCCCATATTTCCAAGTGCTTCATACATTGCCTTAATTACTGTCGGAGATGTGTAAAAAGCATTCAGTGTCGATGCCCTTGCAGCATTGTATTCATCCGAAGTCAATATTCCTTTTAACTCCAGATATTCTTCTGTCCATGCACCATTTCTTTCCTCAAATGCCTGTGGGATACCTCCCCATCCGACATATCTGGATAAGATTTCCTGCTCCTCTGACGTTGCCAGTCTCTGCTCCTGTTCCAGCTTCTTCAAAAGCCGGATAGCTTCCATATTGGCTTTAAATTTTGCTTTCGGACCACCAGCCCCCAATTCATCGTCTGTAATACGGAAATTGTGAGGTTCTATCTTTTCCTCCTGCTCATTCTGCAAATATGGCAAAAACTCTCCCTCATAGCCAAACAGCTCATTCTCGCCCGGAATATAATTACGTCCCGTTTCCATGCACTGAAAAATATCTGCTTTCGTTGCTCCGCTTGCTTCATAAAAACCTGCGTAAGAGTACAGAATATCATCTTCTCTTTCATATGTAGATAAATGTAATTCTGTATTTCCCCTCGTAAGATTTACAAGTTCTTTTCCTTCCAGACCATGCGGTAAAACACCTACCGGCTCAAAATGATACCCCTGATATTCAAATACATTCTCGTCCCATTGTTCCTGCGGTGTTACTGTTTCCGGTACTTCCAAATTCATTTCCTGTCGTATTGTGGCAATTTCATCCGACTCCATCACATGGTCAGTATATGGTTCTATCATTTCATCCTGCCATCTGCCGTTGTCATTCCAGAGTTTTTCTGCTATATCAGATACTAATTGCATTTGTTCCGGAGAAAAATCCGGATTGAGAATTGGTTCCAGCATACGTTCCTGCTCCGCCAGTTTTCGGACAACCTTCATCTGCTCGTCTGAAAAGTCTTCCACGGATCTGCCGACTGCATCCATACTGTCATAAATCAGTTCTCCCACATGACTTTTTAACACATAATCTTCTTCATAAAAGCCATCTTCCCATAATTCTTTTGCTTCCTCAAAGGACTGATGTATATCCGTTCCCAGATCTGCTTCCTCTTGAGCGTCTTCCACTTCCGGAACACTTTCCTCTGATTCTGGATTTTCCAGAGCTTCTTCTGTCTCATTTACACTCATAAGGTCAAACAATGACATCTGATGTCCTGTCAGTCCCTCTGTTTGTTCTCTTACTTTTTGTGCCGGGAAAATAGTATAAGTTCCTTCCACATACTGATGCACTTCTGTTAAAAGTTGTACTTTCTGATCGTATGTCACTCCTGCTGACTCAAAATCCAACGGCAATGTAGCCAGTGCCTCATCCATTGACTGTAACAGACTTTGTGACTGTTCCGTATCCTTAAGCATATCCGGAATTGTTTTTCTTGCTTCCTCATTGAAAAAATCTTCTTTATATGGACGCTCATTTTCTTCTGGAAGTCTTGCATAAAAACTGATTACTTTAGACGCTATCCGTTCTCTCTCATAATCCGGCATACGAGAATAATCTGCTGAACGTAAGAATTGCTGATTATCAATCAGATAAGCAACCCTCTTTGCCACTTTTGACCATGGCAGTAAGATTTCCGTATCTGGATTTCCAATATTCCCTCTCTCAAGTTTCAGTCCTTTCCCATCATAGTTTGCATGGGAATTATCTGCACCACTCAAAGCATGACTCTGACCGCCCACACCATATTTTTCTTTAATAAAGTCTGTTCTCGCCTTATCATCCTCATTCAGAAGATAAAAAGAATAAGTTGACAGTCTTCCATCTGAATACGGGCCGCCACCAGCCAGAAACGCATCTATTTCATCTTGTGTAATAAATATCGGATGTTCCTGCCATGCAAAATCATCTCTGGCAGTATAAGGCACAACCTCTGCAGCAAATTTTTGAAATTCTCCGGATACTCTGATCGGATTATACGTCCGAAAACGCATAATGCTTTTATCTTCCTCATAAGCAATTGCCAGTCCTTCCAGTCGTTCATTCAAATCTGCAAGCCACTCTGGATCTGCAATTTTTTCTTCCAGATAATCCGTAATCTCCGGATAAATGCTGGTAAGATGTGGTAAATCTTCTTCATCAAAAACAAGCTCTGCCACACCTTCCGCCATGTCACCTTTCATGTATGCTAATGTCTGTGCATGTTCCTTTACAGCATTACTTCTTGCCACATCCAACACAGACTGTGGTGCATATTCTCCCTGCTTCAGAAGCTGATGAATACGTCCACTTACGTCTTCCCAGGATAAAAAAGCCTTATCTAAAATCTGATCTGTTACGGTATGTCCGACTGCAATCTGCATTCCAGTTTCATCAAACCAGACCGCATACTCCATTCCGTTAATTACGATTCCTTTTCCACCAGTTCCATATTCCCGCTTAACAAACTCCGTATAATCTTCTGGTGACTGCTCGCTCATAAAATTGTAAATAATACGCAACTGGTTTCCACTTCGATTTCCCCCTGTTCTTAAAATCTCGTCCACAACATCACTTGAAATGGCAATTTCTCCTGCATAAAGTGCTGCAACCCGGCTTTCAATCTCACGCCTCTGCTCATTCACAGATGGAAGTTCAGGCAAAGATAAAGCAGAGGCAATTTCTTCCTCTGCTTTACTTAACTGATCTTCATTTGTGTCTTCTACTAGCTGTACACCAATTCCGTCAAGATGCTCTCTTCCACGATTGCCGTCAGACTGTTCATATGTGCTGTCCACTCCATCGGGTTCACTTCCTTCGATGGTGCCGGATTCTGCTCCAATAACTTCTTCATCTGAATTTCCAATCTCTCCAGTGCTGCTTTCTCGATTTCCTCCAGATGTCGGTTCAGTTTCCCTGTCAGCAACAGGCTCTGGTACAGGCTGTTCTTGTGCTCTTTCAGAAATGTTCTCCGTAACATCCCGTACTTCCCGATGTTCACTTCTGTCTCCTCGATTGTCAGATTCGGAAACAGGTAATCCCCTTTGCGATGATATGTCAGTTCCATGCTCATTTCCTCCTTCATATTCCTGCTCATTGTTTTTATATGCTTCTGTGTTTCCTTCGTTTTCACGAATTAACGTGTTAAAGTTATTATAATTCCTTTCTTCTGGATTTTCAATACTTTTCTTCATTTCTTCCAAAGAAATGCGATGAACATATCGTCCAATATCCACAAGTACAGACTCACTTGCCCTGCTCGTGGCATTTCCAATAAAAGTCAGTACGGAAAGATGATTATAATCTGTAATATGCCTAAAGTCTGTTTCTTCCAGACGCTCCATTGGGTCAATACCACATCTGACTGCCAATGTATAATAGATACTGTCTGTCAAAAGACTACGGAATTCACTGCGGATCGTATCTTCCTCCAGTTCTTCCAGATAGGTATCTTCTGTCACATATAGCAGTCCATCCAGGTACTCCTCCAGATTTTCTTCTACCATATATTTTGCAGTTGCCATCAATGCATCCGAAAGTGTTTCTGTATCTTTCGCCTCCAGACCGTAAACTTCTTCTAAATGGTTTAATACTGCTGCCTGCTGTCCTTCTTGCATCTGCCACAGATAAGGTGATCTGCCACCTCTTACCATATGTGTATCCTGAATATCAAAAACATAACGGAGTCGTGTTTTCTGTGTTGTCTCATCCAGAAGGGCAATTCCCTTAGCACCTCTGTTTACCCATCGAAACATTTTCTCATTCCATAATTCCAGCGACGCACAGGCGGTTGCCTGCGGACGCTGTGCATGAATCAAAAGCTGATCCATAAATGGATAACGATACAGTCTGGCTGCAGTATCAAGATAATTCATCCAGTCTATTGGTGAACTGCTGATACTCTCTGCATGAAATTCTGCAAGTCCACGTATGTCATCTACTCTCGCCATAAAGCGTTCCTCCTTCCATTTTTCTATTTTTTCTTCTTGTCAGGTTTCTTTTTCGGAAATTCCAGACTGAATCTGGCTTTCCCATCCTCTACACCAAGTACAAGATCTGCATCAAATTTAACGTCTTTTTTTCTGGAATAAAGTCCCTTTACATGGGTACGTCCTTTCTTCAAAAGTTCAACTGCCATTTTCTTATCCATTGACTTTTCCATACTTTCCAGAAAGCGGTTAGACTTCCACAGTGCAAATGAACAGCTTCTGTCTGAACAATAGTAATTTGTTTTTCCTTCATAAATATCGGACCCACAGACCGGGCATTTTCCAATTACTTCCTTTGCTGTCTGGAAACGATTTCTTTCATCTTCCGGAATAGCTCTGCACAATGCAAGAATATCTGCAAGCAAAGCCACAATCCCATCCATAAATTCTGTATCAGAAATTCTTCCCTTTTCCATCATAAGAAGTTGGTTCTCCCATTCTGCAGTCAGGCTTGCTGATTTCAGATTTTCCGGCATGACATGAATCAGCTCACACCCCTCTGCCGTTGGAAGAATCTGTTTTCCTTTCCGCTTTGCATATCCGGAAGACACCAGTTTCTCAATAATGCTCGCTCTGGTTGCGGGTGTGCCAAGTCCCTTTTTCTCTGTCTCGGAATCAAATTCCTTATTCCCGGCTGTTTCCATTGCTGCAAGAAGTGTATCTTCCGTAAACATTTTAGGTGGAGAAGTATAATGTGTACTTTTCTCAGCCTTAACCCCTGAAAGAACCATCTTCTCTTTATATCCTTCTGGAATAGCATTCCTACTCTCTGACTCATCTTCTTTTTTAGCTTTTACACAGGACTTTCGAAATGCTTCCTCTGCTTCCTTAAATCCCATCTGCACAGGTCGTTTTCCCTTTGCAGTAAATTCATGTTCGTTACACTGAACAGCAATTTCCGTCTGTTCACAACGATAATCTTCTCCCGTTGCCTGTACAAGCTGCTGTCCAATTAACAACATCAAATTTTTCTTTCCATCTGACAGTCCCTCCATGCCATTTTCCAATGCCTCTTTTGTTGGCAGAATCGCATGATGATCTGATACCTTTGCATTGTTAATCACTCGCTCCGGATTGCCACCAATGTGTCCTGATTTTAAAAATGGAAGAAACTCTATCATCCCATTCATAAGCATTTCTACCGTTTCTTTCATATCCTCGGTAACATACTGACTGTCTGTTCTCGGATACGTTACCATTTTTTCTTCATACAATTCCTGCAACATATCCAGTGTTTTCTTCGCTGTGTATCCGAAAAAACGGTTCGCTTCTCTTTGTAAGCTAGTCAGATCATATAACTTAGGCGGAGAGATTTTCTTCTGCTCTTTTTTTACTTTCGTTACAATCGCATCCGCTCCATTACAAAGTTTCTGCAAATCTTCTGCTTCCTTTTCTGAAAGGATATTCTCCGAAGTAACTGTCATTTTCCCATCTGATAAAGAAACTTTATAATAGGCTTCTTTCTGGAAATTCTCTACTTTTTCCTTTCTTTCTGTCAGCATGGCAAGTGTCGGTGTCTGCACCCGGCCTACAACCAGACGTTTAAAATATCTGGTTGTATATGCTCTGGTTGCATTCATGCCAATTAACCAGTCTGCCTGTGCTCTGCATACCGCAGCATTGCAAAGTCCTGTATAGTCACTTCCATCTTTCAGACAACGGAATCCATTTTGAATTGCTTCATCCTCCATTGAGCTGATCCAGAGTCGCTTCACAGGCTTCTGGCATCTGGCAAGGTCATACACTCGCTTAAAGATCAACTCACCTTCACGTCCTGCGTCACACCCATTTACCAAATACGCCACATCTTCCCGGTTCATTAATCTGCATAATATTTCAAACTGTTTTTTCTTGTCTTCAGACACCTGCACCTGCCATATATCTGGAATAATCGGCAGATCATCAAATTGCCATTTTGTATATTTTTCATCATATTTTTCCGGTGGAGCATATTCTGCCAGGTGTCCGAGACACCAACTGACAATGCAACTGTTACCTTCCAGATACCCGTCCTCTCTCTGGTACGCCGATAAATTCTTTGCAAGGCTATGTGCAACACTTGGTTTCTCTGCAATCACTAAAAATTTCGCCATAATTTCCTCCTGTTCTTCCTTTTCAAAAGGACAGCCAACCTATGACTGTCCTTTTCCCATTCCTTTTATTTCTGTTCTGCTGCTTTTTCTTCATCTTCATTGATGTATGGTGTATCGTCTGCAAACTCCAGACCTTCTTCTACGATGCCCTCTTCCTTTTTCTTTTTTAATTTGCTGATGACACCCACAACAATACCACCCAAAACCAGTACTGCTCCGCCGCCAAGTGCTGCACACAGCCATCCTTTATTACCAATAGATTCCTGCTTTTTTTCAGTCTCCGGCTGAGTTGTTGTTTCTGGCTCCGGTGTAGTAGTCGTCTCTGGAAGCACAACCGCAGGTTCTTCTTTCTTTTCTGTTTCTTTCGTTTCATCCAAAAATTCTGCAAGATCATTTTCATCCACCAGTGACATCATGTATACATTTTCTGAGCTGCCTGCACGATCAATGACCATGTAAAAGGTATTCCCGTTTTTCGTCTGTACTGTCAGGAACTGCTTTGAGCTGTCATTTCCCTTATCATCTACAAGCTGCCCATTTCCAGGTGTCGAAAATGGGGTTTCTTCTGTGGCAGGCTGTTCTGCCGGCTGTTCTTCCACCACCTGAGTTGTTTCCGGCTGTTCTGCATTTTCATTTGCCTGTGCAAAAGCTGTTGCACTTACCGAACCAATCAGCATAGTTGCCGTCAACATCGCCATTAAAATTTTCTTCAATGCTTTATTCTTCATCTTCTAAAACCTCTCTTTCTGCTTCCGATTCGGAGAACATCTTTTCGTCCTCTGAACTTTTTTCTTTTACTGTTCCTGTTTCCTGATTATCCATGGAAAGATTGCCCTCCTCATCAAACTGCATCGTAACCGTTCCTTTCTGAATCCCATCCAGAAACGTCAACATTTCCCGGCTGCCCATTTTCATAGAACGGATTGCTTTAATAATTTCTGCATCTTCCATTTGCTTTTTTTGAATCTTTAATTTTTTTACATATTCCTGTAATTCCAAAATCTTATCTTCCGTTTTCTGAATATCATCCAGAACTTTTTTCAATCGCATATTCACATTCGATCACTCCCTTCTAGTGAATCCTGCCAAATGCCATAAAATGTTGCTGCCAATAAGAGCTTGCAATACTTGTATACTGAATCGGATTACCACAATGAATCATCATGTTATTACCCACATAAATTCCTACATGGCTTGCCCCAGGCGTGTCATACGTTCCCTGGAAAAAGATCAGATCTCCCGGTTTCGCATCTGATGGAGATACATAGGAACAATAAGAGCGTAATCCGTCTGCGGTAGTTCTTCCTACATTCCAGCCATTACCACAGTTATTGATTACCCAGCACACAAAACCTGAGCAGTCAAAACTGGTAGATGGAGATGCACCACCCCATACATAAGGATAGCCCAGATATTTTTCTGCCTCTCTGATCATTTTTGCAAACTGTGGATCAGAAAGAGCTTCTGCCGGAATATCATAACCGAATCCTGCACCACCTGTCGGAATACTGTTCAAGTCAAATAAGTAATCACGATTTCCATAATACTTGTTATAAGCGTCATACCTTTCCTGCTCCTTATCCGTCATACGATTTCTCAGGACTGTATCCAGATTATGATTGGTAAGTGTCACATCCAGTCGGTTGACTTCCCTCGTCGTAGTCACTTCTACTTCCTGACTTCCATTACTATCCGCTATGTAGGCTTCCCAGGTCTGGTGTCCATGTGCAGATGCAGAAGCGTGATCGCCATAGTAAACATCAAACTGTACACCATATCTTGCAAATGCTCCTGTATCTTCTACTACATATTCCACCCCATTCATAATGACATGCGTTCCCATCGGTACAAAAGGATTCGATGCGTCTACCGCAATCGTATGATTTGCCTGTGGATACGCTCCACTGACAGTAGGTCCGCCACTCCACTGACCACAACAGATCGGGCAGTTGCAATACCCACTGGTCACAACCTGTCCCAGTGATTCTCCAACCTTTACCTTCTTCTTTTCTGTCACAGTCTCTCTTGTTGAATCTGTATATAAGCCATACTGTTCTTTAAAAATCTCTTTGATTTCATCTGCCACCTCTGCATATGTAAAACCACCATATTTAACAGTCAGATAAGAAATAAGCTGATATGGATTGTGTCCGATTTCATCAATCTGGAACTGAAATTCATCATAATCAGAATGTGTTTCCTTCATCTGATTAATCTGCTCATTCAGTGCATTTTCCAATGCTACATACGCATTTTCAGCCGCATAAATATCCTCATCTTCACTGGAATAACTGGTGGAAACTATGGCATTTGTGCTTCCCTGAAATAATGCCGCACAGCTTGACAGACTCGTTGCCATTAATGCAAACAGCAAAACCATAATGCCAATAGATAACAGAATATTTCGATTCTGTGCCACCAGTTCTTTGACTGCCGCCTTCGCTTTTTCTGTAAATCTCTGTGCATTTATAACTGCCGCATCTTTCACTGCTTTTCCCTGTTTTGCTGCCTGATACTGCTTCTGATAACGTTTTTTCTGTAAAAGTTTCTTTAATGCAGACTGTTTTTTCTGTTCTGCTTCTTTTGGGATTGCCTTTTTCGCTTCATTGGACGAATCACTGCCAAATTGCAGACGGGATTTTTCTGTTTCCTCCAGAACACTTTCCCTTAATCGGTTATTTCTCTGTCGGCTTTCCTTTAAACGCTGTCGGACATAAACAGATTTTCTCGCAAGTGATTCCCCCATAAGCTCAGCCTGGTCAGCCGCATCCAGAGCAGCATTATCATCCGTATCCTCTCTGACCCTTCTCTGCCCATAAGCGGATACCACATTTTCAACAGCTACAACGCTTCGTTTCGCCATACCACTTCCGGGAATCCTGCCTTTTCCTTCATCCTCAAAAATAAGACGGGATTTTGACTGCTTCTGCTCTTTTAAAATCTGTTCTCTCTTGGTCTTATTCTTAATTTCCTCCCGAAAGTCTTCCATTGATTTTTCTTCAATTTCTGATTTTTCATGGTAGCGTTTCTGCTCTTTTGACGCATACGCTGTAACCATTTTTTTCTTCCGGCTTTGCCTGTTCAGTTCTGGTATCTCAGACTCAGGCTCTGCTTCACGTCCTGGATGCCCACGAATACTGTCCTTACGAAGTCTGGAACGTGAAACAGGCGAAGATTTCTCCTCGCCTGCTCTTAAATCACTTATTTCTGATGTTTCCATTTCTTCAGATTCAGAAATGTCTTCCTGTTCCAGAAAATCACGTCTGGATCGCAATCGTTGTTTTCCTTCCGTGATTTCCTCAATTCTATCATCGGAAATGTGAGCTTTTCTTGCTTTTCCGAAATCAAGTTCCTGTTCTCTGTGACCAGCTACCTTTCTTTCATCTGCCTCACGTCCGGTGATTCTTTTTTCCGTCTTACTCCGAAGGTTTTCTTCCCGCAGTCCATCACGGCTCATCTTCTGAACGGTTTTATCCCTTGCTTTGTATTCATGCTCCTGCATGGTTCTCATCTCCTAATCTCATAGTCTTTGTCTAAGAAATTCTCCCATCTGTCTACAATGGAAATTGCTCTGTTTTTCAGTTTCGTAGAGATGTCTGAAACATTGCCCTGTAATTCGTGCTGCTGTGTCTCTCCGATCAGAATCAGTGAATCGACGACTTCCAGTAATCCGGCAATGCTCATCATATCAGCAAACTGCATTTCCAGTAATTTTTTAGCCGAACAGCCATATGCCCAATAATCTTCTCTGTCCCAGTCCAGGATGCTGTCATATTTCTTTTTTCCCTTTGGAAGCTCTGTCTCCTGAACATTCAACTCATCTTCATAGTCACATTCGCCATAGTCAAGGTCATCGTCCTCATAGTAGTCATTTTCTTCCTCGATGTCGATCACTTCACTTAAATCGTCATCCCAGTCTTCTTCCATATCTTCATAGCCAAATTCCTTCTCAATTTCTTTATCTGTCATGTCATTATCCCCCAGTTCTTTCCACTTTTTTTGCAACCACAACCATACGCCCATTTTTCTGTGAGTACTCACATGTGGACAATGTGAGCAGTTTTTCTCCATAGCAGGCTGTAATTTGGGTTTCATAGATTCCTTTTCGCTTAATTTCTCTAATAAAGTACTCATAATCTTCGCCTTTCTGTGCTTTTATAAAATTGTAATAATTGAAATCATTTCCTGTATAAACAGGTGTTGTAAATGCTGCCAGTACCTCATATTCTTCATTTCCCCAGATGGTACGGAACTGAATCAACGGATGTTCCTTATAAAAATCCTCATCTTTATATTTTTCAAGATTAGCAAACATCTTTCCACTGTTCATATGATGACCATAGATAATCAGATTGTCTGAATCTCCCGGCACACATTCTTCCGCAAGATACAGACAACCATTGGCAGAATATTCCCCGTTAAAATCCCGGTGCAGATAATAATTTTTATCTCCCGGACGGTGCATAACCGGATAATCTATTCTGGTTCCTTCAATTGTAATCCAGCCGATACAGTCTGGATTTTCTTCATGTAAAGCCAGGATTCCTGCATCTATTTGTGTCAGTGAATCACCAGAAGAATCTTCTCCTGTCTCATCTGATTTTTCCTGCAACACTTCCTGCAATTGATGCTGTAACTGATTATCCTGTCTCTCCTGCAAAAACATACCCATCAGGAAATAAATGCTGATAGTGAGCAGTACCACTGATACGATAAAAAGCAGTCCCGCAAGCCATTTTCTCATTTTGTCCTGCCTCCTCTTTAAACGTCATCTCTGCCCTTAATACCAAGTTTTTCACGTTTCTCCACATCTTCCGGTTTCGATGACATTAATGCATAAAGCATAAGAGAATTATCAAATCTGTCTTTAAACGGAATAATCGTATTTCCGTAAAAAATAAGACCTTCTCCTGCCCCGCTATTGGTCACATAAGACAACTGATGTGGCGAAATATTAAGCTGTTTTGCCAAGATCTGCCTGTCTCCAGAAGCCTGATTCAACATCAGAATAAAATCCGAATTTTCAAAAATGTTCTCGATTTCTCTTGAAGCAAGCAGATCCTTTACGTTCTGTGTGATACCAGTCGGAATACCGCCCCATTTACGGAATCGCTTCCAGATTTCTACGCTGTATGCTGCTGTCTGTTCCTCCTTCAAAAGCAAATGGAACTCATCAATATAGTACCTAGTTGATTTATGGACGGAACGGTTAATCGTAACCCTGTTCCACACCTGATTGTGATAGGTAATCCGCCGCTTTTGCCATATCTCCCGATATGGTAGTCAGGACGGATTTTCCCCCACGTCGCACCGTGCGTGCGGCTTTCGTCGCACACGGCGCTCCATCAATACGGATT
>NZ_RBZR01000021.1:0-56725 GCF_003628495.1 Ruminococcus sp. B05 | reverse complement strand
TAAATCGGATGACGCTAAAGTGACGCTTTTCACGCCTTTGATACTTTTCTTTACCGGCTTGCTAAAGCCGGATTCCCAAAATGTCCGCGCACTGCCTTTGGATGAAAAGCGGCGCTTCTGGACGCGCGATAAATTTCTATCATACGACCATATAAAATGACCGTTATAAATATGGATATAACCTTCAGGCACAGACTCGCCAAAAGAGTTTCTAATGCCAATATGATCAGCTCTCCTACCTCCATTGACTCCATCGCAGTTTCCATTGACGTAACTACCGAATCAATGTTGATTGCTGTCTGCTGATTGATCACTCCTGCTGCCCGGTTTACCACATTCTGACCCACATCAAAAATCGCCATGGTAATCGTAAACGCATTACTTACAAACCAGACCGCCACCCACATTTTGAAAAAATATTTAAAGAACATCCATGTATCAATGTCATGCATGTTGTTCTTTTCTGTGAGCATAGAAATCAACTCATAGCACAGCACAAAGGTTATGATCATTCCGGCAATCGGCACAATCACGGAGTCTGACAGATTCTGAATCAGACTGAAGATACTGCCGCTCCATCCCTGGGGCGTTTGCCCAACCTGACTTGCAATGTCTCCTGTTTTTTCATTTACGTCAGTAAACATGTTTGTCAGGTTTGAGCTAACCATGCCTGTAAGAAGGTTCCGCATCCATTCTTCTATTGCTTCAAAAATCTTATCCATGCGTGTTCTCCCTTCTTACCTTTCCGGCTAAAAAAGGTTCGCCAGTAATGGTACAAGCTGTGTACCGATCAGAACGACACCTCCACCTGCCATAAGCTGCTTGATTCCCTGGGACTTTGCACCTGGGTTATCGTTTCCATAACCTTCCAGCAGATTGATTACTCCCCAAACTGCTAATCCGGCTCCAATAGCGACTACGAGAGTCTGTAAAATATTAATTGCTGATGTAAAAAACGCCATAATCTATGTTCTCCTTTCGAAATTCCTGCTTTGTTGTATTGTTCCGGTAATTTCTACTCAGAGGTTCCGCCCTAATGGGCGGTCTTTCATGCTTGTGCATAGTATTACCTCCCAAAAGGGCATCAAAAAAGAGCTATGTATTGTTTTCCTCTACATGCTCTGTGCCTTCTTTTTCAGTATTTATTTGCTTTTCCAGTTCGCTTCCTTCATACACATAAAGGTCAAACTGTTCTTCCGGCTCCAGCCGTACTTCCATCTGGTGTTTCATGTATTCTTCCACATGAAACTCATTTTTTTTGTCATAATCGGATAACTGCTTATACCGCTTATGTTTTGTGATGTCAAACTTATCACTGTAAAATGGACGGACACCACGTAACTGTAAAATACATTTATTACCATCCATGACTGCCAGTTCATCCCGGCTCATCAGTTCTTTGCCTGTCTTCTGATAATTCAATCCATAAGACCGGCTCTGACCTCTTGTATCTGAGGTATTATATAAATCAATTGTCTCCTTTCCCAGTGTCTCTGAAATTTCCTTCAATGTGGTACTTTCCTTACCACCAAGGAACAACATTGTGTCACAGTTGCCTGTAATGGTTTCGGCTGCATCCCTGTAAATTGTTTTAAGCTGAGACTGTGATTGCAGGATAATGGACGCTGAGATTTCTCTGCTTCGGATGGTTGCAATGAGCTTATCAAACTTCGGAATCTGGCCGATATTTGCGAACTCGTCACAGAGGATTCGCACATGATAAGGCAGTCTTCCATGATGAACATCGTCTGCCCTGTCACATAATAAGTTGAAAAGCTGACTGTACATCATCGCCACTACAAAGTTAAACGTATCGTCCGTATCAGAGATAATAATGAACAGTGCAGTCCTCTGATCTCCAATCATATCCAGTTCCATTTCATCATAAGACATCAGCTCCCGAAGTTCAGCAATATCAAATGGAGCAAGTCTGGCACCACAACTGATCAAAATACTCTTTGCTGTCTTTCCTGCCGCCAGTTTGTATTTTTTATACTGCCTTACTGCAAAATGATTTGGATTGTCTCTTTCCAGTTCCTCAAACAGTTCATCGACTGCATTCTTAAATTCCTCATCTTCTTCTCTTGTCTCAGAAGCATTGATAAACTCCAGCAGAGTCGAAAAATTCTGTTCTTCCTCTGGTGCTTCATACCAGATATACCCAATCAAAGCACAATACAGCAGACGTTCCGCTTTCGTCCAGAAATCCTCATTGGACTTTTCGCCTTCGCCTTTCGTATTCACCATAATGGTATTTACCAGTTTCAGAATATCTTTTTCCGAACGAATATAATGGAATGGATTGTAGTGCATACTTTTTGCAAAGTTAATCGTATTCAGCACTTTAATTTTATACGGTGACATGATTACTCTGCCATGTTTATCACGCATAATTTTTCCGTTCTTATCCTTCTTCGGTGTTCCCCTTGCCAGCATTTTACCGCATTCTACAATGATGGTTCCCTTGGGGTCGGTGACCACGAAACTCACATTATCCGGCATTTGCATAAGCTGTGGTTTTACATAGAATCTGGTCTTACCGCTACCTGAGCCTCCGATCACGATTACGTTCTTATTTCTGGCATACTTGGGTTTCTTTGGTCGGCTGTTCATCGTCAACCGTTCTGTCTGTGTCAGTAAGATATTATTCTCGAAGACCGGATCTATAAAGGGCGCTATGTCTTTTTCATTTCCCCAACGTGCAGAACCATATTCTTCACCCTGTCGAAACTTTTTTCCATTTTTGCCCTTAAAATATACGACTCCCCATATGCTGACTGCTGCAACTGTACCTGCCACCAGACTTTTCAGTTGAAAGCATGGACGCCAATCCTTAAAAGCCAGGGGATAATTCGTAAGCAGAACAACAAGTCTGTCTATCACGGTGCTACCCCGGCAATACTGATACAGCCATGTAAATTTACCTGCCACATAGAACACAATCACATATGGCAGATACAGCAAAACCTTCTTCGCTTTCTCCATATTGGGCGGACGTACCTGGAATCCTTTGAGTTTCTTCTTTAAATTCTTTATTCCAATCATAACGTCGGCTCCTTCTGTTTCTCTTTTGTTTTTTCCCGCTCTCGCTGCTTGTCCTGGCTTCTGGCAGTAATCGCTTCCTGTAATTTTTTTCTGACAGACGGCTTTTTCGCTTTATTCAGTGTCTTTCCAGTAAACTCCCGAAATGCTGCTGTCATTACATCCACGTCCCTTGCTTTAAAAAAGACAAAGTATCTGGGTGGATCTACGGACTTATCACGCTTCAGGCTAAAATCAATGCCATATTTCTTCGCCACTTTCTCAAAAGCCTTGATATTATTATCCGTGATCTCAATATTGGAAAGCTGTACGTTCTGCTGTGCCAGCTTCTTCATGCTCTGCTTTCCATGGTATTCTTTATCCGGCGGTCCTTTTGTCTGCTGCTGTTTTCTTGATCTTTCCACCTTTTCTTTTTCCATTGCAGCCAGGAATCTCATCATTGCCTGTTTTAATAAGCGAACTGTTACTTTGCCACCGGTAATACACAATGATACCGTTTTCTCATTTACCTCCTCCTGCACCTGAATCACTTCCTTTCCGTAAAATCATATATTTCCTTCATACATATCGTGCTGTACCAGAGATGAATAATAATTGCTGATCGTTAATGGTGCATTATACAATACTGCCAGCAAATATTGCCTCATGTTCAATACCTTACTGGTATTTTCCTTCATACAGTGAAGAACAAATCGCATATGTTCTGAATCCAATTTCAGAAACTGACTTTTTACAACGGAAAGCGGTTTTCTGTCTCCTCCAATCCGTATAAATTCCTGTTCCGAGCACACCACATCTACCATCAGACCGACAATTTCATCCAACATCTGCTGGTTAAACTCATCTACAATGTAGGCATAGCCAATATTCTCTTTAATAATCTGCTGATAGGCACTACGCTCTGCCTCTTTTCTTTTCATTTCACTGCTATCCGAATAGAATGAATGATACTCTGTATCGTTATTCTCAGTATTACTATCCTCTATATCATTACCTGGCAATTTGCACCTGTCTGTATCGGTCATTTCTGCCTTTCCTGACAGGTCATTTTGACCGTACTGCAAGTTTCCCTTTAACCTGTCTGGTGATACACATTTTTTTACATAAATTCTATCGGGATTTCCTAATCCCTGCCTGACTCTTGTAATCAACCCGATTCCTTTTCTGTCATCCAGTTCTTTTAACAGGCACCGGACTTTTTTCACTCCACATCCCATAAGTCCTGAAATCTGTTCCTGTGAAAAATAGATATATACTTTGCCCTCTGCATCCAGCCATCGGTTCTTCATAGATAACTGCATACGGTCAAGCAATAATCCATACAGCAATTTTGCCTCACAGGATAAGTTTCCAAATACCGGGCTTACAAAAAGAATCTTAGGAATCCGGTAGAACGTGTACTGCTCAGCTTCCTCCCCATAATGATATGGAAAGGCATATGTACGATTATCCAGACTTCTTCTCTCTCTGTTCTTTTAATATTTTCGCCATGCAATAGCCAATGCAGGGACTTTTCCCATATGGGCAGCCTTTACATGGAACCCAGTAGCGATGAAGCGGATCTGGGTCAGGCGGCTTCTCCGGAAGCTGATAAAAACATCTCATCTGCCTGCATTCTTTCTTCTTCTCATTCCAGAAGTAACAGTATTCACAGGACTTTGGCTTGTCTTCTGCATATCTAATCATCGTCTCCTTCCTGCTCCCTTCTTTTACTCATTCGTTCCAACATCTGATCCTCCTGTGATGCCACTCTCAGACAGCAGTACATTACAAAATTAACCGCTGCGATAACCGCTACTCCTGCAATAATCAATATCTGTTTCAAAATACATTCCCCTTTCATTTTTTCTTAGTATTAGCAAAAAGAGGGCATTTATGAATCAATTCTGTCCATAAATGCCCTCCTGGTCAAAGGTTTCTTATTTCTTTTTTCTTACTACCCACACTGCTGATACTGCACCTGCCATACCTGCTACTGCAAGCAGAATCCAAAGAAGCATGTGTGTATCATCACCTGTTTTCGGTGTTTCTGTTACCTGTGTGGTTGGGTTTTCCGGCACTGGTGTTTCTGTTGGTTTTGTTTCATCCTTCATAACTACTTTCTGGATTTCCCCAGTATCTTCAACTGTAAACTTCACGTCCTCAGCTATCAGATAACCATCAGGGGCAGACTCTTCCCGAAGTGTATACTCCCCAATCGGAAGCATTTCAATGTAATGCGGTTTCTCCTCTGAAGTCCAGCTCTCTACCGTTTTACCGTCTTTGTCGAGAATTGTCAGTTTTGCTCCTGGCAGTTCTTTTCCGGAAATATCCGTCTTAGAGATTTCTACCTTCGTCACATCATCTTTCATTTCAATTTTCTGCGGTTTTGCAGTATCTTCAATGGTAAAGGTAATACTTTCTGCTGTTACATAACCGTCTGCCGGTTTTGTTTCTGTCAGAGTATATTTGCGTCCTACTACCATCTCTTTGATGATATGAGCTTCTTTGCCGGAAGTCCAGGAATCTACCACCTTACCATCTTCATCAGTTACCTGAAGTTTTGCCCCTTCCAGTTCTTTTCCATCTGTCAGAGATGTCTTGGTAACTTCAATTACAGTAGGCTCGTCCTCAAAAGTAAAGGAATATCTTACTTTTTCCTTGTCTGCA
The DNA here is from genome assembly GCF_003628495.1 of Ruminococcus sp. B05. Classification (NCBI taxonomy): domain Bacteria; kingdom Bacillati; phylum Bacillota; class Clostridia; order Eubacteriales; family Oscillospiraceae; genus Ruminococcus; species Ruminococcus sp. B05. The sequence continues at coordinate 51,034 of NZ_RBZR01000021.1, read as the reverse complement.
CCTTCATATTCGAACTTAAACTCCTGTACTTCATTTGTTGTTGCAAAACCAGGTGCCGGAGTGGTTTCTTTGATATAATACTCAAAGCCAATCGGCAGGTCTGCCGTAAATGTCAATTTACCCTCTTTATCAGTTGCAAGTTCTTCAATCACAGAATCCGCTTTCAGAATCACCTTTCCATCAGCACCTGTAATATCATTTTTCGCACAAAGAGCAAACACAGCCCCTTCCAGCACTCGATCAGAATCTTTCTCTTTTTTCACAACTTCTACCTCAGCTTTCTGGCGGTTGTTCTGCCAGTCAGCAGAGTAAGTCACTTCTGCAGTATCCTGATCTCTATATGTCAGATCAATTTTTCTTGCCTTATCATCAAGGACAAAACCATCCACCGTAGCTTTCTCTTTTACATAATACTTGCCAAGCGGAAGTCCTGATACTTTGGCAACCCCGGTATCATCCGCCGTAATGGTTGCTACCAGTTCATCTTTTTTGTAGTAATCCTCACTTTCTCCATCAGCCGCTTTCACGTCTTCCAGTGCATAAACTTCAAACGTAACATCCTTCAGATTTCCTGTCACATACTGGAATAAATGACTGATCCAGCCACCCACAGAATCCAGTGGGGTCACTTTATCCAGGAACTCTCCATTTTTATTAATAAGAATTGTTCCTGTTGGCACATCATCTTTCATTTCCACCTTCTGGATTTCTCCGGTATCCTCGATAGTAAAAGTAATTTCTTCTGCTTTCAGATACCCATACGGAGCCAGTTCTTCCCGAAGTGTATAGGTTTCTCCTACGGTCAGACGTTCAATCAGATGTTTCTCACCCTTCACAGATTTCCATGTGTCAACTACATTTCCATCCTTATCCAGCACAGTAAGTGTCGCACCAGATAACTCTACTCCTGTCGTAAGATCAGACTTGGAAACCTCAATTTTGGTCGGCTGATTCTTAAATACAGAAGCAACCTGTACAACTTTTACTTCTTGTCCCTGATATTCAGCTTTCACTTCAATCACTTCACCAGAAGATACATAGCCTTTCGGAGCTTTCTGTTCCTTGATATAGTACTCACCAAATGGCAGATCCTGTGAAAATACAGCTTTTCCGTTCTCATCGGAAATTGCGGTTCCAATCAGTGTATCAGCCTTCACGATTACTGTTCCGTGAGCTTCTATATCTGCTTTTGCATACAGTCCAAATTCTGCGCCTGCAACTGGTGATTCATTATCTGCATCCTGCTTAACCACTGAAATTTCCACTTTCTGACGTTCATTGTCAAATGTGGCTGTCTGTTCGATCACTGGTGTTTCCTGGTCTTTGTAAGAGAATGTAATTGTCTGTGCTTCGCTATTTAAAGCAAAGCCTTCCGGTGCAGACGTTTCCACAATCTTATAACTTCCAAGTGGAAGATTCTTCATGACCGCTTTTCCATCTTTATCGGTTGTAACAGTTTTTACCAGAGCACCTGCTGCATATTCCAGAATACGGTTTCCATTATCGTCTTTCTGGAAATCTGCGGTATAAATGTCCTCTGCTGCATAAACTTCAAACTCTGCTCCTTCCAGATTTTCTGTCTGATATGTAAAATCATCTTTAAATCCATCCAGAACCTCGCCTTTCTTCACGATAGTCAATTCTCCTTTAACCGGATGATTCTCATAAATCACTTCGATGATCACATCCCCAGAAGTTCCTTCCATCTGATATGCAGTGTTGGAATCTACTGTTACTTCATAGTAATTTTCGTTCAGCGTGTAGCCAAACGGTGCATTTACTTCCTCAATACGGTACTTTCCAATTTTCAGATTCTGCGGAAGAATCAAATATCCCTGCTCATCTGTAAAATAAGACTTATGTTTCACCGTAGTCGGGTAAGTAGTAACCTGTTCTACATACTTCTTATTGTTCAGATCATAAATCTTGAACTCTGTATTTTTCTGTAAAACCGGCTTTTTCGTCTCATCATCCTGTTTGATAATTTTCAGCTTCGCTTCAAATTCATCATCCAGAAGCACACGCCATGTCTGCGGAGTATTTGGATGATTTTCTGTAATGCAAACTGTAAAATCATCTACCGGAGTATAATTGTGAGGTGTTGTAGTCTCACGTACAATATAAGTTCCATACGGAAGTGCAATACTGCAAGCATATCCTTTTTCGTCTGTAAAGATTTCTGTTGCACCATTTTCTCCAATTACAACCGGCGTAGCGGAATCAAAATCATAACTTCCGTCCGCTTTCTTTGTCAGAGAAGACTCCAGATAAGCACTGAAACCTGCTCCTGCCAAAAGATCAGCGTCTGTCTTGCCATTATTGGCTGCTTTAATAATCTGGAATGGCTGTTTGATTACCTGTTCCAATGAAGTACAATCACGTTTGACCTCAGTAACCAGATCCCCTTCATAGTTGCAAACCAGGTCATACTCGTTTTCATCTGCCAGATAGCCAACAGATGGACTAATCTCCTTCACAAAGTAATCTCCAAGGTACAGATTATCCACAGAAGCCTGTCCATTCTTATCCGTAGTCAGTGTAGCAACCTGCTCCCCTGCTTTGTAGATTACACCAGTCGCACCGTCCGGATGAACAATATCATTACGGGCATACAGTCCATATACTGCTTTTTCCAGTGTTGCGTCTCCCTGTGCAACTGCCTGTTTCGTCTCAGCGTCTCTCTTTTCCAGAGTAATCTTAGCTTTGACTCTCTCATTCACAAACGTATGTGTAAATGAAACTTTAGGCTCATTATCATTGGTGTACGCAAATTTGAACGTATATACGTCTTTTGAATTTCTCAGATAGTTCTCCGGTGCCTGTTCCTCTTTCACTACATAGGAAAATCCAATCGGCAGATCTGCAGTAAATGCTGCTTTTCCGTCTGCTCCAGTTGTCGCTTTTTCAATCAATGTTCCTTTTTTTACAATCACTGTTCCATCTGCATTTGCAATGTCACTGCCAGCATACAGAGCAAAGATACCTCCGGATAACGGATTATCTGTATCGTTATCCTTTTTCACAACATTCACATCTGCTTTCTGTCTGTCATTTGTAAATGTTACATCGGAAAATACAACTTCCACGTTCTGTCCTGCATAGGAAAGCGTTACTTCTTTTTCTTCCCCTGCATTGTAGAAGTTCTCCGGTGCCTGCATTTCCTTTACAACATAAGTTCCAAGATGCAGATTTTTCAGAACACATGCTCCGTTTTCATCCGTGGACAGATTTTCTTTTACCAGATCACCCTTACTGTAAATCTTCGCACCATAAGCAGATATAATATCCGCTCCGGCATATACATTGTATACTGCACCTTTCTGACGTCTGTTTTCATACTGAAATGCAACACCACTGTCACTGACATCTGCACTAACAAGAACCTGACCTTCTTTATATACCGTCAGTTCTCCAAGCTGTTCCTTGTCCGGTACGGTTGTAGTTGTAGTCTTGCTTGCTACCAGCTTCACATTGTAAGCTGTCGTATTAAGTACATAGCCTTTCGGTGCTGTGATTTCTTTCAGATATACGGTATCCTGTGTTTTTACAATCGTTGCAGAAGATTTGCCGTTGCTGTCTGTTTCCGGCATTGTAGTAATCAGATTTTTGCAATCCGGATCGCTGTAAATACCAAATACAGCACCAGCAAGATTTACATCTGCTGTGGAATCTTTCTTCACAACTTCTACTGTTGCCAGTTCAATCCAGGATACTTTGAAGTCCACATACTTTTCATCGTCCACGCCTTCTCCAAATACCAGTGCCAGATCCTGTGTTCCAGATCCTGTGGTAATCTTATAAGCAGAATAATCTTTTGTAATGCTTCCCTTCATGGTAGATGACCAGTTCTCTGCCACATCACTCACCTGTGTCAGCGGTGCAGACAGATAAAACTTTGTGCCACCACAGATTTCAACGCTTTCTCCGGCTTTACTTGTTTTCCCTGTTGTCAGGTTATGAAGCTGTACACCTGCAGGAAGTTTCATAGTAATTGTCTGTAATGCATCTGCCTTAAACGTTATATCCTTTGTTCTCTGACTGTTACCATCTACATAGGCTTTTACGTTTGCATCTGAAAAAGACATTGCCACTGATGGAATATCCGGTTGAGAAACGCAATAATTATAAAGTTTCTTTGCAAGATTCTGTGCAGTACTGTTTGCACCTGAAAAAGCGTCCCCACTACTATTTGCATAAGATGCTGCGAGGTGTACCAGAATAAATCTGGCTCCGGCACTTAAATTTCCATATCCATTCTCTTCTGTAAAGAATCCATCATCTCCAGATGCCTTTGTACCGTAATAACATACTTTCGCAAGTGCCTTGCCATCTCCAACCTTATTGATCGTGTACGTTCCCGTACCAGGTCCCGGCTTGGATGGCTGCACACAGTATGCTGTGGCAGATACATTACCAAATTTCACAGTATACTGATAAGTAAGGTAACTACCATATCCATAATCTGCGTAACGATACATGGTTCCCCTTGTAACAGAAACCTGCTGTGAACTTCTTGCATTTCCTGCTGAAGCCATAAAGGTTATGGTTTCTCCTGCATCCATTGCATACAGATCAATTCCATTACTTTCTGCCTGTTCTAATGCTTCTGAAACAGTCAGTCCAGTTTCGGAATCAATCTCGTTCTCTGTTTCCCGGTGCGAATCTGAATCGTCATCACTCAGCTCCGTATCTCCTGTATCGCCATTGTCATCAACTACAATCTCAGAAGAACTTTCTGACTGCTGCTCTGTTTCCGGCTCTTTCACTGTGATATTTCTGCTGATTCTATAAGATGGATGTCCGCTAACCGGCTCCACAGCATACACAGCCTTATAGGTATCCGGTGTGTGAGTGTCAAAATCTGCACCATCTTCATTCTTTGCCTCATGGAATAAGATTTTCATTTTGCTTTCATCTACCCCTTCGATACCGGACAGATCTACTTCCACCTCAAATTCTTCTCCATAAGACAGTTCAATATCATTTGCAGTTACAATTTCATCTGAATCAAGTAAATCCTGGACATCTTTTAATTCCGGATACTGCTGTTCAAATGATGGAGGTTCCGGCTCAATCTCTGATGCTGAAACTGCAACCGGCTGAACAATCACCGATGCCAGCGTTGCCACTGCCATAACCCCTGATAAGAATCTCTTGAACTTCATTTTCATTTTGACTTAATCCTCTCTTTCTTCATTTATCATCGTTTTTCTTTTCAGCAGGTCTGTACCTGCACTATCCAATCATCGGAACCACCTCCCTGACAACTTTATCTGTTACTGATACCAATTCATTGATAACAGCACATGCATATGGCGGCACCTGCACTAAGCGAAGCACCGCCACATGGTATCTGCTGTTATCTCCGTTTATGGAAATAACAATTTAAATAAGGATCAAGCATTTATAAGCCGCAAGAGGTAATTCGTAATCTTTCCTGCAAAGGGTGCCTCCCATCTGTATTCCCTCACGTTTTCACCGGATTCCGCCGCAAGAATGCGTAGCTGAAAAATTCCGGGTATCCTCTCGCTGCTGGTATGAAATTGTCAAGGTACAAGTCCGGGTTTTTCTTTCTGAAGAATTAACCCTTCACCTATAAAGCCCGGCAGAGGGGTTTTACCAACCCCCTCTCGCAAATTTTTTTATTTTTTTCTCAAATTCTTTTTCTTATCGGTTTCGGAATCTGCTGTCAGACTTGCACTAAGTCTTGCAAGTGCCTTCTTTCTTCTGTTGTTGACTGCTGCTGAACTGATACCATGAATCTCTGCATATTCCTGAAAAGTCTGGTGTTCGAAATAAAGAGCATAAACAAGTTCTCTCTGATTTGATGTCAGCATATTCATCATGTTTTCTGTCATCATCTGCTGAATAATCATTTCTTCCATATCCTCGGCTGCCGTTTCACATAACTGCATTTCTTCCATAGCAGAAGATAAAGAAACACAATGTTTCTGATTGCGACTGTCCAGATTGATACTCAGGCGATCCTCTCCATGAAGAAGGAAACGCAGATACCATTCCGCTTCTTCAAAATAGGATTCATCCAGGTCACATCCATAACTACTTCCAGCCACGGATGAATAGCGGTAGCCGGAAATATCTTCGATTGGAAATACCGTTACCCGACTCATTGCCTCATAAACTACATATCCATTCTTATAAACCGTGATCGTAACCAGATCGGTATCGCTCTTTATTACTTTCTGAGCAATAACCGGAGCCTTACCCTCTCGTAAACTTTTAGGAGTCGGCTTCTTTGCGCCTTTCTTCGGGGACTCTATCATTTCTTTTAATTTTCTGAGTGTCAGCATGACAACCACCTTTCTGCCTTTCGGCACCGGGCTGTCAGCAGACAAAAAAAGCAGCAAAAAAAGACTCCGATCTGCCCGGTTTTTTTTATACCGAGCGGCTTGCGAAGCCTCTCCTTGCTGCTTAATGTATCAATCAGCTATACAGGCAAAACCTGTCAGCAGATTAATCAGCGTTCATATTGTCTCTTACTGCTTGTGTCGCAGTATTTTCAGAGCTATCAGCTTTTTCATCCAAAAGGAAGCTAAAATCTCCCATTGAATCGTAGGGCTGATGCCTGATAAATTCTAAGTATTCATCTCTGGTCATTGCTTCTACCTCCTCTCTTGTGATGGTCTAATCTTAACAATTATCAAAATCAGAAAAAGGACATATAAACGTTTTTTTCAAATTTTAAGGGGACATTTTTGTCCCTTTTATACTTGTGGCAAAAAAAAACGCCCATTCACCATGTTGTGAACGAACGTTTAACCTTTTTTTTTCTGATCTAAGCGTCTACTTAATTTCACTAGACCTCCTAATTGATTAGTCATATCTGCCTTCAATTCTTTATCCTGTATTCTCATTATTTCCCCTGCATATTCAATTATTAAATTATCATTTTCATCATCGCTATTTACCATTTCTACCATTGTTATCTTCTCTGTCTGCTGTGAACTTGGCATTTTTTTAATATTAGCCAAGAATCGCGAATCAATACATATATCAACATCAGGAAATAAATCCTCCATGCTTATTCCTGACAGCTCTGAAAGAAATTTTGCCTGCGTACCTGTAAACTGATACTCATATTTACGACAGATTCTCCGATATTGTTTAGCTGAAATTCCCAAGTAACCTGCAAGTGTTTCCTGTGTCCAACCAGCCATTTTACGCCAGGATTCCACAAGCTTTCCAACATCTTCTTGAGTTCGCTTCCCACAGCCAGATGACATTATAACCACCTCCTTCTTGAACAGATTTTCTATATTGTTGCCTTATAAATAAAGACAATTATAGCCGGACGAAATGATTGACATTTCTATTCCGGCTATTCCATACATAAAATCCGTTCCAGAAAAAAGTAGTGCTTACGTTTTCAGACTTTTATCCTGTATTACCTTCACAAAATAATTTTCCTGCGTTTATCGTCAACACGTAGCTGCCTCCTGCCAAGTACTTTATCAGCAGAGACTTTCCCCCAACTACCGTTATCATTTCGTTGTTTACCGTTATATAATTTTCAAGTGTATCTTTTCTTGAAACAGTTACTCCTACAACGCTGATAACGATCTGGTCACTTGCTATCATACGCACCGTTTCTCTTATCGCATTTTTATCCATAGTAATTTCTCGCATTCTTTTCGTCTCTCCAGCCACTATACTTGCTGGAAATTGTTCTTATTTTACATATTTTTCATACAAATTTAATATATCTATTGCAAAAAAACCTTGACTGGTTTTTCTCCGCATGATATACTAATGCATGTTGTATTTGACAACTTTTTCTATATGTTCCTCAAAAAGAGGAAAAGAGAATCTGGGTTGAAGGTTCAGATCTAAAGTTACTCAATAGAAGGGCACTCATATTTGAGCCGCAACTAATGTTATGTACAACATGATATAGTACCGATAAAAGCCGACACCAATCCTATTATTTCCAAGTGCCAATTGGATATAGACCAGTAGGATGATGTCGATTTTGTCTGTCTAAGCGTTTTTAGATCTACTCTCGTGCCAAGGGAGTAGGTCTTTTACATTATAGCATTGCTACCATTTATTGTCAATATGCACTATAACCAATGTGTTATGGTGTCTTTTTTTGTGCAAATTGCATTATTTTACATGTCTATTCATTAACAACGCATATCCTTTCTTTTACATTATTTTTTTGTGCAATATTTTGCAATTTTATTATTTTCTTTTCTAAGCACATATGGTATCATATATTTAACCAATAAATGTCACTTTCTCAGAAAGGAGTCCTACCTTATGAACAATCAAGAAATTCTTCGCAAAATCGTCAATTACATTGAGAATGTTATGAAGGAAAAATCTTTAACCTCTCGCGATCTGGCTGATATTTGCGTCAAGAAAACCGGGAAAATGTCTCCAAGAACTATCGACAACATGTTTAAAACCCCTTCCTCTACAACTTTATCCACTTTGTTAAAGGTCTGTGATGGATTAGACTTAAACCTCAACGCTGTATTTCATTCTATTGAAATCGCAAAAACGTCAGCAGAAAATGGACAGCAACGGTTCATCTTCGACATCGAGCATCCAGCATATAATGGCTACACTGGAAATTATCATGTATTCTTTCTTCCAACCTCTGCTTATCCAGAAGATCATTCAGGTCAAACACTGGTTCATGGAACACTTCGTCTGGGAGATTTTAATTCTATGCATGAATGCTCCGCTATACTTGACATTGATTCTGGCGATTTTACAAATGAAGGTACCCCATTTTCTAAGCACTATGAGGGAACTTTAGTTTATTCATCTAACAGCCAAATGTTCTGCAGACTTGTTTGTAGCAAATATGGAGATATGTGGTTCATGGTTTTTAACCACGGCAATCTCAATAACAAAGAACTTGCCTGCGTTATCGGCTGTGCTGCAACTGCCTCATCCGGGCGTTATCGTCATCCTGCGATACACCGATTCTGTTTGTGCAATATGCAGCAATATCCAGAAATTGATTCCGATACCCGTACACTCATCGAAGGGCTTCTTCGGATACAGGAAAAGCATATCTGGATAAAAAAGAAAACTTTAAACGAACTTCTTCTTCATAATAATTTTGATCCAGACTTTCGACGAAACCTTGAAAATTACTTAAATATTGCCACTGAGTACTATGCACTGCCAAAAAATACATTGAAGGAAGACATTCCTCTTTCTACCTCAGTAAAAGAACTTGCCAAATTATGTAATGAATCAAATCTGGAAAAGACCTTCCACATCTTGAACGAAGATGATCGGGAACTGTCATGTATTTTAAAGAGTTGCCTTGCAGCTCCTCCAGCACCAGCGACTCCATCAGAAGCAGAATAACAAAAAAGGAGCCAGGAACATCCACTTCTATGTGTAAATGTTTCTGACTCCTATTAGTCCTTCGCTTAATACCAATTTATTAAACGGTCACGATATTCTTTTTTACTTCATATACAGTTAAAGTTCCGTCTTTCTTGCGTCTCACTTCCGCATTATTCCCCCGATCTGTAATCGCACTGATTACAGCCATCAAATACAATGCTCTCTCTGTCTGTCCCACTAAATCTGTACTTTTTTGTTCACAAATCTTTTTCAAATCTGATCTCATCTCCAGTCCTCCAAGCAATATAATATCACTCAAACGGATAAGGGAAAGAAAACCGCTGATGAGTTTCTGATAAGCCATCCCGAAACAGTACTTAACTGTTGCTTACCATATAGATTCTATCCAAAGGATCAGTGCTGACCTCCTGTTTCCTCCTGACATTTATGATTATACTATCAGAACATATGTTCGTCAATCCCTAATTTTATTTTTCATAAAAAAATTGATTATCATGCTTCCGATCATACAACCAAGTCCATTATGAATCATATCATCCCATTCAAATAATCCACGCATAAATACCAACTGGCTTGTTTCTATTACCGCTGATACCAGAACTCCAAACAATAATGCTCGATACCATTTCACTTTATGATTTGCAATTATCGGTAATAATGCTCCGGCCGGAAGCAGCAATATACAATTCAATAAATTTTCTTTTATCAATTCCCAGTCTTTGTATTTAAAAATTGCCTTCCATGACCAGAATGGTATCAATTCATACTGACGAACCGTACTTGTTCTGGTAAATACCGTAGAACCAAATACAATTCCAAGAAATATTACCATCATCACAACAGCTACTGCCTGAATTAAATTAATCTTTTTTCTACATACGCATCCTGCTACTACGATAACTGTCAAGAGCAACAATACACTAAATGCCAATATCTCATATTTCGACCATTTCTTATTATATGTTGTCCATATCTGGTAAATATCCATTCCATTCCCCTTCTATTTTAATCAGACCAAACCGCAAGAATATCGAATACAGATAACTTGCTCCAAAAACATTCAATTTCTTCGGTCCGCTTACATTTCCATTCATCTTAACTATTTCTTTCAGAGCAATATTTACACTACTTCTGGTTATTGACTTCTTTTTTCGATCAATTAGAATTTCATTTCCATTGACCGTATAATGAAATTTTAATCCTTTTACAGTCGTAAAAGAATAGCCTGAAAACAATTTTAACGTCTCCCACAAATGATTTTCCAGTAATTCATATGATTTATCGATGCAGCAATACAATTTTTCAACAGCCTGTTTTCTTTCCCGGTACAATCTACACCTCTCTGCATACAGGCTTAATTCATCCGCATTGTATATCATTTTTGTATACGGCAAATAGGAATGAACCGAAGATCTGCTCAACCCAGTCTCCTGCATAATCTCTGAAATATTTTTTCCCTTTTCCCTTAACGAAATAACCTGCTCACTAAGCTCAGTATGATACACACCCGCCGTAATTAATATTTTGCGTGTCTTCATTAAGGTAATGCTGAACTGTTCTGATATTTGCCGTAATGAATTTGCTGATCCACCGCCTGCTCCAGACATATATGCTTCAGCAATACAGTTCGTAAACTGCTCCATTATCTTTTCCGAATCATATTCTGGTTTCTTTTTTGGTCTTCCCATTTTCGTGTCAATCCAATCATTTTGTACTAATACTCTGGGTTGACATCTATCTCTATACCAACCCAGAGCACCTCTAATTTCAAATACTTTATTCCACAGTAACACTCTTTGCCAGATTTCTTGGTTTGTCTACATCCAGTCCTTTCGCCACACTGACATAATATCCCATTAACTGCAACGGAATCACTGCAAGACTTCCTACAAAATGCTCATCAATCTTTGGAACATATACTGCAAAGTTTACCTGATCTTCAATCTCATATTTGCCATATGTTGTCAATCCCATCAGATATGCCCCACGACTCTTGCATTCCAACATGTTACTAATCGTTTTCTCATAAAGGTCACTTTGCGTTAATACACCAATTACCAAAGTTTCTGGTTCTATCAGACTGATCGTACCATGTTTTAATTCTCCTGCTGCATAAGCTTCCGAATGAATGTATGAAATTTCCTTTAATTTCAAACTTCCTTCCAAAGAAATCGCATAGTCAATTCCTCTACCTACAAAGAATACATCATGTGCATTTGCATATTTTGCAGCAAACCATTGAAGTCTTTCCTTATCCTGTAATATTTTCTGAATCTTTTCCGGAATCGTCAATAGCTCAGAAATGTAACTGCTATACTGTTCTTCTGTAATCATATTTCCGACTTTTGCAAACTGAACCGCAAGACAATACATTGCTGCAAGTTGAGCACTGTAAGCCTTTGTTGTTGCCACAGATATTTCCGGCCCGGCAAGTGTATAGAACACTTTATCTGCTTCACGTGCAATACTGCTACCAACAACATTTACAACTGCCAAAGTCGTGATTCCTTTTTCCTTTGCCAGACGTAAAGCAGCCAGCGTATCTGCAGTCTCTCCAGACTGGCTGATCACTATAACCAAAGAGTTTTTATTTAATGACATTCTTCTATATCTAAACTCTGAAGCAAGTTCCACCCTTACCGGAATATCTGCCAAATCTTCTATTACATATTGTGCAGCCATTCCAACATGCCATGCGGAACCACATGCAACAATATAAATCTGATCAAATCCCCGAATTTCATCTTCGGTTAGTTCAACCGAAGATAAATCAATACAATCATCTTTTATTACAGATCCTAAAGTGTCCTTAACTGCCTTTGGTTGTTCATGGATTTCTTTCATCATAAAATGTTCAAATCCTGCTTTTTCAGCAGCTTCGGCATTCCATTTAATTTCTGTTGTCTCTTTTTCGATTTCATCTCCATCAAGATTATAGAAATGTGCTTCTCCCGGTGTTAATCTGGCAAATTCCAGATTACCAATATAATAAACATTTCTTGTATATTTCAAAATAGCAGGTACATCAGAAGCGACATATGTTTCCCCATCGGTCACGCCAATGATCATCGGACTATCTTTTCTTGCTACCCAGATTTCTCCTGGATAATCTTTGAACATAAGTTCCAGTGCATACGATCCACGCACACGAACCATAGTTTTCGCAATCGCATCAATCGGTCCCAGGTTATACTTTTTATAATAATAATCCACCAGTTTAATTACCACTTCTGTGTCTGTCTGACTATAAAAAGTGTAACCGTGTTTTAACAGTTTTTCTTTCAGTTCCGTGTAATTTTCAATGATTCCATTATGTACTCCGACAACTTCAGATTCCACTTCCCCGGAACCTGATCTTGAACAATTTCCAGATACATGCGGATGAGCATTGATCTGGCTCGGTTCTCCATGCGTTGCCCAACGTGTATGTCCAATTCCACATGTTCCCAGCAATGCTTTTCCTTCATCCGTTTTTTCAACAAGATTACTTAATCTGCCTTTTGCCTTTACTACCTGTGCCAGATGCTCCCCATCTCGCACAGCAATTCCGGCTGAATCATATCCTCGATACTCTAACTTAGACAATCCATTTAATAAAATAGGTGCTGCCTGCTGTCTCCCGGTAAAACCTACTATTCCACACATAAAAAATTCTACTCCTTAACTCACAAACATGTATTTGTCAATACTCCCCTCGTATTGCCTTTTAGTCTCTTTTAAAAATATCCCTTGTATATACTTTATCTTTCACATCATCCAGACAACTGTCGTATCTGTTTGCGATAATTGCCTGACTCTGTTCTTTGAATTTTTCTAAATCATTTACAACTTTGCTACCAAAGAAAGTACTTCCATCTCCCAGTGTTGGCTCATAAATAATAACCGTAGCTCCTTTTGCTTTAATCCGCTTCATTACTCCCTGTATAGAAGACTGACGGAAGTTATCTGAATTGGATTTCATGGTAAGACGATATACACCAATCACCACTTCTTTCTCCAGAGAAGCATCATAGGTGTTCTCATCTCCATATGCATAGTATCCAGCTTTCTGAAGAACTCGATCTGCGATAAAGTCTTTTCTGGTTCTGTTAGATTCAACGATTGCAGACATCATATTCTGCGGAACATCTTCATAGTTTGCCAAAAGCTGTTTTGTATCCTTTGGCAGACAATATCCTCCATATCCAAATGACGGATTATTATAATGGGAGCCAATTCTAGGATCAAGGCATACACCATTAATGATCTGCTGTGTATTCAAGCCTTTCATCTCTGCATAAGTATCCAGTTCATTAAAGTAAGAAACTCTGAGTGCCAGATATGTATTCGCAAATAATTTTACTGCTTCTGCTTCTGTGAATCCCATAATCAGAGTATCAATATTCTCTTTAATAGCCCCTTCCTGCAGTAATCCAGCGAATGCATTCGCAGCCTTTACAAGCCTGGCATCTTCAATATCTGTTCCTACAATAATCCTTGATGGATACAGGTTGTCATACAGAGCCTTTGACTCACGTAAAAATTCCGGACTAAAGATAATATTGTCGCAGTGGAATTTTTCTCTGATACTTGCAGTATAGCCTACCGGAATGGTTGATTTAATGACCATAATTGCATCTGGATTATATTCAATAACCAGCTTTATTACTGCTTCTACCGCTGATGTATCAAAAAAATTCTTTTTACTGTCATAATTGGTCGGGGCTGCAATTACAACAAAATCTGCATCCTTATATGCTGCTTCTGCATCTAATGTAGCTGTCAGATTCAGATCTTTTTCCTTTAAGTATTTCTCAATATACTCATCCTGAATCGGACTGATTCTTTTATTAATCTTCTCAACTTTCTCTGGAATAATATCTACCGCCATTACCTCATGATTTTGAGATAAAAGAGTGGCAATAGATAATCCCACATATCCTGTTCCTGCTACTGCTATTTTCATTCTTCACATTCCTCTATATTCTAAGAATTCTCAACAATCCACTCTTGATATTCTTTTTCTTCAAGAATATCAGCAATTCTTTCACATGCATGTCCATCACCATAAGGGTTGCAAGCTCTCGCCATGGCATTATATGATTCTTGATTTTCAAGAAGTTCTTTAAAATTATTATAAATCACTTCTTCATCGGTACCAACAAGTCTTAATGTCCCTGCTTTTACACCTTCTGGTCTTTCTGTAGTATCCCTCATCACAAGAACTGGACGCCCATAAGATGGAACTTCTTCCTGAATTCCGCCAGAATCTGTTAAACAAATATGACACCTAGCTTCAAAATTATGACAGTCAAACACTTCAATCGGCTCAATAATATGAATCTGTTCACAGCCACCTAATTCTTCTTCCGCTGCTTTTCTTACTTCCGGATTCATATGAATAGGGTAAACTGCTTTACACTCTGGATGCTCATCAAGGACTCGACGAATAGCACGAAACATATTATGCATCGGCTCTCCAAGGTTCTCTCTTCTGTGTGCAGTAATAAAAATAAGTTTTCCATCCCCAACCCATTCAAGTTCTGGATGTGTATAGTCATTCCGTACTGTATGTTGCATAGCATCAATAACCGTATTTCCCGTAATAAATATCTTCGATGAATCTTTTCCTTCTTTGATTAAATTGTCTGCTGCCATCTTGGTCGGTGCAAAATTATATTGAGATATAATTCCTACTGCCTGACGATTAAATTCTTCAGGATATGGAGAATAAATATTATATGTACGAAGCCCTGCCTCTACATGTCCAACTGGAATTTGAAGATAAAAGCAAGCCAAAGCTGTAACAAAAGTTGTAGATGTATCTCCATGTACCAGGACAATATCTGGTCTAACTTCTTCAAGTACTGCCTTGATTTTTTCGAGAATTCCAGTTGTAATGTCAAATAATGTCTGACCTTGCTTCATAATAGACAAATCATAATCCGGAACAACATTAAATGTGTTCAATACCTGATCCAGCATTTGTCTATGCTGTCCAGTAACACATACTATGGTTTTTAAAGATTTTCTAGTCTTTAACTCATTTACCAATGGGCACATTTTGATAGCTTCTGGTCTTGTTCCAAAAACCAACATTACTTTTTTCATTATGTCATACCTTCTCTTTCTTTAATTTGATATACCATTTTCCTTCTTCGACTAGCTTGTCGAATTTATTTATATCTCTATACTTTAATATTTTCGCTGGATTTCCCGCAACTACTGCACCTTTCGGCACATCATGCACTACGACACTCCCTGCCCCAACAATAGCACCATCTCCAATTGTTATTCCAGGCAATATAGTTGCTCTAGCTCCTATCCAGCAAAAATTACCAATTACTACTTTTTTATTTTTATAACGACAATCATATGGAACTGATTGCAATTCAGAGTCATCATATACATGATTTCTTGCCATTACTTGAATATCATGTGCAAATATGGTTCCCTCTCCAATAGTTATACCTCCCCCATCAGCAAAAAACTTACAGCCCTGTTGAATATGAACATAATCCCCTATTTCAAGCAATTCAGGTGCATATATTTCAGTGCTTTCATGTATAAATGCATTTATACCTACTTGCTTAACTCTTTTCAACGTTCTTTTTAAATATAATCTTCTTAAAAAACCTATCATTTTCAACCTCAATCCATTTTTATCATTTCTTTAAAACTTTTATAAAACAGCACTGAGAATAATAAATATATACCCAATGTTGCTGTACCAAATATAAGAATCTGTAATAACAATGACTCGATAACAACGATTTTCTTTAAAATAAATACTATTATTATCGTAATAATAACAATACAATTATTTTTTAATAATGATCCAAAAATTGTTTTAAATGAATTCTCAAATCCAAAATATGTATGGAATTTAATAAACATAATTATTAAGGATACCAATGAAGCAATTATAGTGCCTAAAAAAATACCAAAAAATCCAATAAAATATACAAGAATAATACTTACTGAAATATTAACAGCACTTACCACCATAGCATTTTTTGCAGTTACGCTAGTAATTCCTTTTGCATAAAAATAGCGATAAATCAAATCACGAACTACTTCCGTCTGTTGTCCTATAATATATATTAACGCTCCAACATAAACAAGTTTTGCTGCTTCCTCTGTAAATGTCCCATGCTGAAATAGCAACATTACTGTTTCATGTCCAACAGTTGTAAAACCAGCAATTACTAAACATACAATCAAATGGAACAAAATTGTCTGTTTCCAAAATGATTTTTGATCATTATCAGTATCTATTTTTCTTACTATTTTAGGATAATAGTAAGTTAACAAATTTCCAATTAAAAGCGTATTAATTATATTTGATATTTGCGAAGCATATGATAATACAGTAATCTCACCTGTTTCCAATCTCGCTGCTATAGTAGAATCTACCATCAATGACAATTTATAAATTCCGGTGCTAAATACTATTGGGAAAAAAAGCCCAAACATTCTTTTTGTTTCAAGTGAAATAGAGAAAGAAGGTCGTATTCTCCACCCTTCTTTAATTGCAAATAATGTGTCAAGTCCAAAATTCACAACCAATCCAATAGCAATAATATAGGTATATTGTGAAATAGAAAGACTTGGTGATAGTATCAACACTACTACTACTATTAATTGAGCCACCAGACTAACTATTTTAGGAAGATTATATTTCCCTTTGCATTGAAAATATGCAACTGTCACGTCTGATATTGCCAATAAATAATTTGCTAATAATAATACCACTAATGCATTGCAACAAATATTTATAAAAAGTTCATTTCTATTTGAGAATATTCCTATAATTTGATACCTAAAAGCAATAAGTATACAAACAATAAGAGCAATCACTCCATATAGCACTGTAATAAATGAATCTACATTTCTACGTTCAGTCTTTCTTACATAATTTGGTATGATAACCGTAGAAATACCGGCAGCTATAAATCCAAATAAAAATGAAACGATACTATTAGCCAAATTATAAGCGTCTATTTCTACACCTGTTCCAAATATTCCAGCTACCAACGAAGATTTCATTAAAGTTAAAACCTGTGTTATTCCAGTAATAATAATCATTAACACAAGTGATAACGAACCTCTATACTGTTTCAATTGTTTAAATATCATTATTACACCACCTAAGCCTGTAATATTCCAGCAGTCCTTGAAATTGCCTTGAAGCAGGTAATTCTAATTCTGCTGTTTGCTCTATTTTCGTCATTTGATGTAAAGTTTTTTCATCGAAATTTTCTATTGAAAACCATTTCAATGGTCTGCAGTAAGATTTTATTGCATTAATGCCTTTCTCATTGTATATAATCGGTACTATATTTTTGTGAAAATACAATCCCATCATTAGCGCATGAAATCTCGTAGCATATATTTTTTTTGCAGATGCGAAAAGCTCAATTGTTCTATCTATAGAATTATAATTTATCACTTCGACAAATCGTTTATTATTTTGGTTCAAAATATCATTTATTCTTTTACAAGCTAAATCATCACCTTCTTGTTGACATAATGACACTAAAAAGATTTTTTCATTTTTATTTATATGATGTAAACATATATCTGCAATGCCTTTTTCATAAATATCTTTATAAGCTGCAAGCTCTTGTCTAGTTTCCAAGTTAATCACAGAAATCACGATGTTATTACTATTTTTTATATTTTTTTCCCACTTTCCTTCAAATGCTATATCTGGTGCATACCTTACATTTTTAAGTGTTTGATTAAACAAATCAAAAGACATCTTATCTCTAAATGAAACATCTTCCATTTTACCGAATAATACTTCATATTGTTTTTTATACTTTTCATGAGTATATGGCCCAAAATTACTTCCAATAACAAACGCTTTTTCCGCTTTTGTTGTTGCGTAATCAAGATTAACAAATTGTTGTTGTTCAGCAAGTTCTCCCTTATTTTCCGCAAATAACGAGCCTCCTAACAAAACAAATAAACTTCTTTTATTTACCAATAAAAAATATAATTCTGGTTTCCTGCATAACATCAATAGTTTGTAGGACAATTTATAAATAAACGAATCCTTAGTTACAACTTTTACACCCATTTTTTTATAAAATTCTTTATACTTTTTTTCTGTTAATATATATGTGTTATGGGTAGCTTCTTTCATTTGTTCCAAGTAAACTTTAAGGAACAGATCATCACCAAAATTTTTAGCCCAATATCCCCATAAAAAAATTTTCCTCATATTATCACCTACTACAAATCTTTTCTTTTAAATAAAAAATACAGTATGCCGGGAAAACAATCCTTGTTTTTAGTGAAAATAATAGTATTTTTTGTGCAATGCTAAGTACACCAGATTTTTTTTCATATTTTAGTACATAATTTGATTCACCTTTTTTGAAAAAAAGTTTTTTCTTCTCATCATACTTTAATTTGGACATAAATAGTTCTCTTGAATATTCAACAAAATTTTGAATATACCTATTATAAATTTCAGGAAGACAATTTTCTGCATCATTAGTAACCAATAATTTCAAAATATGCTCGTTTATTCTATTATAAATATCCATTTTATCTTTTCTGAATCGTTTACTCAGCGTTCCTGAATCATATTGTCTATATATGTATCCAGTATTTTTTATACATTTAATGGTTTTGATATTTTCAAGATACGTTAATACAAATTCCGCATCTTCACCATATGAAATATCTGTCGGAAATGTAATATTCCACTTTTCGATTATTTTTCTATCAAATAATTTAAAGCAAGGTCCCAACAGATAAGGTGGAATTAAAAAATCGATCAGGCGATTGCAAAACTCTCTTATCTTCCCTGAAAATTCAGGACAAAAATACTCATATTTGGTATTTTTATTCATATCATTAACTATATACCCGCACATTACAAAATCAGAATTCTCTCCTTCATCTGTAAGCATTTCGATAAGATTTGGAGTTATAACATCATCCGAATCCACAAAGACAATTTTGTCAGATTCGCACATTTTCAAACCCTTATTCCTCGCCGTAGACACTCCACTATTTTTCAAAGAACAATATCTAATTCTTTTATCATTCCGAGAATACTTTTCAATAATCTCTAAACTATTATCTGTAGACCCATCATTTACTAAAATGATCTCTAAATTTTTGTATGTTTGTGCAATCACACTTTCTATACACTCTCCTAAAAATTCGGAAGAATTATAAACAGGTATTATTATTGCTACTTTCTCATTCATAATCTTTATTTTCGCTTTCTTTTCGCATCTTTCAATTTTTTACTAATCTCTGTTCAAAATCTTCATTATTATCATTGCCTGATAATATACAAGCAGAAATCAGCATAAAAAAGTACCAGCTAAACCACTGCCAATCAGAAGATAAAACAAGAACAAAAATAACAAGAAAAACAATATTTTCTCTCCGTATTCTCTTTATCATATTTAATACACATATAATCAAATAACTTACGCCTAGTATTCCACAATTGAGAAGTGTTGTTACCCAAACATTACCATAAGATTTTACATTAAATAAATTTCCATATTGTGCAATTCCCACACCAAACATTTTTTGCATAATAGAATATCGATTAAATAATTCCACATGTCCAACAATTCTATATTTTGTTGAACTCATTCTTGCACCATTTAAATCTGAATTAAAATTAGTAAAACGCTTCATTATGTATGCTATAGAATCACCAACCGCTTCATTTGAATTACTTACCACGACAAGTCCTACAATAAAAACACCTATTAAAAGCAAAATTCTTCTAGTCATCTTTGAAGACAAATCTATTCTATTTTTCATAATTAGTATCATAACAGTTGTTGTAATAAGTATAATAATCGCTACTACTGACGTAGTCATCAACATCGCAACAGCATATAATAACATTCTTTTAATTTTTTCTTCTTTAAAGGCTTGCACATACGCTACAGAAACATAAATACCCAAATATGAAGCCTCTTGGAATATTCCGTTTGGTCGTATATCTCCTGTATTTACATCAATATAACCAGCCCAACCATCATACTTTCCCAATGCAAGGCCTGGAATTTTTCCATCCCACATTGATATTCCTACATATCCACTTATAAACTGTAATATTACAAGTATTGAAGCAACAATAGCTATCAATTCAAGCCAATACAGAAATTTATCTCTACATGGTGTCTTCCATAAATAATTCAAGCAGATTGCATAAATCAACCATACACTCAAATTTTTGAATGAATTCACCATATCAGTATTACTTGCTAAATTTCCAAATATACCGATGATTCCCAGTCCTAATAACCATATACATAAGAATCCTGTTTTTCTTTCAATCTTATATGATTTTGAAAAACACAGCATTGTCAGAAATAGCATAACTATATCATTAATTTTTAAAGTAAATCCGCTACCGATTTCTACCACTATATAAGGATCTAGAACTGGAGCAAGGGCAAAGAAAAACCCCACGGCTCCCGTTAAAGAGATTATACCAAATCTTCTCTTATTTACTTCCATACTTCTCCTCCAAAAGTTCGCCCATTTTTTCTTTATATTTTTTTATATAATATTGAGGATTATAGTATGTGTTAAATAATTCCATATATTCAGAAATTAATTTATTCGTATCTATTTCTTCACCTAACAGTTTTTGCAATTTCTCTGACGGATTAAAATCTGACACTGGCACAACATATTCAAAATCATTTGTCCTATTATAAAAATCTTTTAAATATTTGCTAAAAACAGGAATAACTCCAGCAGATAAATATGATGATAATTTTGTAGGTGTTGCTACACGATTAACTGGGACATCATTTCGTAAGACAAACCCAAACTTTACATCAGCTAATGCTTCTGACATCATTTCAGGTGCAACTGATGCTACTGTACAGTTTTTTATATTTTTTGTTTCTACTATTCTTCTAGCTTCTTCTTCAGCAAAAGTAAATATTTTTAATTCTGTATGCGGATCAATAGCCTCAATTTTTTTATAAAAGTCAAGTGTTTCTTCAAAGCATTGCCATTCGCTTAAAGATCCTACATAAGTAAATATATTCTTTTCATATTTTCTTTCATTTACTTGAAGTGTTTCTGTTCTGCTAACATTAAAGCAAGGCATAATAAAACATTTTCTATCTGTACTAATGTCAAATTTACCTTCTTCAAATTTTTTCATTTCCTTAGAAACATAAAAAATCGCCATTGCTTTTTTCATAGCAAATTTTGTAATAACATCAAGGACATAACTTCTCAACTTACTTCCATTTCTCATGTAACTTTCTTCTGCATCTATTCCTTGCATCCAATAAATTTGATTTTTATACCCTTTAAAATATAATTTAACAAAATCAACGGCGGTAGGAGCAATAATAATATCCTCTCTTTTACACTGTTTCAAATCCACATCATCTTCATATTTTTTTTCACCACATGCCTCCATAAGCGAAGCAATAACATCTAAATAATAATCTGTGACTTCTGCATTTGTACTTGAACTTCTTACTATCTTAATCATTTTTCCTCTATCCATTTACTATATCAATTAATTTTTTCATTGCATTCGCAGGCAAATATCTCTTAGCTTCGGATACGCAATTCTGTCTCATCAAATTCCATTTTTTTATATCACTATCAATTGACATTATTGCAGCTTTTAATTCACTTATACTATGTGTTTTAAAAATCACGCCTGTCATTCCTGATTTAATTATTTCCGAATTATATTTCCAATCACTTGCAATAACTGGAAGACCTGCTGCGAAAGCGTCAATAATCGTACCAGCAAATCCTTCTCCTTCATAATATGTAGGGAATAGCAATGCATCATATTCTTTCAATACTTTTGTGCTCTGACTAAACGGCACCATTCCTTTATACCTTATATATTGAGGTGCCAAAGTTTGTAGTTTTTCAAACCATTCTTTTTGGTTATCTTCAATCTGACCATATACATCTAACTCAGCAAAAACATCGTTATGCATAGAGTTTATCTCACATACCGCTTGAACCGCATCTTCGATTCCTTTTTCTTTCGTCACCCTGGAAAAAGTACATAAACGATATGGCTTGGTACCTGTATATTTTATTGTTTTAGCATCCAATATATCCAATTCTTTACAATTCGGAATAACATCTATATTATTATATCCCTGACTTTCTAGTTGTTCCTTCATCGAGAATGTTTCAACAAAAATAGAATTTATTTTTTTTAAAAATATGCCTAACCATTTTCTTTTTTTTACAAATTCTGGTAACCATCCACCTATTACATCATAATAAATGTTTCTTTTAAACACGCTATTAAATCCAATCAACAATGGAGCAATAATTCGCAATCCATTCTCTGCTGGAAGAATGATTATATTTTCGGCATTCTTTAATGCATTTAACACAATAATTGGAGTTTTCACCAGCGTTTTCATGCCTCCATATGTATCGATTTTCATAACTTCATCGCAGCCAAGAGATTTTTCCAATTCTTTGTATACAATTTTAGTTTTTACCGTTTGCCCATTCAATAAATCCAATGTATCAGCAAAACATCCTATGATACATACTTTTCTCACAAATTTTCCTCCCACTTTTCATTACTATTCTCTCCAATTAATGTTCTCCTTTATCTTTTTAGCAGGAACACCACCATACAATACATTTTCTTTATCAATTGTATTCGTTAATAATGCGCCATACGCAACAACTGAATTTTTTTGAATACAAACCCCTTTCAACAATGTTGCATATGCACATACCCATACGTGATCTTTTATAATTATTTTTTTTGAAATAATCGAATCTTTACCGTTTTCTACCACATAATGTCCATCATTATTTTTTATCGTGACATTCCATCCCAAAACAACATTATTACCGATTTTTATATCAGCGTCAGAACAATCAATTGTAGTTGAGTAATTGCATCTAAATTTATCACCTAAAATAAGTTTTGCATTATTAGCACATATAACACATCCCTGTGATAATCCTAAATCTTTTCCAACCTGGATTACCCCCCCCCCGTTCAACACAAAGTAAGCTCTTAGGTGATTCTCTCCTTGATGTTATCGAATCACCAAAACCTATTCTCATTGAGCAAGTAGATAAATCATTATCCTTTGTCAAAAATGTTTTTCTATTTATCCCTGACAACTTCACATGATAAGATACAATATATGGTAATCTGATAGCCTGCGTTACTGGCAATACTTTAAAATTAAAATATATTGTTTTGGGAATAGACATTATTATTTCTATCAGATGAGTTTTTAAAAACCTTTTTGAGTATTGATTCATATTGCACCACCTATTTCATACTACTTTTAACATACTTCCATTTTTTAAAACAACCAAACAGCAAATTTCTTCCCGTATTGAACAAACTCTTTGCCATTCCCATATTTTCAGCTTCATTATAAAGCTTGTAATGCCATCCAATCATTGTTTTAATACTATGCGTACTTACACTCCCAACACGGCCTTTTCGATATTGTGCTAAATATTCATCTAACAAATAACAGTCTGCCTTTTTACATACTTTTAGCCACATAGCATAATCATTATTTTTCTTAATATCTTCAATCTGGATGAGTCCAACCTTATTCGCATCAAACATAACAGTAAGACATCCCGGCCAACAGTAATTAAACATTCCTGTCTTTGTAATCTTCTTAGGACCAGTAACTTTTATGCCCGTTCTATTTCCATCAACATCAATTTCTTCATAATTTGTATAAGAAAATGAATATCCATTGTTTTTCATAAAATTAATCTGTTTCTCAAGTTTATCAGACATCCAGAGATCATCTGAATCAAGAAAAGCAATCCATTGTCCTCTGGCCTCTCGTAATGCTTTGTTACGGCTTATAGCAGCTCCAGAATTTTCTTCATTTTTTAAATATTTGATTCGAGAATCTGTGATTTTAGCAAGTACTTCTTCTGTTTCATCAGTTGAACAATCATCTACAATAATCAGTTCCCATTTAGTATAAGTTTGATTTAAAACCGACTGTATTGATTCTTTTATATAGGAAGCTGTATTATAAGAAGGCATAATAATCGAAACCAAGTTTTCTTCTCTAAACATTCCATCACTTTTATTTAAAATTCGTTTAGCCTCTGTTTGTTTTTTATCATATTCTTCAGAAGTTATTTTTTTATTTTTTAAAAGATAATCTCCTAAATCTTCCGCTGTTGCCATATCTCCATCTGTAATTCCCTCCTGTTTAATAAAAGCAGTTTTTACAGTTTTTAATATAATACCTAAATCTTCTAACAATGACACATTTTCTATATATTTCAAATCCCAGTCCAATTTATCTTCCCACTTAATTGCATTTCTTCCATTCACCTGAGCCAATCCACTCAATCCAGGTTTTGCGGTGTGGCGCATACGTTGCTCTTTTGTCATAAATGTAAGATCTCTGACCAACTGTGGTCGCGGACCGCAAATTGAAAGTGTCCCATTCAAAATATTAAAAGCCTCTGGAAGTTCATCAAGACTTGTACTTCTAAGCCACTTGCCAAATGAGGTTAACCGCACTTCATCTGGTAATAGTTCTCCATTTTCATCTCTCTCATCTGTCATCGTACGGAATTTATACATTTTAAAAATAGTTTCTTTGCCATCTTCTCCAATCAAACCTGGACGATCCTGAGTAAACAATACCGGACTTCCAAGTTTGAATCTGACAAGAATTGCAACACCTATATATAATGGGCTAAAACATATAATCGCTGCTGATGCACAAACAATATCTATTACTCTTTTAACGTATTTCTCATAAAATCCCATTTTACGTGTCGGAATTGCTTCTATGTTTTCAGCTTTATAAATGGTTTTTTTCGCTTTTTTCTTCATAATCCAAGTTGCTACCGCAGTTCCACCAACAATAGATGATGCTATAATTCCAACTATTTTTTTCTTTGACACTATAATCTCTCCCACAATATATTTCTATTCAAAACAAGCTCTAATCACTTCAATAATTCTATCCTGCTGCTCTGCCGTCATTTTATTATCACTTGGCAGGCATAATCCTCTTGTAAAAATGTCCATTCCTACATCTGCCACTCCACCTGCAATATACGCATTTGATCTTGCACGTCCATTACCATTTCTGACAATAAACGGATTTAAACGATAAATCGGCTGCATATGCATTGGTTTCCAAATCGGTCTGCCCTCTGCATTAATAGATGCAATTGCCTCCAGAATTTCAGTCGGACACGTTTTTCCGGCTTCTTTGACATAGCAGACATCCTGCTCTCCACGAACCTGTTTACACATCGCATCTTCATCAATAATCAAGCAGGAAAGCCAATAGTTTGGTTCTGAATTTTCCAGATCCATTGGGTTCATGGATACTGGCAAATCCTTTAATCCCTCTTTGTATCTTTCGTAGATTGCTTTTTTCTGTGCAATATGTTCATCCAGATAAGGAAACTGTCCACGAACAACACCAGCAACCACATTACTCATCCGATAGTTGTATCCCAGTTCTTCATGCTGATACCATGCAGCATTTTCTCTCGCCTGAGTTGACCACTTACGAACCTTATTTGCTGCTTCTTCATCATCTGTCAGGAAGCATCCACCAGCACTACCAGTAATAATCTTGTTTCCATTAAAGGAAATCGTATTATACTTTCCAAATGTGCCAGTCTGTACTCCCTTATATGTAGCTCCCATAGATTCTGCAGCATCTTCTACCAGAATTGCATTATGTTTCTTGATAACGGCATTTAATTCGTCTACTTTTCCTGGTGTTCCATAAAGGTGAGCAACTACTACTACCTTCGTATCCGGATAAATTTCAAATGCTTTTTCAAGTGCCACCGGGTCCATATTCCATGTGTCATATTCCGTGTCAATGAATACCGGTTCACCGCCCTCGTAAACAACAGGATTTACAGTGGCATCAAAAGTCATATCTGAACAAAAAACTTTCTTTCCTTCCAATGCACCATGTCCAACTTTTGGCATACCATATGCTTCAATACCAGCTAATTTCATAGCAAGATGCAATGATGCTGTTCCGGCAGATAATGCAACTGCATGTTTGCATCCAATATATTCACATGCCATTCTTTCAACTTCGTTGATATTTTTTCCAACTGTGGACATCCAGTTTGTTTCATACGCTTCTTTCACATATTCAATTTCCGGACCATGCATAGTCGGACTGCTCAACCAAACCTTTGATTCAAATTTTTCAAAATTATTGTTCTCTTTAAACATATGTAATTACCTCTTTTATATCGCTCCATGTTGTGGTTATTCTTTATGCAATCTCTTTGTTTACCTCTTCTGGTGTCTTAAATGTTGGTACAACACTTCGGAGAGCTTCTTTTGCAATCAAATCATCACCTGTATCACAGGCATCTCTAAGAACTTTGATTTTTTTATAAATCTCTTCTTTATTTAAAGCTGTATCTCTTTCAATAAAAATCATACTATTATCCGTTTTATCCAGTTCCTCTGTCTTAACCAAAAGCTCCTCATACAGCTTCTCGCCCGGTCTTAATCCCGTTTCAATAATTTCAATTCCCTGTACACCAGACAGACGAATCATATTCTCTGCCAGATCCATAATCTTTACTGGCTGTCCCATGTCAAGAACAAACAGCTCTCCATTATTGGCAATCGCACCACTCTGAAGAACAAGCTGTGATGCTTCTGGAATTGTCATAAAATATCTGATGATTCGTTTATCTGTAACTGTAACCGGTCCCCCATTAGCAATCTGGCGTTTAAATAATGGAATAACCGATCCGGCACTGCCAAGTACATTTCCAAAACGAGTCGCACTGTATCTTACTTTTCCATGAGTACTTGCGCTTTGAACGATCATCTCGCACATTCTCTTAGTTGCACCCATTACGTTTGTCGGATTAACCGCTTTATCCGTGGATACCATCATAAAGCGTTCCGCACCATACTCCTCACAAAGCTCCACCAGATTCTGTGTACCAAATACATTGTTGTAAATGGCTTCTACACAGTTATGCTCCATCAATGGGACATGCTTGTGAGCGGCTGCATTGATAATGATCTGTGGATGATATTTTTCAAATACTCTTTCAAGAGCTTTTCTATGAGTGATGGAACAAATTTCAATCTGCAAATCCAGCTTATTTCCATATGCGATCTTCAATTCCTGCTGAACATCATATGCACCATTTTCATAAATATCTAAGATAATGATCTTCTTCGGATTCATCTTGGCCAACTGTCTGCACAGTTCTGACCCAATAGAACCGCCACCACCTGTGATCAGTACGACTTTATCTTTGTAATATGCATTGGTACGCTCATCCGAAACAACTAAAGGTTTTCTAAATAAAAGCTCCTCAATATCAAATTCTCGAAGATGACGTTTTCCTCCTGCCGCATACATAGTCGGATAATCATATACTTTTAATTTGTATCCCGCATTCTTGTAATACTCATAAAGAGTTTTCTTCTTTGCTGCATCCATTGATGGGATTGCAAAAATGATTTCCTGTACTTCAAATTCGCCTAACTTCTTAAAAGTTGCTTCCGTTTCAGACCAAACCGGAATGCCATGTATATCTCGTCCAACTTTTTCCTTATTAATATCAATAAAACATCTTGGTACATACGCTGCTTCTGAATTGTTCAAAAGTTCTTCTGCCAAACTCACACCAACTCGTCCAGCACCAATAATTGCAACTTTGATCTTCTGCACTTCTTTTTCATTTCCAGCTTCAATACCAGAAAATACATGCAATAATATAGAAAGAATTTTTCCTCTTGTTGTCTCCTGGTTTCCACATTTGTATGCATAGCGATACATCATGCGAAGCGCCAATGCTCCTAATAAATTCAAGCTAACCAATGAAAGTAATCTTGCAAATGTAATTTTTTGAACTGGAAGTAGGAGTTCCAGACATAGATACGCCACAAAAGCGATAGAGTCAGTAAACAGCAAGCGGATATAACACTGAATCCCACCATATCTCCATACTTGCCCGTAAATTTTACCTATTAGACGTGCTGTGAAAATACACAAAACAGAAAGACCTACTTGTTGAAAGATCCCAACAGTTGATAATTTATCCATTCCTCCATATAACACCAGGAGTATAACTGCTACTAATGCATATACAATCAAATCATACCCGACAAGCGTCCAGCGTATGTTTGGCGTGTTATTTTGTTTTGCCTGTTTCATATCCATCTTTGTTTCATTTGTACTATTCATCGTGTACCCCCCCCCACGAAAATCAGGGCGGTTTCATCCTTCCTATAATTATTGAACCTTATCATTCCTTTGTTAATGACGTAAACAGAACACTTCCTTGTTCTGTGCTTGTGTTCATTGCAACCATACTTGTTGATTTCACAATTGTTCCTGATTTTAATGTGCAACTATCTCCAATAAAACAATATGGTTCTACCACCACATTGGCACCAATGACCGTTGCCTGCCCAATAGTACTTCCACAGCCGACAACAGCCCTTGGCTCAACAATACAGCCAGGCATTAAATTAGCTGATGGGGAAATAGTAGAATCCATATGAAATAAAACTGGAATATTGTAAAGTGCCTCCAACTTTTTATTCCACTCAAGTCTTTCTGTTCCATCGTCACATGCAGCTATTGCACAGTTATATTCCGGATAAAAACTTTCCACATCCTCCAGTTTTCCAATAGCTCCTTCTCTGTCATTATCTACAAAGGAGATTTCCTCAAAGCAACCCATTGACTCTGCTATCTCTTTTACATAATCTCCATATCTTTTAGAGGCTACAATTAATAATTTTCTTCCCATTTTCAACACGCTCCTCATAATTATTTGTTTTTATTAGGTAAGTTCTTTAACACGACGACTAGCCTGTGAATGTTCTTTTTAAAGAGCATCCGCAGGCTAGGTCAAACCTCCTTATCATAATTTTTCAGCTTACAGTGTGGGTCAAAATAAGCATCCAAGAAACCATTCTTTTATATTTGTTCCCCCGCTCAATCGACACAACACAAAGAAAAATTATCATAACAAAATTCGACTAAGCCAGCGAAACCCCTGTAAAATCAATGTTTTTCTTGGTTGTTCCTATTATACCGCTATCTCCTTTTAAAATATTTATTAATTCAGGTAATTCATCTAATGATGTGCTTCTAAGTAATCTTCCATACTTATTTAATCTAACATCATCGGGAAGTAAATTTCCTTCTATATCTTTACGATTGTCCATTGTTCTAAACTTAATAAGATTAAATATTTTTTCGTCTTTACCAGGTCTTTTCTGTGTAAAAAAAGGATTACCATGCATAAAGATTGTTCCAAACATCATAAGAACTAAAAGAATTGGTGATAATACAATGAGTGCAAGTAAGCTTAAAATAAAATCTAAACATCTTTTAAAACATTTTTTATACATCCCTATCTCCTATTCAAAACATGCTCTTACTATTTCCATTACTTTATCCTGTTCTTCAATAGTCATCTTATTATCAGATGGTAAACATAATCCTCTACTAAAAAGATCATATCCTACACTTTCTTTTCTTCCTGGAATATATGCATCTGTGCAACCACGAATTGATCCCTCTTTAGTAATAGCATCGCAACTTCTAAAGATTGGCTGTAGGCTAAGTGGTTTCCAAATTGGTCTTCCTTCTGCATTATATTTAGCAAGTGTTTCTAAGATTTCTGTTGGACAACTCTTTCCATGCTCAGATACATATAAAGCATGATGTTCGCCCCTTATCTGTCTACACATTGCATCCTTATCAATCAAAATGCATGATAACCAGAAGTTGGGATCACTATTATCTTCATCATATGGATTCATGGTAACTGGTAAACCTTTAAGCCCTTCTTTGTATCTTTCATAGATAGCTTTTTTCTGTGCAATATGTTCTTCTAGGTAAGGAATCTGTCCTCTAACAACACCGGCAATAACATTACTCATACGGTAATTGTATCCAATCTCCTCATGCTGATACCATGGAGAATTTTCTCTTGCCTGAGTTGACCATTTTCGTACTTTATTAGCATCGTCTAAACTATCTGTTAAGAACATTCCACCTGAAGAACCAGTTATGATCTTGTTACCATTAAAACTAATGCAGTTGTAATCTCCAAATGTTCCTGTCTGTACACCTTTATAAGTTCCACCTAAACTTTCTGCAGCATCCTCCACTAATAATGCATTATGTTTCTTTACAACTGCCCTAATTTCATCCATCTTAGCTGGTGTACCATACAAATTGGCAACAACTACAAGTTTTGCATCCGGATAAATTTCAAATGCTTTTTCAAGAGCTTCCGGATCCATATTCCATGTATCTCTTTCACTATCAATGAAAACAGGAATACCACCCTCATATACAATAGGGTTAATTGTCGCACAAAATGTTAAATCGCTTGTCAGAACTTTTTTCTTATATAATGATCCTTTACCCAATTTAGGCATTCCATATAAATGTTCGCCAGCTAATCTCATAGCAAGATGTAAAGACGCAGTACCTGCAGATAAGCCAATTGCATATTTGCATCCTACTTTTTCAGCAATCTGACATTCTACTTCTGTAATATTTTTACCTACAGTAGACATCCAGTTTGTTTCATACGCTTCTGTCATATACTGTAATTCATCACCATGCATTGTTGGTGATGAAAGCCATACCTTATTTTCAAATTTCTCAAAATTAATTTTCTCTGGATTAAACATTTTACTCTCTCCTATAGTTATTATGCGGGGTTAAAATTTCCATTATTAATTCTTTCTATAAATACAAATCGACTTTTATACAACGTAAAAGTCCATTGCTATTTCTTTTATATTTTTAAATACGACAAAAAGCCCGAACAGATATTGCTATCCAGTACAGGCTATGTCGAAAATTTTCCTCTTGTAATTTGCTCTATTCTTAGGGTTAAATTGAGCTTCAAAGAAAGTCACCATAGCGATTATCCGAACCACTTTTAACCTTTTGGAATAGGGAGAATTTACAAAATCAAACTTCCGGCTAAAGCCGTCCAATCGTTGATTTTACGGGATTTATCTAAGAATTTATCCCTATTATATCGTTTAACTTATATTTTTACTTATATCGCTTTACTTATATAAATATCGATATACCTTCTTTTCAAACTTTTCAAATCTTTCATTATTTACGAAAGCCATATTTTTACTCCTTACCTTTTAAATCTACACATTCCTACTTTCCACTCGGATGCTCTCCCGCTGGCTTGAACGTTGTCACAACGCTTTCCACCATCTCTACAATCTCCTCGCTGTTCTCGTAACTAGCCATTGCCAGTTCTTCCAACTGTCCAAGGAATTCTTTTGTATCAAACGGGATTGGTTTACCGATATGGATTAATTCATTTTCCGTTCTCTCCAGACCTTCTTCAGCCATCAGCTTCTCTTCAAACAGTTTTTCTCCCGGACGTAACCCGCTGTATACAACTCGGATATCTTCATCTGGTTTATATCCCGACAATTTGATAAGGTTTCTTGCCAATGTATCAATCTTCATCGGCTCTCCCATATCCAGCACGAAGATTTCTCCGCCTTTTGCATAAGTTCCTGCCTGAAGTACCAGACTGACCGCCTCTGGGATTGTCATGAAGTAACGAATGATATCTGGATGTGTAACCGTTACCGGACCACCATTTTCAATCTGTTTTTTGAATAATGGAATGACTGAACCATTACTTCCAAGTACATTTCCAAAACGAACGGCAACAAAATCTGTTTTTCCTTTACCATATGCAGCCGCATTTTCTTCTACATTTACAGTCATATGGTCTTCCGGGTCCGGAACTATCTGTCCATTCACATGTTTATCTTCATGTTCATGTAAGAATGGAAGCCATTCTGTATGACCGGATTTACTGATCTTGTCCATACTCTGGATGACCATTTCACAGAGACGCTTGCTCGCTCCCATAATATTTGTCGGGTTTACGGCTTTATCTGTACTGATCAGTACGAATCTCTCTGTTCCATTCTTCAGTGCTGCGTAGGCTGTCTTGTAAGTTCCTACTACATTGTTTTTAATTGCTTCATTCGGGCTTGTCTCCATAAGCGGTACATGCTTATGTGCTGCCGCATGATATACAATCTGTGGTTTATATGTTTCAAACACCTGATTGATTCTTTTACTGTCACGTACTGAACCGATCAGAACCTTCAAGTTTAATTCTGGATATTTTCGTCTTAATTCCTGCTCGATATCATATGCATTGTTCTCATAGATATCAAATATAATCAACTGTTTCGGTTCATGTGCCGCAATCTGACGGCACAGCTCGCTTCCGATTGAACCGCCACCACCTGTTACGAGAATTACTTTTCCTTTAAGGTACTGGAAGATTTCTTCCATATTTACTTTGATTGTATCTCGCCCAAGTAAATCTTCAATCGCAACCGGTCTCATTTTGCTCATGGACACTTCGCCATTTGCCAGCTGAAAGATTCCCGGAAGCTGTTTTAATTCACAATCTGTTTCTTTACATATATTTAAGATTTCTCTTCTTGCCTGTGCACTTGCAGTCGGTATCGCAAATAAAATCTGGTCAATCTTATATTTCTTCACATTGATGAGAATATCTTCACGACCCCCGACAATCGGCACGCCTTCCATAACACGACCCCATTTATTTGGGTTATCATCTATCACGCAGCAAGCTTTTGATTTTACCTCTCCTGAGCTTTTCAGCTCTCTGATTAAAGTCTGACCTGCTGCACCGGCACCGATGATCATTGCATTATGTAATGGGTTCGCCTCTTTCTCTCGTCTGCCACGCTCTAAATTCATATAGCGGTATGAAAAACGAATTGTCAATGTAAGTCCAAACTGTAAAACCGATCCGATTATATAGTAAGATAATGGCATACGCTGAATAAATGCTGTCATTCCTACTATATTAAAGATAGTTGTAATCACAGATGCAACAATTACTCTGTTCAGTTCGCTAAAGCTTGCGAATCTCCACAAGCTGTTATAGAGACGTAATTGTGCAAATACAAAAATCGTAAATACTGTATGTATCGGTGCAAACTTCAAGAATGCACTCATATACTCTGCCGGAATACTTGTGAAGTGCAAATCAAAACGCAGCCACAATCCAAAAAAGTAGGCAAAGTTAATTGCGAGCACATCATATATCATCAGATATAATGCTATCATCTGCCAGTGTTCAATTTTCTTTTTTTTCATCTTTCTTTATCTTGATTTGATACTCCACTCATATTTTTTCTTCTCTTCCTTTAAACCTTATTACCTTTATCCTTTAATTTCCATTTAATATCTCATTCATCTTTGCACTAATGCTCTGTACCACTGCTTCATCCGGCCACATCACATACAGTGGCTGGTCTCCTGATGAATAACATGCTTGTGTATCTCCGTTTCCTGATGCTGCCTGAGATTCAATAGTCCAGCTTGCACCATCATTCAACTGCATCTTAATAAATTTCGCCATCTCTTCCTGTGTCATATTAGTCTGTACACTGTCGCTGACATCTGCAATCAATGCACTTGCATTAGACAAAATTGCAGGTGACATTGCTTTATTTAAAATCGCTGTCAGAACCTTCTGTTGGTCTTTTCCTCTCTGATTATCTCCATCTTCAAAACTGTAACGTTCTCTTGAGAATGCCAATGCCTGTTTTCCGTCAAGATGATTCATTCCCTTTTTAAACTGATATCCTCCTGCTGTAAACTCAAAATCCGAGTCCACATCCACGCCGCCTAATGTATCTACGATTTTAACCAGCGACGAAAAGTTTACTCTTGCATAATAAGAAATATCAATGCCATACAACTGCTCTAATGTTCGCATAGATGCATCCACGCCATAAATGCCTGCATGTGTCAGCTTATCTCTCTGCTCTCCTGAAATATCCGGTATCTGTACGTAATAATCACGTGGTGTTGTTGTCAGTAAAATCTTCTTTGTATTTGGGTTTACTGTCATAATAATATTGACATCACTTCGGCTGTTTGTTGCGATTGGACCATCTACATCAATACCGCTTATGTATACATTAAATGGTTCTCCTACATCTGCTGTTTCCTGTTCGAGTTCTGTCTCAATTCCATAGTGATATAAAACACGTACTTTGTCGGAATAATCTTCAATTGAATCTGTGATCAGGCCATCTAATGCCTGATTATAAATTGCCGCATCTACCCTACCTTCTAATAAAGCATTTGCAAGTTCCTGAACAGTACCATACTGCTCTACTTTAACTTCGCGTCCCAATGCCTTGTTAATGTTATCCAGCATTGTCTGTGTGTTTTCCTGGTCTACAGCAGTCTGTGTACCAAAGCGATACATCGAAGCATCCATCAGATTCGATGCCGGGTTGTCTTTTTTAACAACTACGATCATATTATCTGTCTTATAATTTGCTCCACCTACATCTGCCATCAGCTTGTCTGCCTTCAACATATAGACAATTCCAATTGCCTGTAAGATACTCAGTATAATACTAAGTACAATTCCTACGATATAGACTTTATTTTTTACATATTGTAATCCGAATGTTACTCCAAATAATATTAATAATACAATGATAATTGCCACCAGATATTTCGTTGGTACCAATCCGCTGTTCCAGATAACTGCAATCAAACCGACCGCAAGAATCAACTGTATTAATGTAATCAACTTTCCTGCCATATGCAGTGTCTTCTTCTGTTCTTTCATCTGATTGATATACTCCTTCTATCCTGCTGTTTGTATCCTCTTAATGTACATATCCTACTGCACGTTCAATGTAAATGCTTTTACTTCAGATGCATTGCCATCGGAATCTATTACATAGTAATGTAATAAATAACTTCCTGGAACATTTACATCATACTGACCATCTACACTGATACGCGTTGATAATGAATCTGCATCATCATTGCCATCGGCAACACCTTTGACTACACTCATAAGGTCAAATTCTGTTCCGGCTGCAATTGTTACCTGGTCTGTTGTAAGTGCGATTACCGGTGCTTCTCCGACCGGTGTGAGATCATTGTTTGCATCTGCTTTGGCAGGCTCGTTCTGTGATGCTGCTGCCTCTCCGGATTGTTCTGTATTCTCATCCGCTATATTTTCTGTGTTAGGATGTGCATCCGTCTGTGCATTTCCATTTTCTACATAATTAACTGTTCGCTTGGCAGTTCCTACATTCTTTGCCTTGTCCATCACACCGTAATATACGATTGCTTTGCCATCTTTAATCTGCACAACGCGGTCTACAAACACTTCATCGGTAAGGTCTCCGTCTCGGTTATCTTCTGCACTGACACCTTTTAAAAGTTCTCCATAACCTTGCCCTTCTTGATATGTGAGGTCTGCTTTCTTCACTTTAATAACCGGAGCCTGTCGATCCTGACTGCCACGAACAACCAGTGCTGCACCTCCAAGTATCAGACAGCCTGCTATCAGCACAGCTACTAACTTTTCTTGTTTCATGCCTCTTCCTCAGCCTTTCCCTCTTCCTCATGACCATAATCGCCATATGAGCCATAATATTTTCCATAGTATTTTCCATAATACTTATTCTGTCCCATATCTACTTTATTTAATACTACTCCAAGGATTGGACAGCCTGATTTTTCCAACTGCTCTTTTACAACTTTTGCAAATTTATGACTGACTGTGTTTGCTGAAATTACAAGCACTGATGCATCGCTCTGTTTTGCTATAATCGCTGCATCAATAACGCTTCCCAGCGGCGGTGCATCAATAATTACATAATCATAGGCTTTTCTTGCACTTGTAAGGAGACTTTCAAATCGTTTGCCTCCTAACAGCTCGGCAGGGTTTGGCGGTACTACACCTGCGAAGATCATAACCATGTTTGTATCTTTTACACGATACATAACTTCTCCAAGCTCTGTCTGTCCTGATAAGAAATGTGACAGTCCTTTCAGTTGTCCGTTTACTTTATGTCGTCCTGCTAATACTGATTTTCTTAAATCAGCATCAATAAACAGTACTTTCTTACCTGCCTCGGCAAATGAATGTGCCACTGCGATTGTTACTGTACTCTTTCCTTCGTTTGGTGTGCAACTTGTAAACACCAATACTTTATTATCCTCTCCTGAAAACTCAATGTTGGTACGGAGAGACTTGTATGCTTCATTACTCCGATAATCTTTTTTTATTTCTTTTAATTCTATTTCCTGCATCTTTATTCCCTCTTTGTTATCTGTTCATCGTCTTTGTGAACTGACATGCTGACAATCCTTTCGCTTTTTTATTCTTCTTTGCTCCTTCTGCGATTGGAATAGACGTTAATGTATTCAGTCCCAGATAACGTTCTACGTCGTCTGGTGTCTTAATTGTGTCATCCATGATATAGATTAATACAACAACTCCCATTGCCAGAATAATCCCAAGGATTCCACCCATCATTGTATTCTTCATTGTATTTGGTGAAGATGGTGCACTTGGAAGGTCTGCCTTCTCAACTGTATTAACTGCATCTGCATCCATAATCTCTGTGATCTGTACGCTGACAGCTTCGCGAACTGCATCTGCAATCTCTTTCGCCTGTTTTGGATCATCGTTTTCTACTTTGATAGTAAGGATTCGTGAGTCTGTTGCAGCTTCAACCGATATCATCTTCATTAACTCTTCAGGTTTCACATCCAGGTTTAATACTGCGATAACCTGTTCCATTACTGTACGGCTCTTTACCAGCTCTGTGTAGTCCTTTATTAAATATGAACCAGCCTGTAAATCACTTGTTGTTATACCTGCTGCCCCATCTGATTTGGACAGTACATATACTTTTGTCTCTGCCGTATACATAGGCGTAATAAAAAGCTTTGTTCCAATAAATGCCAACAAAGCTACGATAATTCCTGTCAGAATAATGATGTGTGCTTTTTTTAACAAAGCACCGATAACTTCTGTCAGGTCAATTGTCAATTCGTCATTATCTGACTCTGGATTCATTCTTGTATTTTTTGTGTATTGATTCATAACTACTTTCTCTTTCTCAATAACGTAGCTGCGTTATCGAAGAAAATCCTCCTCATGTATTCTTCTCCATATTTTTTCTTGACGTAATCTGCCGCCTTTTTCATCTTTGGAGCACGTGTCTGTACTCCATGTGCGTCGGTTCCTACTCCGAACACCATATCTTCATCCATCAGTTCTTTTACAAACTTCTTGGCTCTGCGACCGCCATCGCCAATGATACTTCCTGCATTCACCTGAATGCTTGCGCCCATATCACACAATTCTTCTGCATATCCAATATCATCTAGCAGACATTGATAACGCTCTGCATGGGCAATAATCACTTGATTCCCGGTCATCTGAACCTGCTGCACTCCCTGACGTATGTAGTCGTAACTATCGGATGGAGAAAATTCCAGCAATACAGTGTTTCTTTTATTCATTGTAAGAATCTCTCCCCTGTTTATCTTCTCCGGAACATCCTGTCCAAAGAAAACCTCGGTTCCCAGATAAATTCGGAATTTATCACTAATCTTCGCTGCTTCTGCCCGTACCAGTCTTAACTGTTCGTTAAGTATCTCCGGCCTTTTATGTCCTCTGCGCGGATGATGATGTGGAGTTGCAATGATTAAACGGGTTCCTTCATTAAAGGCAATCTGCAGCATCTGTCTTGTCTCTTCCAGATTCTGTGCTCCGTCATCCACACCAGGCAAAATGTGACAGTGCATATCTATGTATCTGTCCATTCAAAAATGACCTCCATCTTTCTCAATTATTTGCTAAAAAAGGTCGCAAAAAGACCTATTTCGCTAATATTAGTCTATAGGTATTCATGAAATTTGTCAATAAATTCCACTCTAATTCTATTTTGCCTTTTAGTATCTGTCGTATCAAATCGGGTAGTGTTATCCAGACAAAACATTTTGATATTAAAATGTCTCTAGAAATAAGACAAGCGAAAAGCTTTTTCTTTACGCTTTTGGGTTATGTTTTTTGCATCTTTTCATTTTTTCATTTTTTCATTTTTTTCATCTTACGTATAACTATAAATTGCAATTATTTGTTTACAAAACATTTTAAGTATAAAACTTTGATATACCTATGTCAACGCCCCCCCGAAAAATTTGTTGTTTTTTATTTGTACAAGAGGTGGCGGGGGAGGAACGGTTATGCGCTGTTGCAGATGCTTTTTAGGATGCAGTGATATCTGCAAGAGTGGGATATTCGATATCGCAGATGCTTTTTTTGATGCGGCGGTATCTGCAAGAGTGGGATATTCGCTGTTGCGGATGCTTTTTCCCTGCCACTCATGTATAATTGCATCTGCAATTTACTTATTTCATGACTTGCAGATATTCACTTCTACTTAAATTGCATCTGCAACCTGCTTATTCTATAACTTGAAGATGCTTCCCACTCAAAAATTGCATCTTCAATTTACTTATTCCAAGGCTTGTAGATGCTTCTGCTCCAAAAACAACATCCTCAACTTGCTTATTCCAAGACTCGTAGATGCTTCCCCTCGCTTTCTGCTAAACTGTGTATTGTGAAACATAAAACTTCTTACTTTACATAACTTAATTTTCATGATATGGTATCACTACGTCTTCAGGGGATTTCTTTTCTCTGAATTATCTAAGCCGCAAGGCTCTCATCTCGGGTTTCGATTTCTGAAACATAATCCGATATGAAAAAAGATGCTTTTGACAAGTTGATAATCGAGGATTTCTATATTGTTTTTCACTTCAATGGTATATTTTTTGTTGTCTCTTTGTCATTGCATTAAGTAACTGGAAACTTTATAATGAAAGGAGACTTTAATTGAAGGAAGGTACAAAAGATACAATTCAATGGCATCCGGCTTTTCAGGCATCAATCCAGATCGAATTTGAAGCCGAAGCTGAAAAACTTACCTTTGAGCCGGAGCATTTGCTTTCCAAAAAGCCTATGCAAATGGATGAATTGATCATCAAGGTTGCTGAAAACGAAGCGATTCACAAAAATATTGGCAGGATTTTTAAAAAATACAATATCATTGAATACAAAAGTCCGGATGATAACCTAACAATCAATGACTTTTACAAAGTGTACGGATACTGCTGTTTTTATCAGTCAGACACAGATAAAATTTGCGAGATTCCACCCGATGAATTGACTATCACTTTCATTTGTAATCATTTTCCGAGAAGAATGGTTCAACATTTGAAAGAATTTCGTGGACTGGATATTAGTCATGTGGAGGCTGGAATCTATTATATTACCGGGGATGCTTTTCCGATGCAGCTTTTGGTGACGAGGGAATTAGATCCGAAAGAAAATCTCTGGTTGCAGAGTTTACGCAACAACATGTCTGAGC
This sequence comes from Ruminococcus sp. B05, assembly GCF_003628495.1. NCBI lineage: Bacteria > Bacillati > Bacillota > Clostridia > Eubacteriales > Oscillospiraceae > Ruminococcus > Ruminococcus sp. B05. The sequence goes on along the minus strand of NZ_RBZR01000021.1, from coordinate 11,409 downwards.
CTGATGAAATTGAAACGCTTCTCAGAGAATATGAGACAAAAAAATCATCGAAATTATATCAAGCTGCAATGGAAGTTATTACCCGAGCGAACTGGGATGCAGTAAAGGAGGTTAAAGAAACTATGTGTGAAGCATTGAGAGAATTAATGGCGGAGGAATTTCAAGAACAGGAAGAACTGGTAACGAAGCGAGTGACGGAGGAAGTAACGAAACGAGTAACGGAGCAAGTAACAGAACAAGTGACCGAACAAGTAACAGCACAAGTAACCGAACAGGTGACCGAACAAGTAACAGAACAGGTAACAGAACAGGTAACAGAACAAGTGACCGAAGAATTTATCAGAACTCTATCTAAGTCAATCACTGATGTTGATAAGCTTGCTGAACTTTTGAATTTACCTGTGGAACAGATTAATAAAGTATTGGATAAGTGATGGGATCCCCCGTTCCACCATACAAAATACCAAGCGACTATGCAATCTGGCGAATTGGAGTCGGGCTTGCCCGACGAAGCTGAGCAAGAGAGCATAGTCGCTTGGTATTTTTGTGGGCATTATGCTATCTGAGACTAAAATAATGGCAGACTGCTCGCACAGTCTGCCATCTAATATTACTTATTCTCTTTATTAAATATCACTTCGACCTTTTATCTTCGCTACAAGTTTGCCATCTTCAACCTGTAATAAGATCACATCGCCTGTTCCGACATTTCCTTCGAGGATCAGTTTTGCAGCTAATGTATCAACGTGTTTCTGCAGATATCGTTTGAGTGGTCTTGCACCGTAAGTTGGATCGTAACCGCCATCTATAACGAAGCTTTTTGCTTCTGGTGTCAATTCGATGGAGATTTCTTTATCTTCCAGTCTCTTGTTTACATCTGCAATCATTAAATCTACAATTGAACCGATGTTTTCTTTTGTCAATGGTTTGAACATGATAATCTCATCGAGACGGTTCAGGAATTCTGGTCTGAAATGTGCTCTTAAATCTTGCATTACCATTTCTTGATTTTCTGGCTTGATTTCGCCGTTGTCCTGAATTCCATCCAGCAGGTAGGAGGATCCGATGTTGGATGTCATGATCAATATTGTATTTTTAAAGTCTACTGTACGGCCTTGTGAGTCTGTGATACGACCATCATCCAGTACTTGCAAAAGTACATTGAATACGTCCGGATGTGCTTTTTCAATCTCATCGAACAGTACAACGGAGTATGGTTTTCTACGAACTGCTTCTGTCAGCTGACCGCCTTCATCGTATCCGACATATCCCGGAGGAGCTCCGATCAGACGGCTCACGGAATATTTCTCCATGTATTCGCTCATGTCGATACGAACCATGTTATTTTCATCATCAAACAAGCTTTCTGCGAGAGCTTTCGCAAGTTCTGTCTTACCTACACCGGTTGGTCCTAAGAATAGGAATGAACCGATTGGTTTGGATGGATCTTTGATTCCTGCTTTGGAACGGATGATAGCTTCTGTCACTTTTGTTACGCCTTCGTCTTGTCCAATGACACGTTTGTGCAGTTCTTCGTCAAGATGAAGAGTCTTGCTTCGCTCGCTCTCGTTTAGTTTTGCTACCGGAATTCCTGTCCATCTGGAAATGATTCTGGCGATTTCATTATCTGTAACACTTTCATGTACCAGACGTAAGTCTTTCTCTTTGATATGTGCTTCCTCTTCTTCTAATTGTTTTTGAAGCTGTGGAAGTTTTCCATACTGCAGCTCGGCTGCTTTTTCCAAATCGTATGAGCGCTGTGCTTTTTGGATATCGTTATTAATCTGTTCGATCTCTTCACGGATTTTTTGAACACGTTCTACGGAATGTTTTTCATTATCCCACTGTGCTTTCTGTTTTGAAAATTGTTCTCTAAGTTCTGCAAGTTCTTGCTGTAAATGTTCCAGTCTTTCTTTGCTTAACCGGTCTTCTTCTTTTTTAAGTGCTGCTTCTTCGATCTCAAGCTGCATAATCTTTCTTCGCAATTCGTCCATCTCGGCCGGCATGGAATCTAATTCTGTCTTAATCAATGCACATGCTTCATCGACAAGGTCGATTGCTTTATCCGGAAGGAAACGGTCTGATATATATCGGTTGGACAATGTTGCCGCTGCCACAAGTGCTCCGTCTGTGATTTTAACGCCATGGTATACTTCATAACGTTCTTTCAGTCCACGAAGGATGGAAATGGCATCTTCTACGCTTGGTTCATCTACTAAAACCGGCTGGAAACGTCTCTCAAGTGCTGCGTCTTTCTCGATATATTTTCTATATTCGTCCAGAGTTGTAGCTCCGATACAATGTAACTCGCCTCGTGCAAGCATTGGCTTGAGCATATTTCCGGCGTCCATAGAGCCTTCTGTCTTACCAGCTCCGACAATTGTATGCAGCTCATCGATGAAGAGAATGATCTTGCCTTCGCTGTTCTTTACTTCTTCCAATACGGCTTTCAGACGTTCTTCGAATTCTCCTCGATACTTTGCTCCTGCTACAAGTGCCCCCATATCCAGTGCGAAAATAATCTTATCTTTCAGGCCTTCCGGCACATCTCCTCTTACAATTCGCTGTGCAAGACCTTCTACTGCTGCCGTTTTACCAACACCTGGTTCACCAATCAGAACCGGATTGTTCTTTGTCTTACGTGAAAGGATTCGGATTACATTACGGATCTCAGCATCTCGTCCGATAACCGGGTCCAGTTTCTGCTCTCTTGCACGCTCAACCAGGTCGGTACCATATTTTGCAAGTGCATCGTAGGTTGCCTCCGGATTATCGCTTGTCACTTTCTGATTACCTCTGACACTGGACAATGCCTGGAGAAATGAGTTGCGGTCGATTCCAAACTCTCGAAACAGTGCTTTCATCTCTCTGCTTGCGTGTTTTAACAATGCAAGGAACAAATGCTCAACTGAAACGTATTCGTCTCCCATCTGTTTGGCCTCGTCTTCTGCATGGATCAATACATTATTCAGATCCTGTCCGACAAACACCTGTCCCCCTTGCACCTTTGGTCTTTTATTGATTGCTTCTTCTACACGATTGATAAACAATGTGCCTTGAACGTTCATCTTCTCTAATAATTTTAAAATCAGGCTGTCATCCTGTGTAACCAGTGCATAGAGTAAATGTTCCTGTGCGATCTCCTGATTGCCATAATCATAGGCAACCTTCTCACAAGACTGAACTGCCTGCAATGAATTCTGTGTAAATTTATTAATGTTCATAACACAAACCCCCTTTTTTATAAAAATTGGTTGCTAAATGGTAGTTTTTAAAAGCGTTCTAAAAGCTACCATGAATTTTTCTTGTTCTATTTACTCTATAACAATACCACTGCTTTTTTGGTTTGTCAACACTTTTGTTAGCACTTTTTAATGGTGAGTGCTAATTTTATTTTCATGTCTCTTTTCAGATACCAATCTGCTTTCGTAAGCCCTCACATCCACTTTCATATAATAAGAAATACTTACGTTCGCCACATAGAAAAAGGAGTGCTTTCGCACCCCTCTTATCACTTCGCATTACTTGCTGCAATTTTTACTCTGCTCCACAGATCACTGATAATCTTCTTTGTATCTTCATTATATTCAAATATTTCATCATTTTGATTGTCGCTTCTTGGAATGTACGCATTGATTCCTTCGAAATCGCCGCCCACTTTGGAGAGATCATCCATAACTTCTTTATTTGCGGCAGTGTAACCTATATAGCTTGAGTTATCATAAGCTCCGTCATAGTCGCTTGCATAGTTGATAAATGCGTATGCAAGTTCTGGATTCTTTGCATTTTTCGGAATAACCATCGCATCAGACCAGAGGTTTGTTCCGCTTTCCGGTAAATAGTAACCCATGTTTTCATTTTCTGCCATGACATAAGTTGCATCTCCTGAATAGATTAAGCCTAATGCTTTTCGGCCTTGTGCCATGTTGTCAATGATTTCGTCCATAACGATTTCCGAATCCATCGTCTGCACACACTGAAGGAGCCAGTCATAAGCCTTCTGGATTTCTTTTTCATTCGTTGTATTCATGGAATATCCCAATGCTTTCAACGCCATCATAAAGGAATCTCTCTCGGAATCGTAGAGATAGATATCTCCTTTATATTTTTCATCGAGGAAAATGTTGTAGCCTTCTTTTTTCAAATCTTCGATATCTACCTTTGTTTTATCGTAAATGATTCCGACTGTTCCCCAGAAATATGGTATTGAGTATTCATTTCCCGGATCGTATGCCAGATTTTTTACGCCATCATCGAGCTTATCAAGGCAGTCTAGTTTTGAATGATCTAATTTTTGCAGATATCCTTCGCCTATCAATCTCTGGATCATGTAATCACTTGGAACAAGGATATCGTAGGATTCTCCATTTGCGACTTTGATATACATTTGTTCATTGGAATCAAAGTTCTCCATAACAACGGTTGCCCCGGTCTCTTTCTGGAAATCGTTGATGATATTTTCACCGGTATATTCGCCCCAGTTGTAAATGTGCAAGGTCTGGCCTTCAAATGGCTTTGACGCGGCCTTGTTTCCGGATATATTTACAAAAACCACAATTGCTAACAATACACATACTGCTGCAGTTGCCGGATAAACGAATTTTCTTCGGCCTACATTTTCTTTTTTTGCACGTTTTGAAGCTACGACCGGTGCAATGTTAATAATTACCAGCGCTATTGTAATAATGACAACAACAAGTGTTGACACCGCATTGATACTTGGATTTACACGCTTGCTCATCGTATAAACTACAATACTTAAGTTTTTTACGCCGCGGCCTGTCACGAAGTATGAAATAATAAAATCATCTATTGACATGGTAAATGCAATCAGTGCACCTGAGATAATTCCCGGTGTAATCTGCGGTACAATGGCTTTTGTCAATGCCTGCCACGGTGTCGCCCCTAAATCCATCGCCGCATCTGCGATATTTGGGTCAAGCGAACGGATTTTTGGCATGACTGACAAGATTACATATGGTATACAAAATGCGATATGTGCCAGAAGCATTGTCACATAGCCTTTTTCTATTTTAAATGTAATGAACAGCAGCATAAATCCAATCGCTGTTACGATTTCCGGATTCATCATCGGCAGATTGTTTACCTGCTCCATCAGATCTCTGATAATCTTTTTGGATTTGCTTAATCCGATTGCCGTGATTGTTCCGATAATTGTTGAAATGATTGTTGCGATGATTGCCACGCTAAATGTTGTGGATAATGCGCTCATCATATCTCCGGAATCCATCATATGCTGATACCAGCGCAATGAAAATCCGGTAAATTTTGTCAATGATTTTCCATCGTTAAATGAAAAAATAATCATATATATAATTGGAAGATAGAAGAACACAATCGTCAGAACCAGAAGTATCTTACCAAATGGATGCTTATTTTTTTTCATTAGATTATGCCTCCTTTCCGCCTGCATTTCGTTTTTCAGTTTTACGCACTGCCATCATAAGTAGCATCATAATAACTGCCATGATCATAGAGATGGCACTTCCGAAGTTCCACTCTCCTACTGTAATAAACTGGTTTTCAATCATATTTCCAATAAGGAAATACTGACCTCCTCCTAACAGCTTTGGAATGAAGAAGGAGCTTACTGCCGGCAAAAATACTAATGTGATTCCGTTGATCACGCCCGGCAATGATAATGGCAGGGTGATGCGTCGAAATGTCTGCGCCGGACTTGCCCCTAAATCTGCGCTTGCTTCTAATAAGGAAGTATCCATTTTACACAGGGATGTCTGAATCTGCAAAATCATAAATGGCAGGAAGTTGTATACCATACCAAGCAATACTGCACCTTCTGTGTAAAGGAGCTTTATGTGTCCAAGACCTACGAGACTTAATATTTTCTGGATCAATCCGCCATCACTTAAGAGACCGATCCACGCATAAGTACGCACAAGCATGTTGATCCACATTGGAATTGTAATGCATAAGATTAACATGTTCTGTGTTTTTTCTTTTGTTCTTGCAATGTAATATGCAATCGGATAACCAAGCAGCAGACAGATGATGGTTGTCTTAACCGCAATTGCAAGTGAGCGCCACAGAATCAGTAAGAAATCTTTGTCGGTAAAGAATTTGATGTACTGATCCAGTGTTATTGAGAAGGATATGATGCTGTTTCCAGGCTCTGTGATAGAGTAAAGGAAAATCAGTGCCATTGGAAGTACGAGCATCAACACCGCCCACACGATATATGGGATTGCTAACTGTGAGAATTTCTTCATATTAAAATACCACCTTCGACATAACATGGATATCTTCCGGGAAGAATGTCAGCCCGACTTCCTGACCTTCCTCGGAATAGTCTGTTGTATGAATCTTAAACTCACGACCTGTCGTTGAGAATGTGATCTTATATACACCTTCTTTTACATCTTCCGGCTCAAAATCGTAATCTACACTTAAATCTACACTCTGGTCTTCGTCTGTCAACTTCCAACCTTGTGCATTTGCCCATGTTTTCAAATCTGTATCCAGTGCCTGGGATTCTATGATTTCATCTACTGTTTTTGAGAAGTTAAATGCCATAACACCTTCATTTGCTCTCTCATTTTTAACGAAAGGCTGGTTGACAACAAAAATGTTTCTTTGTACACTTGTTCCTTTCGATGTTGAGAATGTAACTGGATATTCTCCTTCTTCCGGCTTCAAATCATATTCAATTCTTGCGATGGAAATGTACTCGTCTGTCTTTGGATCCCATGCCTGTGCATTTGAGAAAGCGATAATGTCTTTATCATCAAGTGCTTCTACATCTTCCACATCGACGTAAAAATCGCTGGCACTGATTTTTTCTGTTCCGTCTTCGCTTGTCACATCACGGTTATGTACTACTCGCATGTTTACGGTTACACTTGTTCCCGGGACTGTCTCAACAATAATCTCGTAGTGGACTCCTTTAAAGAGTACGCTCTGTACTTCTCCGGTAAGTTTTCCGTCTTTGACATCAACAATATCGATATCTTCTGGACGCAATACTACATCTACCGGTTCGTCTTTTCTGAATCCGAAATCTACACAGTCAAATGTTACATCATCAAATCGTACTTTGTAATCTTCGAGCATTCTTCCGGAAATGATGTTGCTTTCGCCGATGAAATTGGCTACATATACGTTTGCAGGCTCGTTGTAGATTTCTTCCGGTGTTCCTACCTGCTGGATTTCTCCGCCTTTCATAACAACGATCTTGTCTGACATTGTCAGTGCTTCTTCCTGATCATGTGTTACAAAAATAAATGTGATTCCTACTTCCTGCTGGATACGTTTCAACTCATACTGCATCTCTTTACGCAGTTTCAAATCCAGCGCCGCCAATGGTTCGTCTAATAATAAGACCTTCGGCTCATTTACAAGGGCGCGGGCAATCGCTACTCTCTGCTGCTGTCCTCCGGAAAGCAGGGTTGTATTTTTATCTTCATACCCTTCCAGACCGATGAGTTTAAGCATCTTCATAACCTTCTGGTCAATGATATCCTTGCTCATCTTTTTTATCTTAAGACCAAACGCAATATTTTCATAAACACTTAAATGTGGAAATAATGCGTATTTCTGAAATACAGTATTCAACTCACGTTCATATGGAGGTTTTTGACTGATTTCTTCTCCATCAAACATTACGCTTCCCTCGTCCGCATCCAGGAATCCTCCCAGAATTCGAAGCAATGTGGTTTTACCGCATCCACTTGGTCCTAACAGGGTCACAAATTCATTTTCATAAATATCCAGATTGATACCTTTTAATACAATCTGACCATCAAAATTTTTTACAATGTTACGGAATTCAATAATTTTTTTCTTCTCCATTGTCCTCTCCCTTCTTTTGTAATCTATCGACTACGATTTTTCTTTTTTTATAACTCTATTCCTTATGAAATATCTCACTTGTTTCTATCTCATAAACACGTAAAGGAAAAATGCAAAATAGCAAACTAAAAAGAGAATTCCTTCTTTTCTTTGAATCTCGCGTTTGCTGATTGCTGATACATACACGACGATACTTGCTATAATTAAAATGATTGTATCATACACCGCTGTCACATCGAGTGTGATTGGTGTGATAAAGGAAGACACTCCAAGTATCAATAAAATGTTGAAAATGTTTGAACCGACAACATTCCCTACTGCAAGGTCATTTTCTCCTTTTCTTGCTGCTACAACAGATGTAACCAGCTCTGGAAGTGATGTTCCAAGTGCTACAATTGTAAGCCCGATAAATGTCTGGCTCCATCCAAATGTCAATGCGATATTCGATGCGCTGTCTACGACCAGATTACCGCCCCACACAATTCCGATTAATCCGATTACGATATAAATGCCGCTTTTTAGTGGGCTCATCGTCTTATACTCTTCCTCTTCCATATCTTTTGCTTCTGCTCTGGAGCGAAGTGCGGATTTTACGGTTGCATATATATAAAGAACAAACAAAATCAAAAACAGTAATCCTGCCCATCTTCCCAGGACAAATCCCTGGTTTCCGTCCAATATTTTCATAATAGAAAAATCAGAATCTACAAGCAGTAAAATAATTGTGATCAATATTGAAAATGGAAACTCTTTTTTGAGCAAGGACCATTTTGCCGCCACAGGTTTTACCAATGCACAACATCCTAGGACAACCAACAGGTTAAAAATATTGGAACCTAACACGTTGCTGACTGCCAGGTCATTACTTCCCCGAAGTGCTGCCGTCACACTGACTGAGAGCTCCGGCATACTTGTTCCAAATGCTACGACTGTAAGACCGATGATGATTGTCGGCACCTTTAATATTTTTGCCACGCTGGAGCTTCCGTCTACGAAAAAGTCTGCCCCTTTGATTAACAATACAAATCCGATGATCAATAATATATAATCCATATTTTTTCTCCTTCATCCTGCGTAATTCACGTATCTTTCATGATAAAATCCAATGCATTTTCTGTCAAGGAACTTCTATTTATTTTCACATAAATTTTCGCATAATTTTTCTTATGAGCTTTGTTTTTCGCTATAGCTTTTATATTAATTTTTATATCTAATTTTGGATTATTCGCATAACCACTATACTTTCAAGCATTTTGGAGTATAGAAAACCATTCATTTTACCACTAATTTACCACGATTGAATGAGCCTTGATATGACTATAAAATAACACCCAAAAGACATCATTACACCTAAATGGTGTCTTTTTAAAAAGCAGTCAATCATAAGACTAACTGCTTTGTATGTAGGGATATGAAATTGTAAACTAGATTGTCTGTTATAGATTTATAGTCATAATATATTCTTCGCTGTTTTCATCAACAACAAGAAAACCTGCTTTCTTATACATTTTTACTGCATAATTATTTTTCTGAACAGATAAGGAAATTTTTGAATAACCAAAAGATTTTTCCACTAACAATAATTGTTGCAATAATGAAGTCCCAATCCCTTGTCCTCTATACTTTTGAAAAACAGACATAGCAAGGGACGGTGTATCATTGTCAATGTGTCCGTAATCGTTCATTATTCGTACCCAAATAGCACCTATGACATTTCCTTGAACTTCCGCAACTAAAGCCCTATCATCTTTTCGCTTTCCAAATTCAAAAACATATTCTTGTAATTCTGGACAGTTAATTATTGATTTAGGTGGTGGCTCAACACCGTCTGGAATATAAATTGCTTCATACAAAAAGTCATTGAGTAAATCATATTCTGCTTTTTTAATTTCCCTTATGATATAATCCATAACTTGACTCCTAATCTATTTTATCTTTTTTCATACCCCGATTATACCATTCACATATAAGCACTACAACAAAATTTTATGCTTCAATAATCTTGTTAAAAAGTTCTAAGAGTATATCATTTCATCACTCCAATCTATAATTTTGGTAAGAAAAAAGCAGTCAATCCTAAGACTAACTGCTTTGTGTGTATGGATATGAAATTGTCAAGTTAAAAACTGTTTATTTTTTCTTTTTAGGTTTTTGCGTTGGTAGTTCATCATACATCACATTAAATAACCCCGTCAGAAAATCTTTATTATCAATTTCTTCCACCAATAACATTTCTTTGGCATTTTCGTATGGAATTTCATAAGTAACTGTTGGCATATAAGAAATTGCAGACTTTGTTGGTTTTACCAGTAACCTATCATCATATATACCGCCAATGATTTTTCCACGATAATAGATAATAAATTCTCCCATCATTGCACGATATGTTATTTCTTGTAATTCTGATAATTGTTCTAAAACAAATTGTAAATAATCTTTACTTGAAGCCATTTCCAACCCTCCAATCTTGAATTTTATTATTCCAATGCTTTCTTTAAGTCCAGAACAAATTGCTTTTGTTGTTTTTTTAAATAGGTTTTTACAAAAGGTTTCATAAACCACTTTTTAGGTATCACATTTTCTGTAAAGTCTATTTGTGTTTCATTCCCTTTGTCTATAAAAACACCAATCCAATGACCTTTCATGTTGCTATTCTCCATATCAAATTCCCAGCGTTTATATGGTTCTACAACGGTGACGGTAAATGTAGTAGCATATCCATTTTTTGTGTATTCAATAAATTGTTTGTCATTTATTATTTCTGTTTTGCTCAAATCACTTCGCCATGAGTTATATTTATCAACAGCTAAAACAATGTTCCAAACTTTTTGAAAATCATTACTAATAATTGTATTTATATTTGAAATTGCCACTTTTTCATTTCCCCTTTTCAAACTGAGATTTATTGAATTACCTCTACAATTTGTTTTAGCGAATCATAATCAACAAAATCTACTTTTGTGTTATAGGTTTCTATCAGTGCCTTATCTTCTTGCGTAAGGCTTTCAACTGGCTTGTTTTTAAGAGAATGATATAACATTTTCATCATAGTCTTGTGCTTGAAATTCAATTTACTGTAGTCTATACCACCTCTTAAGTGAAAGATTAAAGAGTTTTTATAAATATCTTTTTCAAGTTGTTTTTCAAGGGAGGCTTTAATGTTATTAGTATTTTCTTTATTATTTACATCTGCAAGCCCTACAGTAACCAGAATCGTTTTGATATTGCTATTTTTCAATAGTCTAAATGTGTTTTTTAATCCTTTTACACCACCTGCATACAACCCCCCAAAATAAATTATCTGCTCGTAATCCTTTATATCCTTTATGTTTTCATAACTTATGCAAGGAATTTCTGTTATCTCTGAAAGTTTTGTAGCGTATGCTTTTGCTGTTCCATATTGACTACCATATATAATTAAACTTTTCATAATTCTTTATACCTCTACAACTTCCAATTGAACAAAATCGCTGCGCGATGGCCTGCCAAGGCTGTGGCACAGCTTTCTTTTTCTCAATAATAAAATAGGCAATGGCAATTCTTACCAGTATTTGATATTGTAAAGTTACCACACAAAACAAT